>JBBRBX010000003.1:0-95196 GCA_038205395.1 Caldilineales bacterium
CGTCCACGTGACATCGACCAGCCCATGATGCAGTTGATCGTCGCTGCTGGCGATCAGGTGGGCGGCAAAGGGCGGGGCGTCCGCCTTGCGCACAAACTTGACCAGCAGTTCATTCCAACCTGCGCGCAGCGGCGCAGAGACATACGATAGTCCGTCGCCGTTGTAGTTGGGGCGCAGCGGCGGGTAGGTGAAACTGGCCAGCACTTCTTCACCATTAACCCACAGCTTGCGTGGACAGGTGGCGGGCACGCCCAGTGAGACGCTGCGTGCTTCCTCAGTCCATAAGAAGGTCTGCACATACAACACACCCTCGCCGGCAAAGACATCATCCAGCGGCAAGGCGTTGTCAAGCGCCGACGCCACTTGCCAATCCCCCTCGCGCCCGCCCGCCATCGCGCCATCGCCCGCTTCGGGCGGCAGGCTGCGTTCAAACAATTCAGCGTCGGTGGCGCCGCCGGACGGATACGGCCCGGCATAGCGCAGCCGCCGCGCACCGATCAGCACAATGGGCGTGGCCGGCTGCGCCGGGCGCTCGTCCAGCGCCACCTGCAAATACAGCGTGTTGCTGTTTTCCAACCAGGCAGGAGCCGGCGCCGTCAAGGTCCAATCCAGCGCCGCCGAACCCCCAGCCGGTATACTTACGCGCTGCGCCGCTATCGCCGCCCAGCCCGCAGGCATAGCCAGCGTGCAGCGCGCCTCAATCTCCACCGGATGCGGGTTGTACAACTGCGTCGTCACTGTCTTGGTTGCGTCCGCAGCCATTGCCGGTGTGTCGCCATAGACCACGCTCACCGCCAGCGAACTGCCCGCAGCGCGGCTATAGTCGATGCGCAGCGGGTCGGCGCTCCACAATGCACGCACGCTCTCATCGGCATAAAGCGCGGCCGGGTCGGCGGTAAAGCAGCCATTCTCATCCAGCAGCCCATGTTCAGCCAGCACGCGCTGCGCCATACGGCAGACGCGTGCGGTCAATTCGTCCAGCGTCACGGGAACCGGATTTGGCCCACTTGAGGCATTGCGGATGCCGCCCCACGACTCATTGGTGGAGATGCCCTCACCCAGCGGCTCAGTCCAGCGCAGCGGCAGCCCGTCGCGCGTCGCGATAATACCCAAAATGCTGCCCAGCGTGGCCCCCGTGCAGTCGGTGTCGTAGCCGCAGTTGACGGTTTTGCACAGGGCGTCGCCAAACTCCTCGCCATACAGCCAGCCGATCACCTGGAAACCCAGGTTGATGGGCGAGTACTGCGCGTTGTAGTGCGGCGTCGCTTCCAACACACGCCGGCGTGCGCCCTGCCAGTCCAGCCCTTCGGCATAGGCCGCCAACGCCGCGCGGATCGCGCGTGCGGTCTGGCTCCCCTCCGGCACATACGACATGCCGATCTCGATCAACTGCTCACGGTCGGAGAGCACAAAGGCGGCGGATTCCACCGCCGTGTTGAACAGCTCACCATAGACGCTTTCGCCGCCGGCGTGGTCACAGATGGCATCTTCGTAGGCGTAGCGCACGGCGATGCGCGGCGCGCCCGGCGCGATGCAGGCCCAAATCTCCGAGCGGATCGGGCAGCCCATCGAGTGCTTGAACCAGTTGTTGTAATGGCCGGAGACCGGCGGCTGCAGCCCCAGGCGCAGGTTTGTCTTGCTCAGGCCGTACTCGTCCCAGTTATAGCCGATGTGGTCGAGCCAATACTGCGCCAGATCGGCGGCCTTGAGGTTGGGGCCGACTTCCTCCAGCGCCTTAAGCCAGAGCAACTGCATCTCCAAATCATCGTTGGGAATGCCGCCCTCTTTCAGTTCGGGATACCACCAGATGTCGAACGGCTCCGGCTCGCCCCAGGCCTTTTCCAGCGGCGCACCCAGCGTGCCGCCGCAGTTCTTGCCCATCCAACAGCCGTAAACCTGGTTGTAAAAGGCGGGGCTGCGCAGATCAATTGTGCTCATGGTTGCCTCTATAGGTAATTGTGCAGGTGAGAGTAGGTATTCTGCTCAAAAATGGGATCATTTGATGGCGCCGGAGGTCATGCCGCTTTCAAAATAGCGCTGCAGCAGCAGGTAGGTGATGATGATCGGCAAGCTAATCAGCACCAGCGTGGCAAAAATTTTGCCCGTGTCCTGCGCATAGACGCCGACAAAAAACTGCGGCGCATGGGTGAGCGTCTTCATTTGGTCGTTCTGCATAAAGAGCAGCACCAGGAAGTACTCATTCCAGGCGCTGAGAAAGGTCCACAACACCACCACCACTGAGATGGGGCGGCTGAGCGGCAGCACGATGCGCACCAGGGCGGTGAAGGAGTTGCAGCCGTCAATGCGTGCGGCGTCAATCAGTTCATTGGGCAGACCGTCCAAAAAATTGCGCGCCAGCAGCGTGGTGAAGGGCAGCGAAAAAGCCGTGTAGGGCAGCACCAAAGCCAGATAGTTGTTCATCAACCCCAGGTTGCGCACGGTGAGAAAGAGCGGCACAAGGATGGCCACCCCCGGCAGCAGCAGCCCGACCAACAGTGCGCTGAACAGTGTCGTCTTGCCGCGCAGCGGCAGCTTGGAAAAGGCGTAGGCCGACAGCATGGTGATGATGTAGACCAGCACGATGGTGGCCAGCGTCACGATGGTGCTGTTGAGAAAAAAGCGCGGAATCATAGGGTGGCGCAGCACGGCCAGATAATTGCCCAGCCCTTCGCCGCGCAGCGAAACCAGCAGCATGACCGCCAGCGGGAAAATGAAGACGGCTGCCATCAAAGTCAAGACCACCTGGAATGCAATCGTATAGTGACGGGTGACGCCGGTAAACATGGCTCCTACTCCTCGCGATAGGCGCGCAACTGGATCACTGTCAACAGCAGCGCCACAAACAACATGACCACTGACAGCGCCGACGCATAGCCGGCGTTAAAATCCTGGATGGCCTTTTTATAGATGTAGGTGGAGAGAAATTCGGTGGCGCGTCCAGGGCCGCCGCCGGTCACCAGAAAGACAATGTCAAAGGTCTTGAGCGCGCCGATCACGCCCAAAATCAGCAGGGCAAAGCTGGTGGGGCGCACGAGCGGCACGGTGATATGCCAGAGCAGTTGGAAGAAGTTGGCCCCGTCTATGCGCGCCGCCTCATAGAAGCTGTCCTCGATCAAGGTCAGCCCGGCGTAGTACATCAGAAAGCTCAGCCCCGTCCACTGCCAGATGTTGATGGCGGTCAGGGCGTAGAGCGCAATGCGCGGGTCGGCCAGCCACGCCTGCTGCAGCCCGCCCAGCCCAACTGCTTGCATGATCAGGTTCAGTTCGCCATCATTGGCATTAAAGATGCGGCGAAAGACATAGGCCGTCACCGCCGGTGAAATCACCACCGGCACAAAGAAGATGACCTTGTAGACCGAGCGGAAGTAGACTGGCGCATACATCATAACCGCCATCGTCAGCCCCAGCGCCATCTGAATAAAAATGGCCAGGAAGCCAAAGACCGCGGTGTTGCGCAGCGTTTGCAAAAAGATCGGGTCGCTCAGAATATCGACATAGTATTTCAGCCCGACAAAAGTGCGCGTGGCGCTCATGCCGTTCCAGTCCAGCGTGCTGACGTAAAAGGTGTAGGCGATCCCGTAATAGATCAGCCCGCCGACAAAGGCAAAAATGGGCACGATATAGAGATAATTGGTCCAGCCGCGCCACCGGCGCCGGCGCGGCGCTGTGCGCTCAACCGCCGCCGGCATGGTGCGTGAAGTCGTTGCCATAGGTTGCATTCCTTCCTCGTGCGATTGCTGGGGGGACGGCAGGCAAGCCTGCCGTCCCCCAACACAACCTCTGCAAGGCGTCCGGCGCGCCTAGCGCTGGATCGTCTGCGAAACCTGCTCGACCGACTCGAGCGCCTGCTGTGCGGTTTGCGTGCCGCTGGCGACATTCTGCAGCGCATCGCCCAGCGCCGTCTTCAGTTCAGGATAGAGGAACTCGCGCTTGCCCGCAGCGTTTTCCAGATCCACCAACTGCTGCTTGAGGTTTTCCTTCTGCGCGTCGGTGGAGATATCGCTGTCGTTGAGTGTCATCCCCTTGAGAGACGGGAAGTTGACTGTGTCGGCCAGAATCTGCTGTCCACCCTCTTGCGAGGAGGCCCACTGCACAAACTCCCAGGCGGCATCCTTGTGCTGGCTGTTGGCGTTGATGGACAGCACTACATCGGGGCCACCAAACAGTCGGCCAGGTTGGCCGTCGCCGTTGACATCGGGGAAGAGCACGGGCAGGAACTCGTAGGTCTCCGTCACTTCCAACTGCGTCTGCATATCCTGCAGCGCGGTCTTGGTCATGACTGAATCGTTCCACAGCCCAAAGAGGATCATGGCGGCGTCGCCCTTTTGCCAGATGTCGTTGGCGTCAGGGTACTGCGAAATCCCTAAGGCGCCATTCTGCATGATGCCGTTGCTGAACATCTCGCCCCACAACTCCATCGCCTTAACCAGATCGGGGTCCGTCCACGGCACTGTGCCCGCTTCGGCCTCGTAAATTTTGCCGGGCGCGATCTCGTTAGCGAGAGCGATCAACATGTCAAAGTTGACCCATGCATCTTTGGCCCCCTGCACAAAACAGGTCTCGCCCTGCTCGTTGAGCGTCTTGCATACGCTCACCCACTCATCCAGCGTGGTGGGAGGCTGCAGGTTGTACTTGTCCAGAATGGTCTTGTTGTACCACAGGTAGCCGGCAGCCGAATTGAAGAGCGGCATACCAGGCAGCTTATCGCCCTGCGTAACACCTTCGAAGCCCAGCGGATAGTACTGATCCTGCCAGTCCGCGCCCCATGCCTTCTCAGCATACGGGGTGATGTCTTCGGTGAACTCGCTGTATTCCTTGACCAGTGCGCCGGCCTGCAGGCCGAAGAGATCAGGGCCTTCGCCGGAGACAATCGCCAGCTTGAGTACATTCAAATAATCGACATATTGATAAAATTTCCAATCCACCTGCACATCCGGGTGCGACTGGTTGAACTCGACCACCAGACGCGGCGGCGCGCCCGGTTCGGAGCCGGGCACAGCGGGGCCGCCGTTCCACGACCACATGGTAATGCGCACTGGCTCGGTGGAGCCGGCGTCACCGGACGTAGCCGGCGCGGCAGCAGTGTCAGCGGAGGTGTCGCCGGCGGCCGGCGCGGCTGGAGCAGCCGGCGCAGCGCACGCCGACAGCAACAGCGCGGCAACGACAAAAACGGTTAACCACAAAAGGGGCCACTTGTGGGACTGGGACTTCTGCATACGTTTCTCCTCACACTTTCCATAGACAGATATAGGGAAACAGACATCGGGAGACGGATATAGGAAAACTCAGAGAACAACTGCGAAAGCTGGGCAGGCCGTTTGAAATCTGCTTGTCGATAAGCGCTCTCCTCTCCACAAATGCGCAGCCCGGGCTAAGCCGACTCGCGCACCACCAACTGGTAGGGCATATCAATATGGCGCGGGGGGCCGAGATAGCTTTGATTGAGCCGTTCAAAGAGCAGTTCGGCAGCCTGCCGCCCTTGCAGCTCTTGGTTCTGTGCAATTGTCGTCAACGGCGGGGAAACCAATCGCGCCAGAGCAATATCGTCTATCCCCATCACCGCTAGTTCGCTCGGGACCAGCAGACCCAACTCGCGGGCAGCCAGCAGCGCCCCCAACGCAAGTTGGTCACTGGCGGCAAAGACCGCGGTCGGCAGCGGGCGCAGCTGAGCAACCTGCTGCATGCCGGCGCAGCCCGCCTGCATGGTAAAATCATCGCACCAGACCAGCAGTTCCTCATCATCCGGCAGTTGATGCTGAGCCAGCGCATGGCGATAGCCCTGGGCGCGACGCACACCGGCCCAGGCCAGCCTGCTCGATAGCATGGCGATGCGCCGGTGGCCTCGGCTGATCAGATACGCTGCACCCATGACGGACGAGGCAAACGCATCAGTGCCGACATTGTCCACGGGCAAGTGGGGATACTCGTCCGGCCCCGCCAGCAGCACCACCGGGATATTGCGATCCAGCAGCGGCTGCAGCGCAGCAGCGTCCACATGAAACGGGGCCATAATCAGCCCATCTACACGGGCCTGCAGGATGACATCCAGCATCTGCCGCTCTTTTTGGGCATCGCCGTCGGTGTTATAGGTGGCCACATGATAGTCTTGCGCCTCAGCCACATCCTGAATGCCGCGCACAACGCCGGGGTAAAAGGGGTTGGTGATATCAGGAATGATGGCAGCGATAATATTGGTTTTGCCGGTGCGCAGGCTGCGCGCAACACGGTCGGGCACATACCCCAGCCGGCGCGCGGTGTCCAGCACCCGCTGCCGCGTCTCCGCCGGAATCGTCGCCGCAGCGCGATTGCCCAGCACCTGCGAGACGGTAGACTGCGAGACGCCCAACTCGCGCGCAATATCGTATTGAGTTAAGCGGCCAGACCCCTTGGCACTGTGCGCCATAGCCAATACCCTTGCCTGCGCCGGCAAAGCAAACACCGCCTTGCCACCAGCTACAATAGCATAAAAATACTAGTAATTCGTAGTAGTACTTCGGAGTATAAAGAAAAAGGGGCGGATTGTCAATGGGCAATTTGCGTCATCACTTCACCAGGTCGCCGCCGCCGGCAGCATTGGATTGCTGCTTTACAAATGAAGTAGGCGCCAGATTGTTCTTGAATACGCTGCGAGCAAAATGCATTGGCGCTCGCCTGCGGATGCGTTACAATCAGCAGCAGAGGAGGAGAGGCGTATGAACAACCGCAGGTTGGAGGCGACGGTGCAGGGCCGCGTGCAGGGAGTTGCCTTCCGCCACTATACACAAGTGGAAGCCAACCGGCTCAAGCTGACGGGCTGGGTTGCCAACCGCCCCAACGGTTCGGTGCGTGTGGTGGCCGAAGGGCCGGAGACGGCGCTGCGCCGGCTGGCTGCCTGGCTGGAAAATGGCCCACCCGCCGCCTGGGTGGAGCATTGCGATATTCACTGGCTGGATGCAGCGGGCGAATTCCACGATTTCTCTATCCGCTTTTGAGCCGGCGGCGGATAACTCGCCGCCAGGCGAAAGGGAGCTTTTGGCATGGCCGACACACTGGAACGAATCCGCCTGATCGGGCTGCTGCTGCTGCTGGCAAGTTTCGCTGCGGCATGCCGGCCAGTGCAGCGGCTCCCCCTGGAGCCTGTCATCACGATTACACTCTCCAAGCCGGAGGACAGGGCAGAGGTCAGCCGGCAGGATGAGGGCACGCTTATCGATCTGTACAGCGATAGCGGCATCGGCGGCGCAACGCTGGCATGGCCAGACGCCTTGCCGCAGGCGCCGCTGCTCCGGCTGCATCTGGCCGGGTTGGAGGAACTGCGCGTGGCTGCGGATGCGGTGACTGTGGTCGCCTCCGCTGGCGGTGCGCCGCCCCAGATAGTCAGCCAGGCAGTAGCCAGTCAGGAGCAGACGATGATGACGGCAATTGCGTCCGGCAGCCCCAACTGGCTGGAGATCACTTGGACGGCAGCTGAGCCTGCCGCAGTCACGGCCGGGCTGCCCGGCTACTTTACGGTGCATCTGCCGGAAGCATGGATGGCGAAAGGGGTGCAGGAGATTACACTGCACTGGATCGACTTCTATCGCTAAAAAGGCGCCACACAGCAGCATTACACGACCGCGCACAACCCTTTACCACCCAACAACCCAGAAAACGATTGAGAATTGGATAATTAACACTAGCTTTGCCCGCGAATGAAGCATAGACTGCTGTGAGCCGCACCGGTTGCAGTACCGGCGCATAAAACTTTGCGAAAGGATGCGTAGAAATGGCTTCAAGTTCAGTAGTAAATCCCAAAGGTGAGGTCGTCATTCCTGATCCGCCGATTGCGCGACTGCTGTTTGGCTCAACGAAATTGGCGTGGTTCTGGTTGATCATACGTGTTTACTTGGGCTGGACCTGGCTCAGCTCGGGCTGGGGCAAGATCAGCGGCGGTACATGGATGAGTGGCGAAGGGCTGAAGGGCTTCTGGACAGGCGCAGTCCAGATTCCAGCCGACGGGCGACCCGACATTGCCTTCGGCTGGTACCGCAGCTTTATCCAATTTATGCTCGACAACGGCTGGTACACCTGGTTTGCGCCGCTGGTGGCTTGGGGTGAAACCCTGATCGGTATCGCCCTCATTCTTGGTGCGCTGACCGGAATCGCAGCCTTTGCCGGCGCGTTTATGAACTGGAACTTTATTATGGCCGGCTCTGCCAGCACCAATGGCCTGCTGCTGGCGCTGGCTATCCTAATTGTATTGGCGTGGAAGGTAGCCGGCTGGTGGGGGTTGGATCGTTGGCTTCTGCCGCTGCTGGGAACCCCTTGGTATCGCGTGGAGGGAGCAAAGAGCGCAGAGGTTGCGCGCTCGACACTTCAGTAGTCAAGCTTGCGGGAAGCGGCCGTATGGCCGCTTCCCGCAAGTCAACTTTTCCCTCTCCTATTTGCGCAGACGAGGATCGAGCACGTCGCGCAGCCCATCACCGACCAGGTTAAAGCCGGCCACAGCGAACAACATGCTGATGGCCGGGAAAAAGGTCAGCCACCAGTGTGTGGTGATGTAATTGCGCCCCTCGCTGATCATCACGCCCCATTCCGGCATAGGTGGCTGGGCGCCGAAACCGATAAAGGAAAGGCCGGCAACCGCCAGGATAACGCCGCCCATATCAAAACTGGCCTGCACCAGCAGCGGCGAAAGCGTATTGGGAAACAGGTGGCGGCGAATAATCAGGCTGTTGGTTGCACCTACCGAACGGGCCGCCTGCACAAATTCGCGCTCGCGCAGCACCAATACCTGGCCACGCACGAGGCGGGCATAGACGGGCCACGTGACGACAGCCACGGCAATCAATGCATTCTGCAGGCTCGGCCCCAGCGCCCCGGCAATCGCCATTGCCAGAATGAGGCTGGGAAAGGCAAAAAAGATGTCGGTCACCCGCATCAAGCTCTCATCCATCCAGCCGCCGGCATAGCCGGCAAACATCCCCACAAAGGAGCCAAAGAGGCCGGCCAGTGTAATTACGGCCACCCCACTCAGCAAGGAGATACGCGCGCCGTAGGCGATGCGGCTGAATATGTCGCGCCCCAACTTGTCGGCCCCAAACCAGTGCTCACCACCGGGGGCGGCCAGGCTGGAGGGGATATGCTGGCCTAGCGGGTCGTAAGGGCTGAGCACAGGTGCGAAGACAGCGACCAGAAAAAACGCGATGATAACGACCAGACCAATTAAAGCAGTTGTTTCTTTACGAAATCGGCGCCAGAACAGCTGGCGAGGAGAAGCTGCGAGCATGGGATCGGTGCTCAATTCACGCGGATTCTGGGGTCGATGACGGAATAGCCGATATCGACCACGGTGTTGACAAGCGGATAAATAAAGGCAGCCACCAATGTCACACCCATCACAGCCGGATAATCCAGCGTCGTAACCGATGTGGTGGCGTAGCGGCCCAACCCCGGCCAGCTAAAGATCGTTTCGGTCAGCACGGCGCCGCTCAGCAGGCTGCCGAAAGTGATGCCGACGGTGGTAAGAATGGGCGGCAGTGCATTTTTGAAAACGTGGCGGCCAACAATGATTTGCTCACCTAACCCCTTGGCGCGCGCGGTGCGAACGTAGTCCTGGCCCATCATCTCCAACATCGAGGAGCGCGTCATCCGCAGCAGCACGGCAGCGGAGAAATAGCCCAGCACCAGCGCCGGCAAGAGCAGATGGCTCAAGGCATTGCCCAAAACGGGCCAATTGCCCGTCAACAATGCATCCACTGTAAACAGGCCGGTGATCTGCGTTGGCGGCTGCATCGTCGCATCGAGACGACCCGGCCCCGGCAGCCAGCGCAACTGCCGGTAGAAAATACCCAGCGCCAGCAAGCCAATGTAGAAAATGGGCATGGAGCCGCCGACCAGGGCGAACAAGCGCGCCCCGGCGTCCAGCCAACTGTTGCGCCGCAGGGAAGCCAACATTCCTAACGGCACACCGATCAACACGGCGACCAGCATGGCGGCCAGCGAAAGTTCGATGGTGGCGGGCAAGTAGTCGATCAGGTCATCAATCACCGGCCGCCGTGTACGAATGGATTGGCCCAAATCGCCGCGCAGCAGCCGCTGCACATAGTTGAGATACTGCACAGGGGGCGGCTGATCCAGCCCAAGCTGTTGGCGATAGGCAACAATCTGTTCTTCACGCGCGTTCGACCCCAGCGCCGTAGCGGCAGGGTCTACCGGCACAATCTGGGCCAGAAAAAAGGTGAGCAGGGAAACGCCGAGCAGGACAAAGACCAATCCCGCCAGACGGCGTAGAATAAAGCGTGCCATTCGGATCGCCAGTCCACTGCATAATGACGGGCTGGAGAGGTGATGCGCCCCTCCAGCCCGTACGAAAGAGTTACTTTTTGGAGATCAGCCAGAAGCTGGTCGTCGGCGTGTCGTTGGGGTCGTACATAAACCCTTCGACGTTGTTGCGAACGCCAAAGATGCGCGTCGGCTGATAGAGCATGATGTAGGGGCCATTGTGCATCACATAGTCCACTAACTCAGCGTACAGTTCTGTGCGCTTGGCAGGGTCCAGTTCAATGGCAGCCTGCTTGCTCATCTCAATCGCTTTGGGATCATTCCAGTCGTTGCGGAAGGCCAGCGACTTGGCATCATAATTGGCAAAAGGCGTAACATTGCCGTCAGGATCGGGGAAGTCCGGCCCCCAGTTGATCATCACCAGTTCGCCGCCCTGGGCGCGGTAGATGTTGAGCAGTTCGGACTGCTGAAGCTGTTGGATGTTAAGCGTCAAGCCGATCTGGGCCACATCAGACTGTATCTTGGCAGCCACCGTCGACCATTCCACACCGCCCGGCGCCGTAGCCGTGGGCACGATGAAATTGATCTCCGTACCTTCGGCGACGCCGGCCTTCGCCAGCAACTCTTTGGCCTTGGCAATGTCCTGGGTGAAGGGGTTGTTGCCGGTGTGGCCCAGGAAGCCAATCGGGATGATCTCCTGCACCAGTTCGGCATTGCCGCCCAGCAGCGTAATAATATCGTCATAGTTTATGGCGTAGCGAATCGCCTCGCGCACATCCGGGTTGTCCAGCGGCGCTTTGGTGGCGTTCATACCCACATAGACCAGCAGCGTGGAAAGACCGCGCACCAACGTGAGATCGGGGTTGCCTTCCAGCGCGGCGGCCTGCTCGCTGCCCAAATCTTGCGCAATATCGGCATCGCCCGTCTCGATGGCGGCCTGCAGATTGGCCAACTCAGGTGTGTTCTGAATAATCACGCGCTTCATGGCTGGAACCGTGCCGCCCCAATAGGTGGGGTTCACATCCAGCGTCACATTGACGCTGCGATCCCACTTATTGAGCACATAGGGGCCACTGCCGGCGGAATGGTCGTTGAGCCAGGATTCGCCCATGTCACTGCCCATGTTCGGCTCTAGAGCCGCCTTCTCCACTACCGCAGCCGTGGTAAAGGTCAGCACGGCAAGGCAAACCTGGGGACTGACCGTCTTGGGCAGCTTCAGTTCAAGCGTAGCGGCATCCACTGCCGTCACATTCTCCTTGGCAATCTGGCAGACATCGATCAGCAGAAAAGCCGGCGATTTGTTAATGTCGATGGCCCGGCCCCAAGAAAAGGCTACATCTTCGGCGGTCACTGGATTGCCGGAAGCAAACTTGGCGTTCGGGTCCAGATTAAAAGTCAGCTTCCACATGTCGCCATCATCGGCCACATCCCAGCTTGTGGCCAGCACCGGTACGAGCACACCAGGGTCGCCCGGATTGAAGGAAACCAGCGTCTCATACATGTTGCCCGCGGGCAGGATGCCGCCAAATTCATAGGCGACCGCAGGATCAAGCGTGATGATGTCAGTTTGATCGGCGGCAAACACCAGTGTGTCCTCACGGCTGACTTCGCCGCCGACGGCAGGCGCACCTGCTTGTTCACCGGCTGTCGGTGCCGCCGGTTGGTCGCCGCTGGTTGGGGCAGCGGCAGGGGCCGCACAGGCTGACAGCAGCAGGCTGAGGAGCACAAATAGCCCCAGCCAGCGCGTCGCAGGTGCAGTCAAGCAACGGAATGTCTTCATGACAGTCTTCTCCTTGCGTGTAATTACGGTTGATACGGTTGTCAAAACAGGTCGTACGGTCCAGGCAGACTTGCTAATCGTTGCAACGGGTCATCGTTGACCAGAGTCAGGCGCTTACACCGGCCAGAAGCGGCTTTCCGGCTGACTGGTGGAGGAAAGAACACGTTCATTATACGGAATATGGCAAAAGAGACAAGCGGGGTAAGATGTTCCGGTACTATCTTGCCTGCCGAACATACGTTTTGGTGCATGTGCGCGCATAATAAACCCTGCAAATTCTAGAAATTACCGAATCATCTCCTACGTTAGAGGTTGCCATGTCGCTCATTACCGTACACTTCCGTTCTGAAACTCTACAACTAAATGTTGCCGTCAATGTCATTCTGCCGCAGCCGCCTCTCGATTCGCCCGGCTTTGCCCGCAAGCTGCCTGTGCTTTGGCTGCTGCACGGCTTGTCCGACGACCACACAATCTGGCTGCGGCGTACCTCAATTGAGCGTTATGTCGAAGGATACAATTTGGCCGTCGTCATGCCGGCAGTGGACCGCAGTTTCTACGCCGACATGGTGCGCGGCAACCGCTACTGGAGTTATGTCAGCAGCGAACTGCCTGCCCTCATGCGCGCCTATTTCCCCCTATCAGACCGTCGCGAAGACAACTTTGCCGCTGGATTGTCGATGGGTGGTTACGGCGCATTCAAGCTGGCGCTCACCTATCCAGATCACTATGCCGCCGCCGCCAGCTTGTCGGGCGCGCTGCAGCGCTTCTCCGGCAACCCACCGACTGACGCCCCCAAAGAGTGGCTGGCGGAACTGGAGAATATGTTTGGCGACCTGGCCCAATTCGCCGGCAGCCCCAACGACATCTACGGCTTAGCAGCCAAAGTAGCGCGCAGCAGCGAACCAGTTCCACAATTATTTGCTGCCTGCGGCACAGAGGACTTTCTCTACCAGGACAACCTGCGCTTCAAAGCGCATGCCGAGCAGCTCGGGCTGCCGCTCACCTATGAGGAAGGGCCGGGCGATCACGAGTGGGGGCTGTGGGATAAATACATCCAACACGTGTTGGCCTGGCTGCCGCTGTCGGTATAGGCGCCCGCAAGCCCATTTGTGTATAATCTGCTGTAACGTGCGCGATGCGTTGAACAGCCGCCGGCAACCACAGACCAAGAGGTTGGTATATGCAGCAGGATGCAAAACAGGCAAACCAGGCCGGCGAGACGTGGCGTTTTCAAGCCGAAGCGCTGGCCCAGGTGGACGATGCCGTCGTTGTCATCGACAGCCAACAGCACATTGTCTATCTCAACCGCAAAGCAGCCGCGCAATATGAAGTTGAACCGGCCGGCGCGCTGGGCCGCCTCCTGAGCGACCTGCACCAGCACCTGTGGCTCGACCCGGCAGATGAAGCGGCAGCCGGCCGATCTCTGTCGCAGCAAGGAAGCTGGCGCGGGCAAAATGTGCATGTCCTGCCCAGCGGCAAGCAGCTGCATGTGGAATCGACTGTCACGCTACTGAAAAACAGCGCCGGCGAACCATTGGGCACGATGGCGGTCATCCGTGATGTCACAGCCGAGAAGCAGGCCGCCGCCACCCTGCGCGCACTGCAAGAGTGGCAGCAGTTGGCGCTGGAAGGCGCACGGCTCGGCACCTGGGCGACAGACTTGGAGAGCGACATCACCCTGTGGGATGCTCGCTGCCGAGAAATTTTTGGTGTAGGAGCGGATGAACCGGCCAGCAGTGAAAAAGGCTTTGCGATTATTCACCCTGAGGATCGAGCGCGCGCCCAGCAGGCTTTTCTGGAGGCCACCAAACCAACATCCTCCGGCATCTACGAAGTGGAGAAACGGGTCATCTGGCCTGATGGCTCCATCCACTGGATAGCCACACGCGGCCGCGTCTTTTTCGGCGAACAAAATGGCGAGCGCACAGCTCAACGGCTGGCGGGTGTCGCGATCGACATCAGTGAACGCAAGCAGATGGAACAGGCGCTGCATGAAACCCAAGAGCGCTTCCGCTTAGCGTTAGAGACAGCGCCGCTGGTAATCGCCCACCTGGACAAGGAGATACGCTACACCTGGCTCTACAACGCACATCCCGATTTTCAGGCGGAAGATATGGTGGGCAAGCACGATGATGAAATGCTCAACGGCCACGAGGCGGAAATCTATATACAGGCGCGCCGCCAAGTGCTGGCCAGTGGGATCGGCATGCGCCAAGAGTTCTCCTTTACGCTCTCGGACGGGCGGCACATCTACGACATCACCATTGAACCGATGCGCGATGCAGATGGCGTCGTCAGCGGGCTGACCACCGCAGCGCTTGACATCACGGAGCGCAAGCTGGCTGAGGAAGAGATGCGCAGCAGCGCCGAACAACTGCGGCAGTTGATGCAGGAACTGCAGGAACTGAACGATACACTGGAACAACGAGTGGTAGAACGGACGGCGGAACTCGAGCGCAGCAACAGCGAATTGGAACGCAGCAACCTTGAGCTAGATCGCTTTGCCTATGTCGCCTCGCATGATTTGAAATCGCCGCTGCGCGCAATCGATAACCTGGCCAACTGGATCGCACAGGATGTTGCGCAGCAACTGCCGCCGCAGTCTCAAATTCATCTGGCGAAGCTGCGCAGCCGTGTAAAGCGGCTAGAAAACCTACTGGATGACCTCCTGCTCTACTCACGCGCCGGTCGCCGCCGCTATAGAGCGGAAACAGTCAATACGACGGAAGTGACAGCCGGCGTCGTGGAAATGCTCAACCTACCGTCGGGGTTTAGCGTGGTGATCGAAGGCTCGCTGCCCAGCCTGCGCAGCGAGCTGCCACCCCTTGAGACGGTGCTGCGCAACTTGATAGGCAATGCCGCCAAGCATCATCACAACCCGAGCACTGGTGTGGTGACGATTGCCGCCCAAGATCGCGATGCTTTTGTCGAGTTTCGGGTAAACGACAATGGGCCAGGGATTGACCCGCAGTATCATGAACGTATCTTTGGCGTGTTCCAGACCCTTAAGTCGCGCGATGAAGTGGAAGGCAGCGGCATGGGGCTGGCAATCGTCAAGAAAACCGTCGAAAGCGCCGGCGGCCAGGTCTGGCTGGAATCATCGCCAGGTGACGGCGCCATCTTTTATTTTACCTGGCCCAAGAGCGCCCAGAGCGATGAAGGTGACGACGCATCTTTGACTTGATTGATGCCCCCACGTCCGGCGAACGTCCCTGTGCAGCCAACAACAGAGCCCATTGTTACAGAATTATGCAGAAAGGTTTGCGAAACATGATGTCATCACACAAAACCATGCGCATCTACCTCAATCTGATGCTGGCGCTGGCGCTGCTTCTGCCGGCGCTTCACCCGCAGCCTGCCCAGGCGCAAGGCGGCTTTAATCTTCCTTATGGCTTTATCCAAGAGACAGTGGTGCTGGGTCTGGAGCGCCCCACCAGCTTCGCCCTGCTGCCGGATGGTCGCATCTTCATCGCCGAAAAAAGCGGCGTGGTGCGCGTGGCGCAGGATGGGCAACTGCTGCCGGAGCCTTTTATCGATCTCTCTACGGAGGTCAACGATTCGTCGGACCGTGGTCTGCTTGGCATCACCGTCCACCCTGATTGGCCATCCACCCCTTATGTTTATCTTGCCTACACCTACGACCCGCCGGAGATCAAAAACCGCAACCCTGCCGGCGCCCGCGTCTCACGCGTCTTGCGTATCTCTGCCGACCCCAACAACCTCAACGTTGCCCAAGCGGGCAGCGGCGTAGTACTTCTAGGGACAAACAGCACGGCGGATCATGTAGGCAATCCGGACCAAGGCGATGCCGAGCCGTTCAGTTGTTTTGACGATACGGGCGGCTTTGTGCGCAACTGCATTGCCGCCGAAGGAACTGCGCACAGCCTGGATTCCGTGCGCTTTGGCCCTGACGGCGCCCTTTATGTGTCCAGCGGCGACGGTATCGTCAACTCGAAAGGCAACAGCCGCGCCCTTGACCCCAACAGCCTTAACGGCAAAATCCTGCGCATCAACCCCATGACGGGGGAAGGCTATGCAGATAACCCCTTCTTTGATGGCGATCCGGGCAGCAATCGCTCCAAGGTTTTTGCAATGGGGATGCGCAACCCGTTCCGCTTTGTCGTTGACCCGCGCGACGGCCAGGTGATCGTGGCCGACGTGGGTAACAGCAACTGGGAGGAGATCAATCGCGGCGGTCCTGGCTCCAACTTTGGTTGGCCTTGTTACGAGGGTCCCTATGAAGCCGCCACCTACGCCAACTGCGACGCCTACAAAAGCGGCAGCGCGCCGGTCACCAACGCGGCCTACAGCTACGAGCACAGCCTCAAAGATCCGCAGCTTGGCTCGGCCATCGGCGGCGATCTCTACCTGGGCAGTGCGTTTCCGGCGCTCTATCGGGGAGCCTATTTTTACCATGACTTCAACGGCGGCGTCGTCAATTTCTTGACCTTTAACGACGACGGCAGCGCCAATTCCAATCAATTTGCCACCAATGTCCCCGGCATGGTGCAGATGCTGGCAGGCGACGACGGTGCGCTGTATGTGCTTTCCGTGATTCTCGGCGGCATCTGGCGCATCCGCTATGCGCCTGGAGGCAACAAACCGCCCACGGCTGCCGCAGCGGCTGACCCCAGCGGAGGCACCGTTCCGCTCGAAGTGTCATTCTCCAGCAAGCGCAGCAGCGACCCAGAGGAGAGTATTGTTGGCTACCAATGGGACTTTGGCGATGGCGCCGGCAGCAGCCAGGCCAACCCCACCCACACCTTTGCGGACAATGGCGTCTATACGGCAGTACTCACCGTGACTGATTCTGCCGGCGCCACCAGCAGCGATCAAATTGAAATCGCAGCCGGCAGTGCTCCGCCCGTCGCCGAAATTCTCACGCCGGGCGACGGTGCCAGATTCCGCATTTATGACACCGTTGATTTTGAGGGCAAGGCCGGCGACGCAGAGGACGGCGAGCTGACGGGCGCCGCCTTGCAATGGAGCGTAACGCTGCGGCATTTGGAACATCTGCATTATGACTACTTCAAGGGGGAAGGCACAACAGGCAATTTCCGCTTTGACGACCATGGCGACGATACCTATCTGGAATTGTGCTTAAAGGCGACGGATTCGCAAGGGCTGCAGGATAACGCCTGTGTCGACCTCAAAGCCTATCCAGTCACCTACACCTTCAACACCGTGCCGCCGGGGCTGCCGATCACGTATGCGGGCAGCCGCTATATGACACCGTTCAAGGTGAGCACCTACATCAACGCCAAGCGCATTATTGAAGCGCCACAGGTAACAGATGATGGTCTGCGTTTTGACAACTGGTCTGATGGTGGCGAGGCTGTCCACGAAATCGTCATCGGCGATGGAGCGCAAACGCTGACGGCCATCTATGTCGATGCCAGCGGCGAAACGCAGGCAGGCGCAGCAGCAGACGAGCAGGCGCTGGAAGATGCGCCGTTGGTGACGCCGAGCGATACGGAGGTGCATGACGACGGTGATGCGGATCATTCTGCACACAGCCACGACGACGCCACCGCGGCCGCAGATACAGCGGCTGCCGAGCTTGCCCTCACAGCAACGCCGGAATCCACCGCACTGGAAGCCGTCAGCCATGCGGCTGCCGGCGTGCTCGCTGAGCGCTGGGACGGCGTCGGCGGGGTGACGGTCGAGGACTTGACCAAGAGCAACGCCTATCGCAAGGATCCGCCGGCGCAGCGGCTGCCGCTCGACCGCCTGCAATTGCCGCGCAGCGGCGACAAGGATTACGGTGTGCGTGTGCGGGGCTATCTGGTTCCGCCTGCTGACGGTGACTACCGCTTCTGGATCGCCGCCGATGACCGCGGCGTGCTGTTTCTCAGCAGCGACTCATCGCCCGCCAATAAAATCGTGATAGCTTACACCCCACAGAGCACGGCAGATGGCGAGTACGAAAAGAATCCCGAACAAGTGACCGGCCCCATTGCCCTGGAAGCAGGCCGGCGCTACTACTTTGAACTGCTTTATAAACAGGGCGACGGCAAGGACAACCTATCAGTAGCCTGGCAGCCGCCGGGTGAAGAGCGGCAAGTCATACCGGGCGCCTATCTGCAAGCAATTGAACCTTAGGAGTTTTTAGCAATGCGCTACAGCCTCTGTTCTTATGCACTGCACCGTACAGTCGACGCCGGCAAGCTGGATGTCTTCGGCTATAACCGCTTCTGCCGGGAAGCTGGTTTTACCCAGCTCGACCCCTGGAACGCACATATTGCGCGCGCGTACGCCGACACCGGTTACGTGGCGGAGTTGAAAGCCTCAGCCGCGGATGTAGGGCTGCCCTATGGCTGCATTGCCGTGGACGGGGCCCACATCTACGAAACGAGCGCAGAAGAGCGCATAGAAAACCAGCGCCACCGCTACCGCTGGCTGGAAGTTGCCGCCGAACTGGGAGCGGAACAAATGCGCATCGACGCCGGTGGGCGCGACGCAACGCTGGACGAAATCTTTCCCATTGTCGTTGCAGGGTATCAAGACATTATCGAGCGCGCACGGCTGCACGGAATCGAGATTGTCATCGAAAATCATTGGGGGCCGACCAATCACCCCGATGCCATGCGCCGCCTGCTGAATGCCGTACCTGGGCTGGGGCTGCTTTTTGACTCCTATAACTGGCCTGCGGGCACTCACAGCCGCGCCTGGCCCGAATTTGCCGGCGACGCTCGCCTCACGCACTTCAAGACCTTTACCTTTGCCGCCGATGGCAGCGAACCCAACTGGGACATTCCCGGCCTGATCCGTCTCCTGCAAGCGGCCGGCTATACAGGGGCGTGGGGCATCGAAAGTTCGCCCGAAGATGGTGACGAAATCGGCGCAGCCAAAAAGACACTGGAGTTGCTCAAGCGCAACCTGGAATAAATTACAACAGCAATCATCACCGGAAAGGATTTCACATTATGTCTGCTGATCGGATTCGAGTAGGTGTGATTGGCGTGGGCCAAATCGGCAAACACCATCTCGACAATTACAAAAAAACCCCCAACGCTGAAGTGGTGGCGATTGCCGACGTCAACCAGGCGGAAGCACAGCGTGTGGGCGAACTGTACGCGATTCCCCATGTCTACACCGACTTTCGCCAACTGCTGGCGCGTGACGATATTCAGGCGGTGGACGTCTGTGTCCACAACAATTATCACATGCCCATCAGCGTAGCTGCCTTCGAAGCGGGCAAAGATGTCTTTTGTGAAAAGCCCATGGCCGGCGCCTATGTAGATGCACGCAAGATGTGGGATACGGCGCAGGCAGCCGGACGCAAGTTCAGTATTCAATTTGTCACCATGTACGCCAATGAGACCAAAGCCACCAAGTATCTGATCGACAGCGGCCATCTCGGCAATATCTACCATGCACGCTCTTACGGCTATCGCCGGCGCAACCGCCCTTATGTGGACGGCTATGGCAGCCCCACCTTTGTGCAAAAACAGCACTCGGCAGGCGGCGCGCTCTATGACATGGGCGTCTACCATATTTCTACCCTGCTGTATCTAATTGGAAACCCACAGGTGTTGCGCATCACAGGCAAAACCTATCAGGAAACCGAAATGGACGAGCAGAGGCGCAGCGCCAGCGGCTACAATGTCGAGGAACTAGGTCTCGGCTTTGTTCGTTTTGCAGGCAATAAGACAATGGATATTTTGGAAGCTTGGGCCGTGCACATGGACAAGTTCGATGGCAGCATGATCCTGGGCAGCCAAGGGGGAGTGCGGCTTGAGCCGTTTGGCTTCTTCCGCGCCATGGGTGACTTGGATATGGATGCCAGCGCCAATATGGATGCATTTTCCTGGCGACTGCACACAGTGCGCGAAAACGGTGATGCCTATGACGGCCCACAGCAGCACTGGATCGCGGCATTACAGGGTCGTGTGCCGCTTATGCCGACAGCGGCGTGTGCGCTGACGACTATGTTGATTTCAGAAGGCATTTATCTGTCCGACCGGCTTGGGCGCGAGGTGACAGCCGACGAAGTGCTTGAGCATTCGGTTTCCACTGCCATTGCCGTCTAGCCTGGCAGCCAAAAGCAACGACACCGCAGCCAAACATGATAGCCCAAATAGACAAGTGAAGGAGCGTATAATGGTGGCTTCACTCTGCTTCGTCCGTCGATTGGCAACAGCCAGGCTGCTGCCAGTGCTGCTGTGCCTGATACTGGGAATGGGTGCGATTGCGCCGGCAGGCGTCGTCCTGGCACAGGCGCCGGAACGCATTTTCTTTCCGCCCGGCGCCACCTCGGTCAATGTTGGCGGCGCGCTGGAAAACGGTGACGCCAAAAGCTATGTGCTGCGGGCGCTGGCCGGCCAGACAATGACAGTCGGGGCAGCCTATGTAGCCTATCCATATCAGATCAGCGTCAGTGACGCCAACGGCGCTTTGCTTGGCGCAGCCAATGCCGGCGCAAGTTGGACGGGTGTGCTGCCGACCAACGGTGACTATTATCTGACCATCGAACCGGGCACTGACAGCGCAAGCGTCTTCTACAACTTTGTGCTGTCCATCGTCAGTTCGGCGCAGCCGACACCGCAGCCCACGGTGGCGCCGAATATCGAGCGCATTTACTTTGCCCCCGGCGCGACCACAGCCACAATCTACGGCTCAGTCGCCGCCGGTGCACCCCGCCAGTACGTGCTGCGCGCGCTGGCGGGCCAGAATATGACGGTGCAGACCAACAGCAGCGGCCCCTTCCGCCTGACACTCAGCGGCGCCGACGGTTCTGTACTAGGCTACACCGATGCCAACCAGCCGCTGACAGCGCCCCTACCGAGGACGCAAGACTGCTACATTTATCTGCAAGCGCCTGCCGGCAGCAGCAGAGCCAACTATACGCTGCAGGTAACAGTCGCCAATGGGGGGCCGGCGCCGACAGCCACCCCGCTGCCGCGGCCACAGACACAGCGCATCACTTTCGCTCCCGGCGCAATTTCGGCCACCGTCGATGGTTATGTCAATGTGACGCGCCCGGCTTCTTATGTGCTGCGTGCGCTGGCCGGCCAAGACATGACGGTGCAGTTTTATGGCGGAGGCCCCTACCGCGCCACCCTGACGGGAGCCGATGGCTCCTTCCTGGGTGCAGCCAACAGCGGCGCCGCCATCAATACGCGGCTGCCACGCACCCAGGACTACTACATCACAGTCAACGCGCCTGCCGATGCGCCGGCTTCCAACTTCACCATGGTCATAACGGTGGTGGGCGCAGCCCAGCGCCCCACGCCGCCGGCGCCTACTACAGAACGAATCACCTTTGCGCGCGGCGAAGTCTCCGCCATTGTTTACGGCGCTACACCGCAAAACTATGTGCTGAAGGCGCTGCGCGGCCAGACGATGTACGTCGAACTGTTTACAAACAGCGGCGCACCGGCTCAAGTGCGTATAGTAAGTGCGAATGATCAGCCGCTTGGCTCGGCCAGCCAAAGCGCAGCCTGGTCAGGTACGCTGCCGGCAACGCAGGATTACTATCTACGCGTCGCATCGCCCGCCGGCGCCGGCAGCGCAAGCTTCACATTGCGCGTAACAATTTATTAATGATGATTGACAAATGCACGCGCTTTGTCTATGATTGTGGCGTAGGGTAATCGTTTGTTATACGCGTGTGAGTTGTTGGCATACGCAAACCGAGGTTGCGACCGTAAGTGCAGTTCTGTAGAAAACCGGCGTTCAGCCGGCAAATCTAAAATTTCTATTATGTAAGCAGGAAGGGAGAGACAATGGACTGGCTTTGGGGGTTAATCGGAAACATCATCATCGGTGCGCTGGCAGGCTGGATTGCAAGCTCATTGATGACAGGCCGTGCCTTTGGCCTGGTGGGCAACATTATTCTCGGTATTGTCGGTGCGATTGTTGCGCAGTTGCTGTTTGTCAACCTGCTCAACATCGGCTGGTTTAGCACCTGGGGATGGGTAGGCAGCCTGATCTGGGGCGTCATCGGCGCAATCATTGTGCTGGCTATTGCAAGTCTGTTTAGACGCACTGCATAGCCGCCAAAGGCTTATTCCGCTGCACAACAGGCGGTGGCAGGCATAGCCTGTCCACCGCTTTTTTTATCATTCCGATCTACTTATCATCCAACACCTGATTTCCCAACACATTTTTATGGAGCGGTTATGCAGTACTTTATCGGCATTGATTCTTCCACGACGGCAACCAAAGCGCTGTTAATCGACGAACAGGGGGATGTCGTCGCTGTCGCCGCCAGCGAATATGGCTATGAGACGCCGCGCCCGCTTTGGAGCGAGCAAGCGCCGGAGCTTTGGTGGAACGGTACAGCCGGCAGCATTCGCCAGGTTCTAGCGATGGCGGGCGTCAAGGCGGATGACATTCATGGAATCGGACTGACCGGACAAATGCACGGTCTCGTCTTGCTCGACGAAGCCGGCAATGTGCTGCGTCCAGCGATTCTTTGGAATGACCAACGAACCGGCGCCCAGTGCGACGAAATCCGGAAGCGGCTGGGCAAAAAGCATCTGATCCAGGTCACGGGCAATGATGCCTTAACCGGCTTTACAGCTCCTAAAATTCTCTGGGTACAAGAAAACGAACCCGATCTCTGGCAGCGTACACGTCACATTCTGCTGCCGAAAGACTATGTGCGCTACCGTCTGACGGGAGAATACGCCAGCGATAAAGCCGGTGCCGCCGGCACGCTGCTCTTTGACCTCAAGCAGCGCGATTGGTCGCCCGAAGTGCTGCAGGCGCTGAACATCCCCGCAGCTTACTTGCCGCCTACGCATGAAGGGCCGGCCATCACAGGCTATGTCTCGCAGGAAGCCGCGGCTGCAACGGGTCTGTGCGCCGGGATTCCCGTCATGGCCGGCGGTGGCGACCAGGCCGCGGGCGCAGTCGGCGTCGGCGCAGTGCAGCCGGGAGTTGTTTCGCTGGCATTAGGTACATCAGGCGTTGTCTTTGCCACCACAGGCGGCCCGTTTGTCGAGCCGGAGGGGCGGCTGCATGCCTTTTGCCATGCCGTGCCCGGACGCTGGCATTTTATGGGCGTGATGCTGTCGGCGGCCGGCAGCTTGCGCTGGCATCGCGACACCTTTACGCCAGGCTTGCCGTATGACGACCTGCTGGCGCCTGCCGCCGCTGTGCCGATTGGTTGCGAAGGGCTGCTGTTCCTGCCCTATCTGACAGGAGAGCGAACACCGCACCCGGACCCCCTGGCACGCGGCGCATTTGTGGGACTGACAGTGCGCCACACGCTGCCCCACCTGTCGCGTGCGGTGCTGGAAGGCGTTTCGTTTGGTCTGCGCGACAGCTTTGAGTTGATCAAGACCGGCAGCCGCGCCGCAATTACGCAAGTACGCGTGGCAGGCGGCGGCGCCAAAAGCCCTTTGTGGCGGCAGATCCTGGCCGACATCATGAACACTGAGTTGGTGACAGTCAACACCACCGAAGGCGCCGCCTATGGGGCCGCTCTGCTTGCGGGTGTAGGCGCCGGCATCTGGCCGGACGTCGACAGCGCCTGCCGCCGCACCATCCACGTCACCGGCAGCACCCAACCGCGGCCGGACGCCGTGGCCGACTACGAACGTTGGTATCAACTCTATCGCGGTCTATACCCGGCCCTCAAGCCTACTTTTGCAGCAGTGGCATAGCTTTGAAAAGCAACTTCCGGGAAGTGGTTGACCACTTCCCGGAAGCCCTTCGTCTACGGCGAGACCACCCGATTTGCTACTCGCTGCCCGACTGGATCAAGGGCAGGAAGAGGCCGGACGGGGGATCAATGTCGATGCCGCCGTGGCTCACCTCCAACTCTTTTTGCACGCCGCGCGGCGTGATCTCCTGCAGCCAGTAGTAGTATTCGATCTTGGGTTCCACCTGCGTATCCAGATAGCTGTACTGGCTACCGCTGCCTGTGGCCAGGATTGGGTCAGCCGTAATCATCTCGGCGGTGCTGCGATCATTGACCGTACTGCGCCACAAGCGGAATGACCAGGTGTCATACTCAGTTTCAGTCGCCCAGGTTACGATTAAGGCGCCTTCTTGCACCGCCACACGGAAGTAGGTGATAGTCGCTGCTGTCGGCCCCTTTGGATCGGTCGGCTTGACAACTTCGCCTTGGCCGCCGGAATCAGGATTGATGGCATTCGGATCATTGACAGTGACGCGATTGACTACCGTGATGGGCGCAACCGATTCGATAAAGAAGACGAGATCGATGACTTTGGTCTGATGAGTCTCCATTGCCCCTAGTTCACACACGACATACCAGCGATCGAGCGGCACGCACCCATTGGGATTGGTCGTGCGCAGATAAGCAAAGCCGGCCGGCATAGCATCGGTCAAGACCACCTGCGGCGCAGCCGACGGCCCGTGGTTAGTGACGATCATGGTATAGGTAATCTCTGTACCTACGGTAGCGGTGGTGGCTTGCGAGAGCTTTGTCACTGCCAGATTGACCAGCGGGCCGACGATGACGGGCGCCGAACTCTGATTATTGCTGGGATCGGTGTCTGGAGTGTCCGTAAAGCCCGCCACTGTGTTAGTGAATATGGTTCCGGGCGGCAAAGAGGAGTCCACCAGCACGGTAGCTGTAACGACGATTTCTTCGCCTGCACTCATCGCACCGAACTGGCAGATCTGGCTCACGCATGTTCCCCGGCTGGGGTTGAGCGATGTCAGCGTTACGCTTGGCGGCAGCAGTTCCTTGATGTCCACATCCCGCGCCGCTGATGGCCCCTGATTGGTGACGGTAACGACATAGGTGACCCAGCCGCCGGCCAGCACCGCCGTTGGCTGCGCCGTTTTCCGCACCGCCAGATCCACCGAGCCAAACACTTGAGATTGCGCCCAGGCGCTGTTGTTGGCGGGTACAGGGTCTTGCGTGGTGGTTGTGACGCTGGCCGTGTTGCGAATCAGCAATCCAGCGAAGGCGTCGGCGTCGGTGCGCACCACCAGGGCAATGGTGATCATTGCCCCCGGCTGCATCCAGCCAACCGCCCAGCGCGGCGCAGCCGGCAACCCATTCGTCGGCGCAGGCTCTGCCCCAACATAGGTGACGCCAGGCGGCAGCGGATCCTCGACCAGCACATTTTCAGCAGGGCTGGGGCCGGCATTATATACACGCAGCGTGTAAGTAATAGGCTCCCCGGCATTGAAGAATTGCTTATCATCGCGCTTATTAATCTGAACATCAGCCAGCGCAGCCGGCGGCGCCACGTTGACAGCCGCACGGCTGCTGTTGTTGGCCAGGTTGGGGTCGGGCGTCAGGCTCAGCACCTCCACACTGTTGGTCAGCACACCGGCGGCATCGGCGGTGCTGTTGGCCAGCACATCGATCACACGCACAATGCCGGCAGCCAGATTGCCCAGCGAGCAGACAAGCTGCTGCCCAGCCATGGCGCAGCCATCGGCGCGCGTGACGGTGAAGCCGGGCGGCAGCGTGTCCGTCACCACCGTGTTGAGCGCGGCAGCCGGGCCATAGTTGGTGACAACCAGCGTATACTGCACCGGCTGTCCCGCTGTCAGCGTGAGCGGCGTCGCCCGCTTGTAGATGGCCAGATCAGCCAACGCATCGACCACTATCTGTACGTCTGAAAGGTTATTTTCAGGGATAGGGTCTTGGCGTTCAGACTGGACGTAGGCTGTATTGGTCAATATCTGCCCTTGCTTGAGATCAGCCATCGCCTGCGCCACGATAGTGACCGTAGCTGTACCGCGCAGGACAGGAAGCCCCTGCTCGTCGGCCAGATAGGTCAGAGCGCCGAGCATACAACTGATGCCGGCATTACAATGGCCTTGGCTGGCACGTACGCTCACCAGGCGCAGGCCGTCAGGCATCAAGTCCACCAGCTGCACTGAATTGGCCGGCGCAGGACCGTTGTTGGTGACGACCATTGTAAAGGTAACGAAATCGCCCGTCAGCACCGCAGGCGGGTCAGCATGTTTTTTGACTTCAATATCTGCCAGCGGGCCGGTGGCCACGATCACACGCGTCTCTTCATCGGCTGTGAGAATGGAATTCGTCAATGGCGTTGTACTGGTGAGCGTGGCCATATTGCGCAGCAGAGCGCCGTTGGGCACGTTGGGGTTGACACGCACAAGAATCTGGAAGGTCACTTCGGCGCCGGCTGCCAGCGAACCGACTTGGCAGGTCACCACACCAGCCGGCGTAGCGTCACAACTGCCGGTAGTACCGGCATAGGTGACGTCGGCAGGCAGCATGTCGATGACGACCAAATTGTTGGCGCTGCTGGGGCCGTGGTTGGCAACAACCAAGGCGTATACAAGCAACGTGTCAGGGTAGACCGGATCCGCCAGATCATACTTATCAAGCGTGATCTGCGCCAGAACCGCCGACGGCGCCGCATGGCTTGCCTGGTTGTTGGCTTCCACCGGATCAGGTGTGACGCCGTCAGCAAAGACCGTAGCAGTGTTGGTGAGCATCGTGCCTGCGGGCAATTGCGGATCGACTTGGGCCACTACGGTCATAGTGAGCACTTCGCCCACTGCCACCGGGCGTGCTGTCTGGCAGATAGCATCTACACACGCCGTTGCGCCGCCTTGCGCCGATTCGAGGGTCGCCGCCACCAAGGTCAGGCTGGGCGGCAGGGAATCCTTGATATCGCGCAGGCTGCCGGCGGAGGGGCCATTGTTTTGCACTGTGATCTGATAGGTAACAGGCGTGCCGGCCAGCAGTACATCCGGCCCACTTTTTTGGATGGCAAAGTCGGCCTGCGCGACCACACTGGTGTCAGTCGTCGCGTTGTTGTTGTCCGGCGTTGGATCGGGCGTCTGTGAAGCGACGACCGCGCCAAAGGCCAGGCTGCTGCCAGGAGCGATATTGGGGTCGAGATCGACAACCAGGGCCAGCCGCGTCTGCACCTCCGGCGGCAGCGTCTGATCGGTTGCCAGCACGACTGTACCGTCAAGCTGCGCGATAGCCGTCCAACCTGGCGGCAGTTCCGCACTATTGAAGTGAGCACCCGGCGGCAGAGTAACCGTCACCAGCGCACCGACGGCGGACGAAGGTCCGTGGTTGACTACACCGGCATAGACCGTTGCCGTCAACCCGGCGACCGCAGTTGGTGTGCTGTCCAGCACAAGCAGCAGATCCGCGGAAGAGGTGACAGCCGTCGTGATAACCGTCTGGCTGCGCTCGGTGTTAGTCTGCGGCGTGGTCGCGGTGACAAACGTCTGATTGACAAGCGCTTCCCCTTGGATAGGGCTGACCTTGCCGCGCACGAGGATCGAAGCCGAGTCGCCGGCTTTCAGAATGCCAAGCATGCACGGCAGTGAGGTGCAGCCGCCCTGGCTGCTGGTGACACCGGTGGGGGTAAAGCCGGCCGGCAGCAGATCGCTGACCGTCACCCCATCGGCATCGCTGGGACCCAGGTTGCTCACCTGGATCGTGTACAACAGATCTGCCCCAGTGACAGCCGGATCCGGCGCAGCGCTCTTGCTGATTACAAGTGTAGACTCGCGCTGCGCCAGCGCCTGTGCTTTCGCCTCGTTGTTACTGGGATCCACATCGGATGGACTGTAGACGGTAGCTGTGTTGGTAAAGATTTTATTGTGGGCAACGGCAGAAGCGACACGCACAGGCAGCGTCAAAGTGATGACTTCGCCCAGCGGCATTGCGCCCAGTTCACAAACCAGATTGAGACAGACAATGGGGAACTGGCTGACAGTGCGTTCGGTCAGTACAGGCCCTTCCTGTCTTACTTCATTGGGCAGAGTGTCCACCAAACGTACACTGCCGGCATTGGAGGGGCCGGTATTGGTGACGACCACTGTATAGGTGAGAAGTTCGCCTGCCAGCACTGTCTGGGGGTCAGCAGCTTTGCTTATACGCAGATCAGCCTGACCAATGATGGTTGTGTCGGCAACGGCTGTGTTGTTGACCGGGTTGGGGTCATGCGTGAGGCTTGTGGCCGTAGCACGATTTTCGAGCACCGTGCCCGTCGCCAGGGAAGCATCCGTAGCGACCACTAGCGTAAAGCTGATACCTG
Organism: Caldilineales bacterium; assembly: GCA_038205395.1. Classification (GTDB taxonomy): domain Bacteria; phylum Chloroflexota; class Anaerolineae; order Caldilineales; family Caldilineaceae; genus Fredericiella. The sequence continues at coordinate 27,994 of JBBRBX010000003.1, forward strand.
CGCCGTTGGCCAAGGTTGTGGGGGTGGCAGGGCAGCGCACCTGCGCTTGCCCATCGACCACCGTACAGCCGGCGTCCACGCTCATCAGCGTTGTGCTGAGCGGCAGTAGATCCAGTATTTGCACGCCAGCCGCCAGCGACGGCCCGGTGTTATAGACGGAGAGAACATAGGTTATGTTTTGCCCTGCATAGACGGATGGTGTGGCTGACTTGGCCATCACCAAATCGGCCGTATCCCCTACGAGGGTCGTCACCTCATCCACCAGCACGCTGTCTTCGTCGAGGGGTGTGGTCGTCGTCAGACCGGCGCTGTTGACGATAGCGCCATTGGCTAACTGAGAAACGACGCCCATGACCATGATCGTGGCCGTGATGCCTGGTTCCAGGTCGCCCAAGGAGCAAGCTTCTGCGCCACAACTACCGCGTGAACTGCTCAGCAGCGGGTTGAGCAGCAGCCCCGGCAGCGCGTCCGTCACCACCACATTGCGAGCCAGGCTGGGGCCGGCATTGTATACGGTGATGCGATAGGCCAGTGAAGCGCCCGGCGCCACGCTTGTCGACTGTGCTTCCTTGTCCAGCGTCAGCAGCGCACGGCTGTCGATGCTGGTCGTATAGCTGTCACGATTGTTGAGCAGGTTGCTGTCCACATTGCTGCTGCCCACCTGCGCGCTGTTGACCAGCAGCGTGCCGCTGAGCACACCGCTGTTAACCAACCCTGTGATGTGCAGCGTCACGCTCATCCCGGCGGCCAGATCACCAATTTGGCAAGCCAGCCCTGGATTACATACTCCTTGACTGATGCTCCCGCCTATTACCGTCAGCGGGAACGGCAGCGCATCCACCAACTGTACATTCTGTGCCGCCGCCGGGCCATTGTTGGTGACAATTAAGGTGTAAGTGAGCACACCACCGGCGGTGGCCTGAGGGGAACCGACCTTCGTCACCGCCAGGTCCACCACACCATCCACCGGCTGCCGCACCGTCGAGGTGACGCTTGCCGTCGCCTCCTGCACCGCCGTCGGGCTGCCCGCTGCCACCTCGTTCGTCAGCGTCGCACCGTCGTCCACACCAGCATCCACATTCACCTGCAGCAGCAGGCTGCGGCTGGCGTTCGCCGCCAACACACCGATGTCGCAGATGACTACATTTCCAGCCGCCGTACAGGCTGCATCGCCACCGGCGTAGCTTGTGCCTGTCGGCAGCGTGTCCGTCACCAGCACAGCTTGCGCCGCACTCGGCCCCTCGTTGTACACCACCACCTGGTACAACTGCTGCCCACCCGCCGTCACCGGGTTGTTCAACGCCACCTTGCTTACCCGCAAAGCAGCAACAGTCGTCACCGTCGTCTCTTCACTCGCCACTACCGGTGCAGCCTGGTCGGAGTCCGGCGACGTCACGCTGGCCACATTCACCAGCACGCCCGCCGCCACAGCACTCCCCACCCGCAGCGTCACCGTCAGCGTGCGCGTCATCCCTGTTTCCAGCGCACCCAGCTGGCACAGCCCGCCCGTGCACTGCCCGCCGTCACTGGCGACTATCGACTCCAGCGTCATCCCGCTCGGCCACTGTTCCTGCACCACAACCGCCCGCGCCCGGCTCGGCCCTGCATTGGTGACCACAATCGTGTATGTCACCAGTTCACCCGCCACCACCGGGTCCGCCAGGTCATGCTTCTCTATCGCCAGATGCGCCAGCCCCACAATGCTGCTGTCCGCATTCGCCATGTTATTGCTCAACAGCGGATCAACCGTCATCGCCTCCACCAACGCCCGGTTCTCGATGCTGCTGCCGGGAGTGGCGGTGGCATCGACTGTACCCGTGATGTGGAACGTCAAGCTTGCTCCCGCCGCCAATGTCGCGATGGAACAGATGACGACGCCACCCACTTCGTTGCAACCGGTATCTGCCGAACCAAAGAGCACCTGCGCAGGCAGCGCATCGGTCACGGTCACGTAGGCGGCCGCCGACGGCCCGTTGTTGCTCACCGTCAGCGTGTAGACCACCTGACCACCCGCCACCGCTGTCGGTGTCGCATCCTTGCGCAGCGCCAAATCCGCCGACGGCACAACCGTCACCGTCGCACCTGCCGTCACCACGCTTGCCGGGTCCAGCGCCGTCGCACTCGTCACGCTCGCACTGTTCACCAAATCCCCACTCGCAGACGACGCAACCGTCCCCACCACCACGATGGTCGCCACCCCGCCCGGCTCCAAATCACCCAGGCTGCACGGGAAGCCGGAACAGCCGCCACGGCTGCTGCTCACCAGCACATTCACCAACGCCACCGGCAGCGCATCCGCCACCACCACAGCTCGCGCCGTGCTGGGGCCGCTGTTGCGCACTGTGATGCGGTAGGTGACTGCACCATTCGGCGCCACACTCGCACTCTGCGCCTCTTTCTCCAGCGTCAGCAGCGCCAGCGCCTCGGCTGTCGTCGTGTAGCTGTCACTGTTGTTGAGTGGGTTACTGTCCACATTCCCGCTGCCCACCTGCGCACGGTTTATCAGCAGCGTCCCGCTGATGAGGCTAGCATTCACAAGCCCCGTCACCACAATGCTCGCCGATGCACCGCCGGCCATCTCGCCCAACCGGCACGAGACGCCGCTCTCGCACAGCCCCTGCGACGCTTGCGCACCCACATACGTCACACCCAACGGCAGCGCATCCACCACCTGCACTTCCTGCGCTGTGGCTGGGCCGCTGTTCGTGATGGTCAAGGTGTAGACAATCCGCTCTCCGGCCACCGCACGCGCAGGGCCGACCTTCGTCACCGCTAGGTCCACCACACCATCCACCGGCTGCCGCACCGTCGAGGTGACGCTCGCTGTCGCATCCTGCACCGCCGTCGGGCTGCCCGCCGCCACCTCGTTCGTCAGCGTCGCACCGTCGCTCACACCAGAATCCACATTCACCTGCAGCAGTAGACTGCGGCTGGCGTTCGCCGCCAACACACCGATGTTGCAGACCACTGTTGCCCCTGTGGCCGTGCACGCACTGTCACCACCGGCGTAGCTTGTGCCTGCCGGCAGCGTGTCCGTCACCAGCACAGCCTGCGCCGCACTCGGCCCCTCGTTGTACACCACCACCTGGTACAACTGCTGCCCGCCCGCCGTCACCGGGTTGTTCAGCGCTACCTTGCTCACACGCAGAGTAGCAAGGGTTATCACTGTGGTGGCAACTGTACTCGTAATCGTCGGAGCATCAGGGCTAAAGGCCGCGCCAGTATTGGTATAAACGCCTGCACGCAAAGCCGGGTCAAGCTTGACTACTACGGTAACTGCACGCGTACTGTTAGCGGCCACTGAGCCAAACTGGCACAATGCGCCCACACAGACGCCACCCTCAGCAGCAATGCGTTCCACACTCATACCCGGCGGCAGTTGGTCTTTGATGTCCACACTGCGTGCAAGCCCAGGCCCCGTGTTGGTCAAGCGCAAGGTATAGGTCACCAGTGCGCCGGCGTTGACAGTGCCCAGCGGGTCGATCTGCCGCTTATCCAGCACAAAGTTAGCATGGTTGGACAATCCCGGCGTGACGCTCGCCACGACACCAGTGAGATATTCACTGGCCGTGATAAGCGCGCTGTTGGCAAGCTGCAGCGGCTGGGTGACGGCAGCCGCCACCGAGCCATGAATGGTCACCCACGCATTAGCACCGGATGCAAGCACACCAAGATTACAGGGTAAAGCGGCGCAGCCACCTTGGCTGCTCACAATCAGTTCCGGTGTAAAACCCGCCGGCAGCGTGTCAGACAATGTCACGTTGTTGGCATTCGACGGGCCGCTGTTGGTAATAAAGATCGTATACGCCAGAGCCTCGCCGGCAAAAGCCGGATTGGGCAGCGCCGCCTTGTGCGCTTGCAGGCTCACCTGCGCCGTAACTTGCACGGCGGCATTGGCCGTGTTGTTGTTAGGATTGCTGTCCGGCGCCGGGCTGCCTACATAGGCGGTATTGGTATAGAAGCCGGCGGCAACATTGGCCGGAGCAAGCATAACCAGCGTTACCGTCGCCACTTCTCCCACCGCCAGCGCGCCGAGATCACAGACGCCGCCATTGCTGCACTGGGATTCGGTCACTCCCCGGCTGGATTGAATCGACACGAGAGAAAAGGCGCGCGGGTAGAGATCGCTCACTTGCACTGCCGTCGCCGGGGCAGGGCCTTGGTTGGTAATGACAAGGGTGTAGGTAATTGGAGCGCCGCTGCCTGCTATAACCTGTGCGGGCGCAACACGTTTGCCGATAGCCAGATCGGTGGGACTGCCCACCGTCTGCAGCCAGGTCGTGGCGGCGCTGGCCGACAGTACACTGCTCGCAGTAATGATCGCTGTCGTCGTCCCCACTGCGACAACGTTGGTGACAACCGTACCGCTCACAATCGTGTCGGGCACGCGCACGTTGATCAGGAAACCGAACCAACTGCCGGGCAGCATATCGCCCGCCACGCAGCTTACCTTGCCGGCGGCATAGGCGCAGCCGGGGCTGGCGCCCTCAAATTCAGCCGCCGCAGGCAGCGTATCGGTCACAACTACATTGAACGCCGTAGCCGGACCTGTATTGGTCACCAGAATCTGATAGAAGTAGGTGCTGCCGGCGTAGGCCGGATCGGTGAAATCGACTTTAGACACATGCAGCGCGGTCTTGGCCCCAATGGTCGTAGTCAGCGCTGATGAATTGTTGCTGGGGTTGCTGTCAGTAGTGGCGGCAAAAATATAACCCGTGTTGGTGACAACGCCTGCCACGCCTGGCCCAACCGTGCCGGTGATGACCATTGTAACTGGCACATTCGGAGCCAATGTGCCCAGTTGGCAAATGGAGCTGACGCATGCCCCCTGGCTGGTGGAGCCGCCTACAAACGAAATGCCGGGCGGCAGCGCGTCCTTGATATCCACGCCATGGGCATAGCTGGGGCCGCTGTTGGTGACGACCAGCGTGTACGTGATCGTCTCACCCGCCATCGCTGTCGCCGGCCCCTGCTTTTTGATGCTCAGGTCAGCATTGGTATCGACCGTGGTCGTGGCATTGTCCACCAGCGTCTGCAAATTGCCGTTAGCATCTACATACGTGGCAGTGGCTTCGTTGTTGATCGATGCGCCATCAGGTGTGGCTGGATCCACTTTACCGGTCACAGTCACCGTGGCGCTGGAATACGGCGGCAGATCCAACAAGGAACAATCAAAGATTGCGCGGTTGTCCAGCCAATAAGGTGCGGCACAGGCCCCACTGCCCAGCGGAGCGACAAAGGTAGCCGTAATGGGAGTCAGTTGGAAGGGCATTACATCATGCACAATCACATTGGAACCAGTAATGGAACTGTTGTTGCGCAGTGTGATGGCATACGTAATTACGCTGCCGGCTGTGGTCGTCAGCGGCCCCGTCTTGACCAGGTTGAATAAGTCAAGGCTGATGCTGGCTGGACCCTGAGTTCTGTAGTCATTGATGCCGCCGCTGCCATCGCGGCGCTCGCCGTCCGGGTCCGCAGCCAGGCTCTGCCACGTGGTGGTGACTACATTGGTAATCTGTGTACCCAGGCCGGTTTCCAGATTGACGACAGCCTGGAAGGTGATATCCAGCGCATTGTTGGCGTCAAACGTCGTGCTGATTACGGGGAAATAGGCTTCCAACCGCGAATTGAATTCGGTGTAAACACCTGTAGCAGCCAGCCCCAGCGGTGTATTGTTGCGCGGCCAGGAGCCGCTGATGTACGAAAGATTAGCAGGCACAATGTCGCTGATGACGACGTTGTAGGCCGGCACAGTCGAACCGGGCGCATGGTAAACGCGTACACGATAGAAGACAGTGTCGCCGGGGCGCACACTTTTGGGCGTGACCAGCTTTTCGATAATCAGCTTTGGCTCCACCAGCGTCGTCGTAACCGGATCGGAGGTTACGGGCGGCACGGCGGTATCCGCCAGATCGCGCCAGCCAAGCGTCGCCGTGTTGGTGTACTGCACACCCTCCTGGTTGGCGGCGATATTTTCAACGACGCCGGTAATGACGACTGTCACCTGTGTACCGGAAGGAATGCGCGTAAAGTCGATATAGGCGGTCTTGGTTGTGCTGCGGCTGACATCGACATTCGCCGGGGAGATCGTGTCGGGCGACCACGCAACCGCCGGCTCTCCCAACATGCGGAAGCCGCTGGGCAGCGTATCGGTTACGGTGGCGGTATAGAGCGTGGCAGGGATGCCGCCCAGTGCAGGCAGCGTCAGCGTATAGTGCAGCCGCTCCCCGATCGTCACAGTCAGCGGCGCGCCTGTTTTGAGCACTGTGGCATCTGAGGTGCGCACACCCGTGCTGTGGCTGCCGCCGCTGTAGCTGCGCTCCACCCCGGCCGGCCCGCTTTCGAACTGGCTATCGTAGGCCAGCAGCGCCTGATTGGACAGGCGCAGCCCGGCGCTGACGTCGCCCATGACGCGCGCCGTCACAGTCAGCACGAGCGAACCATGGTTGAGCGGATTAAAGGGCAGAACCGGCGCCAGTTGATTCACCGTCCACACCAGCTCGCCCATACTGCCGGGCGCAGGCGCCGAAAGCACAACCGCTGCCGGATCGCTGCTCGTCATGCCGAACGCCACATACTGCAGGCTGGGCTGCGGCAGTACATCAGTAATGATAAGGTTGTGGCCGACTAATCGCTCCTGATTAGAGATGGTCAGCGTGTAGGTGATAAGGTCGTTGACATCAACCAGGCAGCCTGCGGCGCCCAACTTGGTGACAAGAGCGTCATCAAAAACCAGGCCGGATTCATTGTTGGCATAAAAGCCGATGCTGCCCGTGAGGAAAGGCGCTACACTGTTGTCGGTATAGGTCAGCACCTGCCGGCCATCAATATAGAATTTATGCTGTCGGCCGATTGAACGCATTTCCAGGTGGTACCAGCGGTTGATGGTGTAGCCGCCGCTGGGGCCGAGGTCGGAGGTAAGTTCGTTCTGATCAACCCCGCTTACCACCTTTATAATCTGATAAAAACCGGTGCCGCCGGCGGTGCGCGTCCAGACAAAGCGGTAGTAGTTGGCCGTGTTCTGCGCCCGGAAGATCAGGCCGACGTCACCTGCCGTGTCGGTGGACGAAAAGATCGCGGAGTAGCTGACGTCACTCCAGGCGTCGGGACCATGGATCAACAGCGCTTTGGCACTGCTCGGTGCGACCAGCCAACCACCGCCGGCGCTCCAGGCGCCGTTGGCAATCGTCCAACCGGCAATACTCCCGCTGTTGAAGTTGTCTGCCAGCAAACGCGCAGGGCAAGCCTGGGCCGTGACATACTCCTTGCCGATCTGCAGCAGTGGCTCAAACAGGCGCGCCGGGCCGGCGTTGGAGACCAGCGTCTGCAATTGATCGGCTGCGTTGACGTAAGTGGCAGTCACAGCGTTGCCCTTGACCGCACCGTTATAATTGACGGTGCGTGCAGGATCGTCCACCACAAGCAGACGCATTGTCCAGGTGACGGCCGCCGTAGCACCGGTATTGTTGTATACGGGGTCGAGCATACGCAGGATGGCCGTTGAGGGGCCTGCGCCCGTGCCGCTGGAAGGAGTTACCACATACGACAGCGTCATGGGTGCTGTGGCCGCCACGGACAGAGTGCTGGTGGCGGGCAGGTAAAGCAGTCCAGCCGGTACGCTGTCGGTCACAATCAGGTTGCGCGTCGTTCCAGCCGGCAGCGTGACAACCACCGTGTAGGTGATGAAATCGCCAATGGTAAAGTCAAGATTATTGAGCAAGCGTTTGGAAAGTTCCGCCGCCGTCGAGGTGATTGTGCTGCTGCTGCTGCTCCAGTAATCATTCGGGCCGCTCCCGCTGCCATCGCGATCATTGGGGTTGTCGCCCGGCTGGCTCGTGTAACGCACGTAAGCGGTGTTGGTGTAGCGCGAGCTTGGCTGCAGCTGCTGATTAGCGGAGGCCGTAAACGTAATGTAGATCGGTGCGGACGGCGTCGAATATTCCGAAACCGTGATCGCCAGGCTGTTGCCCACGGTGCTGCTCACCACTGTGCCGGGCGCAGGGGCGCTGACCAGTAAGGAGCCAGGATTGTAGGTGAGAGCAGCCGGCACGGCGTCGGTGATGACTACATTGTAGGCGGTGGCATCACTTGCCGCAGCGTGTGCGACGACAAGCGTATAGGTGATGGTCGAATCCGCACGCACGTTGGCTGTCGGTGTGGCAGCTTTGTTGATGGCCAGCAGCGGCTCTTTGACCTGGGTGCTGACGCTGTCGTTGTAGCGGTAGAGTTGTCCATCCACATAGTTGCTCAACGCCAGTGCATTGACAAAGGTGCTGCCCTGCTGGGCGTTGACCTCATTGGAAATAATACCGCTGATGCGCACGGTCAGATTGCTGGGGCCGTTGACCACACCTCCGCTGGGCGTAAAGGTGATTATGCCCGACATGCTTGTATCGGCCAGCCAACTGTCGGCGCCGATGTTGTTTATCGCAATATCCGTATAGCTAAAGACCAGACGCCCACCCAGTTTCGGCAGTGTGTCCACAAGTTGCGCGCTGGTATACGGAATGCTGCCGTAGAAGTCGGTGGTGATTGTGTAGAAAAAGGGTTCGCCAATGCTGACCTTGGCCTGGCTGACCTGTTTATCAAACGATTGCAGCGGCGCATCGTAGCTGACAGCAGCAGCGCTCTGCTCGCAGCCACTGTCGTCGCAGGCGGCATGCACCTGCGCAGTAATGCTGTAGGCGACAGCAGCCGTCACTGGACGGGCGGAGACACGCGCAGTCCAGGTAGAGCCGGCTGCCAGACTGGCCGCAGACCAGGTGATCACAGTGCGTCCACCGACAGTGCTCACGCTGGGCGTGGCATTGTCGGAAGCGCCGGTTCCCAAAGTAGCCGTGATAAATTCCAGCCCCACCGGCAAGGTCTGTGTCACCACAAAATTGTGCGCAGGCGCGCTGCCGGTATTGGGCGCCGTAATCGTCCACGTGTAGGGTTGGCCCGCCACTACTGTCTGTGAGATCGGCGTCTGGCTAAACGTGGACAGATCGGGACGCAGAATCGTCAACTGGCCGCTGTCCTGCGCCGCATCGCCGTTCCAGATGCCGCAGGTGTCGGCAAAGCCCAGTGTAGCTGTGACGGCGGCCGAGTTGATACAGGCGCCGGGAGCCGACAGGTCGCGCGCGATGCTGATCATTAGGGTATTGGTGATCTGCTGCTGGGCGATGGCGTCATAGCCAAAAACGAGTTTACCCTTCTCCCCCACCAGCGGCTGCGAGTCGGGCGCCGGCAGCGTACCGGGAGCAAGACCGGCATATTGGTAGCCGGCAGGCAGCGTGTAGGTTACCGCTATTGCACCCGTGCGGGCGCCGGTATTGGCGAAGGTGACGGCCAGCGGCCCACTGTCACATTGATCAAACGTGGCGTTGGCGGTATTAATTGCAAAGATAGGCGCCGTATCCACCTGCGCTGCGGCCGTATAGGTCGAAGAGGGGCAGACATCCAGCTCAGAACAGCCATAAGCGGCCTCCACCACATTTTGTTTCGAGTCGGCGCAGGCGGCCATACCCACCGTGCCGGTGATCCAGAAGGACGTTGTATCCTGCGCGGGAACAGGTGGGCTGAATGTCGTGTCGCTGATGATTTCCCAGTGCAGCACAGGCGGAATAAATACGGTCGGCGCCGTGTACACTTCGGTGACGGAGAACCAGGCAGGCAGCGTGTCGGTTACAAACAAAGCTGCTACGTCGGCGTCGCTGCTGTTATCGATCCGCACCTGCCAGACTAATGTGTCGCCCTGGCCGGCCAGCACATTGGGCGCAAAGGCGCCGTCTTCTGTTACATTGCGCACCTGCTTTTGCAGCGCCAGCGTAGGGCGAGTCACCGCTACCGCGCGCGAGTCTTCGCTGTTGCGGTAGACGGTTGAACAGGAGTTGGATGCATTTACAAAAGCCTGCACGCTGGGCAAGGGCGAGGTACAGTAGGTGCGCACGCCAAACTCGATCACAAGTTTGTCGCCCGGCAGTTGCGTTGCCAACAAGGCACGCACCTCCGGGTCATAGCCGTCCATCTGCGCGCCATCCCACTCCAATGTCTGCTGATAAGGCGCCGCCGGATTGGTTGGGTTGATGAGTGTCGGCGTAAAGGGTAGAAAGGCCGTACTTGTGCCGTCGGCATGCACAAGCTGCACCTTGGCTGAATTCGGGACATAAGTGACATCCGTCAGCAACTGCTGCACCTGGAGGTCATACAGATCGGTCTTCAGCGAAGCGTTTTTGACAATAAGACGCACATCACCCGCCGCGCAGAGGGGGATAGTTGCCTGCTGTGTGTTGCTGGTCAACAGCAACCCTTGCCCCTCCTGCACACCCAGGCGCGCCATTTGGCTGCCGCCGCACGCTTCGCCCACGCCACCACAGCCTTGATCCGTCAAGCGGATCCAGATCGAGTCACTGGGGTTGCAGGTGGCGACTGCCGCATTGCCGCTGATTTGGAGCGAAGAATTGGCCGGCATCGAAGGCACGGTGAAGGAGATCACCTCGCGTTCGTCCGGCGTACCCGGATTGATCGTGCCGGTCGTGACGACGATGGCGTCGAGCAGTGGCTGCGCAAGACCGCTGCGTGTGTCGCTGCGGTAATGAATGCCGTAGGGCAGCGTGTTGGTGATCAGCACATCCGCTGCATCCATGTCGCCGGCGTTACGCACCCCAAACTCCCAGGTCAGATCACGCGCATCCAGCGTATAGGTAATTTCCGGCGCCCGCAGCAGCAAGTTGGACTGGCGCGTGTGCTGGCCGCCGGTGGACTGCAGCGTCTTGGTCACCCGGCACTGGTCGGCATAGCTCACCTGCGTGTTAAGTGGCGTCGCAACGCCGCAGTTACGGTAGAGAGGGAACGTAATGGTGGCTGACCGCGTCAGATCGAGGGTAGGCTCAAAGGTAAAGGAGACCACCTGGCTTGCCCCGACAGTGGCGGTCGTCACGGTCACCGGTTGGCCGGCAAAACCACCACCCAACTGTAAATAAGGCGCGGTCAGGGTGAGAATGTCGCTGGCGTCGGTTGTAAAGGTGAGCACCACCTGGTCCGCAATAGAGACGTCCAAATATTTGCCATCGACGCCCAGCACCACATTACTTTCCCCGCAAGAAGCCAGCGAGGCCGGCCCTACGTCCAGCTTGTCCAGCGCACCGCGAAATACATCGATAAAAACAGGTGTATAGCGCGATACGCCGCAGGCATTCGGGTTGTCAAAGCCGGACTGGGTAAAGTAAGCAAAATAGGCGGCGCTGCCGGTGGCGGCGGCATCTCCCGCCGTGACCTGATAGCTGATCGTGATCTGCGCGGTCTGGCTGTAGCCGCCGACATTGTCAAACTGGATATCCAGCTCCGGCGCAGCGGTGACGGTGACATCGCTGGTGCGGTCAATACCGTCGATATTGACGGTAACCGAACCGGCTACAAGGTTGAGCGGGCCGGCGCCCCCATTGCGGTTAAAATTATCCCGATAGCTGGACTCCGTCCAGGTGATGCCATTGGTGATGCTGAGCACGGCTGTCTGCTGCGTGGCCACAGCATCGCACACCATCACCCGCTCTGAGTCGAGACGGAAATAGCCGCCGCTGTCAATCGGGTCGGGGTCTTCTACATAGAGCGTGTGAGAGTCGCTGCTGCTCAGACATTCAGGGCACGTCTCGGCGCTCGCCCAGGCGCGGTTGATCTGCGGCACACCACTGCCGCAAACGCTGCTGGTGGGCAGCGTAGCGGTTATGTACAGTTCTATGCTGTAGGTAGGTGTCACCGTGGGGGTGATTATGAGGTCGATATTGTTGTCGTCGGCCACTGGCAGTGGGTTCATGCTGTCGCTGCGCACAACGCTGCCCGGCTGAAAGATCGGCGGCAGCGTGTCGGTGATATGAATCGGGCCGATCGCACTGCTGATGGGGTTGCGTCCAAAGACGGTCACCGTATAAAAAACGGTGTCACCCGGCGCAATTACATTGGTGGAGGCACGCTTTTGCAGCGTCAGGCTGGGCGCCAGCGGGCTTTGCAGCGACACATTTGTCGTTGCCCCCGAAACCGGCGGATCGTTCGCCGGACAAGCATAGCGATAGCTAGGCTGAAGTGAGAAGCTGCCGCTGTTCTGGTCACAAATTTTGGTGGTGGAACTCACAGTGAGCGATAAAGTAATCGTTTCGTTCTTGCGCAGCAGACCGCCGTCATCCGTATAGCGTAAGACATTCCCTGCCTGCACCCAGTTGGGAGTGGTCGTGGTTAATAAAAAGGGGCCGTTCTTGCTTGTCTGTAACGACAGATCGCTGGCTGGGCCACCCGTATTCGTGACCGTTACGACCACCGTGCGCTGCGGACGACCACAAAACTCCAGATCCGCCGGCGGCTCCACAGCCAGGTTGATCACTGGGTTGTCAAAAACATAGGACAAAAAGGCATCGTCGCTGACAGGATTGGTGATCAGTGCGGTAGCATTGGGATTGCCGATCGGCCACCAGGCCCGCGCTTCATTGCGCAGGTCAGTACAGGAACTGACTTCAGCCGTCACGGTAAAGAACACGGACTGGTCGGCTCGAATTTCGGGCGTGACGGTCAGCGGCGGCGTGATCGACAACACACGGATTCCATTCCCCGGCGCCTCATTAAGAACGGCGTCATAGACGCTGCCCAACCCCGTGTTGCGCAGCTGCACCGTCCAGGTCACGACTTCGCCCAGGCGCGCCGGCTGGACATCCGGCTGCTTGCTGATCACCAGATTGCCGCGACCGGTGGGAATATTTTCGCGCGTGCTACTGCATACCTGGGGGACAGCGGCCCCGCTGCGCAGCGTTACAGAAAGCGGCTGGCCGGACTTGGCGGCGGCATCCGTGCCAAGGCGGAAAACCGTCGTGATAACGGCATTGGGCGCCAGGCTGTTGGCAGGGAAGGCAGCCGTAGGCCGCAGCACAAAAGGAGCGCCGGCCAGCGTGTCGCTGCTAGGCTGGGCCAGCGTCAGTGAGCCATAGCTGCTGTGCTGGCCGGATGCGGAAGCGCCCTTAAAGAAAAAGCCGGCGCTGGGGTCAATCTCCAAGCTGATATCGGTGGCCGTAGCAACGCCTGTATTGCGCAGCGTCACGGTGTAGAGGTCGCCGGTAGTGTTGCCAAAGCCGACAATATAGGGTGGAATCTGCAGCTGCATCGGCAGGCGAATCGATAGAGGGCAGAAGCTGGTGTTGGCCGTCGCTGCGGTTGAGCAGGCAGCAGGCTCGCCCGCAAAGCTGAGGGTAGTGGTCAGCGAGGGATTAGGCGCACCGCCGGTGGTGGCGGCCAACCGATAGGTGACGGTGATTACATCGCTCAGCAACAAGGTCTGGGCAGCGGGCTGTGCCCGTACGGTTACTTGCGCAGGCGTGCCTGCCGCCAGGTTGAGCGGGGGCTGCACCACCGTAAGCGCGCCGCCCAACTGGCTGCGTGCGGCGGCGGAGTTGCCTACAAAATAAAAATTGTCCGGCACTTGCAATGTCAGACTTAAAGCGCCAGTAGGCGTAACATAGCCGGTGTTGCTGATTACCAGCGTAAAGGTGTAGGGCGTCACAGTGTCGCCTTGCACAACGGAAAGCGGCACGGCAGAGGCCAGGGCCAGCCCTTCAAGCCGACATTGGCCCGCTGCCCACAGCGGCCCCTCAGACATAGGGCCGGACTGCTGCAGCGTACCGAAAGGCGATCCCAGTGTAAGCGCGCCGGTTGCCGGCGCCGCTGCCGGCCAGGCTGGGGTCCGGCTGCCGCCGGCAGTGCTGTTGGCAGCCGGCGCAGTGGACGCAGCCGCGGCAGACGCCAGCCACTCCGGAGCAAGCTGCGTGTCAGTGGCCGTCGCGGCAGCCAACCAGGCCGGGGCGAGCTGTGCGTCAGCAGCCGTAAAAAGCTCAGATGCAAACCCATTTGCAGCGCTGTCAGCCACCGCCGAGGCAGCCGTCCTAGACGCTATGGCCTGCACGGGCGCATTGGCCTCCGCCTTTACAGCAGGGGTCAAAGCAGAGGGGAAGGCAGGTTCCATCCCCGCTCGATAGGGGGCGCGCGCTGCCGCAGCAGCCGGAGGCGTCACCACGCGCGTCACCCGATCTGCGGTTTCGGCTGCCAGCACCGGCTGCGCCGGCGCAAGAAGAGGCGAGACCGTCGACAGCCAAATCGACAGCACCATCAACAGGTGCAGAAAATTGCGCATCCTGGTGCCTGGCTCACGCCGGCGAAGCGCAGCAACGCCATCCTGCGAAGTTGTCACGAACCGTTGGTGAAGAGACATATAGGGAGTACCTCCGGCCTGCTGAAGCGATGAACAGGAGCTATGGGTGCTAAGGTTGTGGAACAAGCAGTTGCTTCACATATTGGATTAATTGGTCTTCAGTCAATGCGCCGATCTGGCGCGCCACGATCCGGCCGTCAGCATCCAGAAAATAGGTGGTTGGGTAACCATCCACTGCATACGCGGCTGCAGCCTGGCTTTCGCTGTCAAGCAGGATCGGGTAGGGAATTGCGTGTTGGCTGGCATAGGCGGCCACCGCCTCCGGTTTCTCCCCCACGCTGATGCCGACAAAGTGTACAGATGAGTCAGCAAACTGCTGCGCGCCCGCCACCAGGATCGGCGTCTGGCGCAGACAGTAGGGGCACCAGGTTGTCCAGAAGCTTAATACCACGGGGGCGCCCAGCAGATCGGCAGAGGACGACGGCCCTTCGCCCGACAGCGGTGTCAGCGCAAACAGCGGCGCCAACTGGCCGATGCCCAATCCGCGCGCTTCCTCTGTCGGAGCGGAAGTTGGCACCGCTGTTGGGGCGGCTGTGACGACCGGCGTCGCAGACACGACAGCGGCTGTGGGAACAGCGGAGGGCGAGGCCAGAAGCGCAGGTGCGGCGCCTGCGGCGGCCGGGCCATAGCTGATATGGGCCGCCTGGCGCAGCGCAGCAATATAAGCCGCAACTTCCATCCCTTGCTGATTGGCTGCCTGGTGCGCAAACTGATCGGCGGCCAGCAGAGCATCGATGTACTCGTCGAACTGCCGGCGGTCAATTGCATAGGTTTGCAGCGCCGCAGCCAAATCCGTTTCATCTTTGCCTAATGGGGTCAAGAGATTTGTTACTTGGGTGGGCGTGGTGTCCGCGGCAAAACCGGCGGCTGTCGCCTGCTGCGTAACCAATGTACGGTTGACCAACTGGGTGACCATCTGCGCGGGCGTAGATGGCTGCAGCCCCGACAGCGACGACATCACCGCATCGATCAACTGCGCCTGCTGGTACTGCGGCTGCCGGATGGCTGCACCATTCACCAGGGCAACAAGATCGGCTTCTTCAATCGGTTCCACAGTTGGGAGGGACGCCAGCTGGGCGGGGGAAGCCACAACCGGCGTTAGGGGCACAGTGGGCAAAGCGGCAGGCAGGGCGTACGCTGCCGGCAGTGTGACGGAAGGAAGCCGGCGCGGCTGCGCGCTGCTCCGTACACCAACCAACAAGGCTACAACGAGCATCAGTGCCACCCCAGGCACAACGAGCAGCGGAAGTGAACGCATGGAAAATAACAATCTTTCGTTAGTAAATAATCAACTTTGTAACTTGCGGCAAATATAAAATGTTATTTAAGTCTGCGTAAGTTTAGCAAGAGTATTTCAGAATGTATACGGACAAATGTTGTAGTCTTTGGCGGCAAGAGGATGAATGATAGCGGGCGAAGGGAGGGGTGGTGGACCAACAAAAAAAGGTCGCTGCTCTAGCGAGCAGCGACCCTCAACGGCAAACAAAAAAATGGATCAGCCAAAACGACCGGTAATGTAATCTTCGGTGCGCTTGTTGTGAGGGGCGGTGAAAATCTGCTTGGAATCGCCGTACTCGACCAAGTGGCCGGTGCGCCCTTCATCGACCATAAAGAAGGCGGTGTTGTCCGCCACGCGCGCAGCTTGCTGCATATTATGGGTGACGATGATGATCGTGTACTTACGCACCAGTTCGCGCATCAGCTCCTCGATGGCCAATGTCGCAATGGGGTCGAGGGCTGAGCACGGCTCATCCATCAGGATCAGGTCAGGACGGACGGCAATGGCGCGCGCGATGCAGAGACGTTGCTGCTGGCCGCCGGAAAGCGAGTAGCCGCTCTCCTTCAGTTTGTCCTTGACCTCATCCCACAGCGCAGCGCCGCGCAGGGATTCCTCGACCAACTGGTCCATATTGCCCTTAAAGCCATTGATGCGCGCGCCCCATGCGATGTTTTCGTAGATGCTTTTGGGAAAGGGGTTTGCTTTTTGAAAGACCATACCGATGCGCCGCCGCACTTCAACAGGATCGATCTCCGGGCGGTAAATATTTTGACCATGAAAAAACACCTCGCCCTCCGTACGCGCCACAGGCACCAGGTCGTTCATGCGGTTGAATGCGCGCAGCACGGTGCTCTTGCCACAGCCGGACGGGCCGATCAAGGCAGTGATCTTCTGCTGCTCAATATCAAGATTGATATCGCGCACGGCATGAAACTGGCCATAATAGACATTGAGATCCGCCGCGCGTATGGCGTATTTGTGCTCCACACCATTGTGGCTGCTCTCTGGGTAAACCATACTTAAAATCTCCGCGAATAGCGATTGCGCAGCCAGATGGCTGCGGCGTTCATACTGACGAGCAGCAGCAGCAACACGATGATGGCTGCGGCAGCCAAATGCTGAAACTCCTGCTGCGGACGCGAAGTCCACTGGTAAATCTGCGCCGGCAGCGTCGTGTATTTAGAAAATATGCTGTCGGGATTGACGACGATAAAGGTGGAGACGCCTACCACCAGCAGAGGGGCAGTCTCGCCAAAGGCACGCGAAACCGACAAGATGACACCGGTGAGGATGCCTGGCAGCGCAGTGGGCAGCACATGATGCCAGGTCGTCTGCCAGCGTGTTGCTCCCAGCCCATAGGCGCCCTCCCGCAAGCCGCGCGGAACGGCGCGGATAGCCTCGCGGGCGTTGATGATGACCAGCGGCAAAATCAGGAGACCCAACGTCAGCCCGGCTGAGAAGATGGTGCGACCGTTGGCTGTGGAAGGGTCCGTGACGCCAAACAGAATGCCGCTTGTAATCGGCCCCAGGATGCGCACAAAGACGGCCAGCCCCAGCATACCGTAAATGATGGAAGGCACGCCGGCCAGGTTGTTGATGTTGGTCTCGATCAGTTGATCAAGGCGACTGCGGCCCGTGTTGTATTCTTCCAAATAGATGGCCGCGGCGATACCTAAGGGAATAGCCACCAAAAAGGCGATCAACGTCACCCACAGTGAACCTAAAATCGCCGTGGAAATACCTGCCTGAAGTGGATCGGAAGACTGTGGGTTGGTGACAAAGTTCCAGTTCACCCAGCTATAAAACTTGAAGTCAATAATGCCGGGCAGGGCAGCAGCTTCCGCTTTTACCTCATCGCGCTGAAACAGGGAATCCCATAGCGACCAGCTCTCCACGACCTTGGGTTTGAGCACATCAGTTTCCAGCAGGCGCAGAAGCTCCACCTGCGCCATCTCGGCCGGCGGTTGCTGGGCCTCGATGGCGCGCAGCCGGCCCGGCGTAACATTTTGCGCCAGAATGGCGGCCAGAACCTCAGCAGGCTGCGCATATAGATCCGCCGTCGTCAAATCGCCGGCAGCAGTGGCGGCATCAGGATTTTGCTGATAGAAGGCAGCCACCAGCGCACCCGGATCAACCCGGTTTTGAATGGCCACATAGCCAAAGGCGCTGTTGGAGATATTGGCCAACAGCGCCACCAGGGCCGCAATACCAATCAAAGTAGCAGTCAGGTAAATGCCGTGCCACAGACGGCCGGCGCGCTGCCGTTTTTTGACATAGCGGTCATATTCGTCGCCTTCCGGAAAAGCGCCTGCCGGCGTGCGATTGCTGCGTATGTCCAATTCCTGCGCCATATCAATACTCCTGCCGGAAGCGGCGGACAATCCAGCGGCTGATAATGTTCAGCACAAGTGTCATGAAAAAAAGCATCAAAGCAATGGCAAAGATGCTGTCATAGTCAATGGATTCAAAGGTCAGGTCACCGCCGCTGATGCGCACAATGTGACCTGTCATGGTTTCAGCCGCCTTAAACGGGTTGAGAAAATTCAGATTATTGAGTGTCTGGCCCCAACTGGTGAAGTTGCGCGGGCCGGAGCCGGCGGCAATCGCCACGACCATGGTTTCACCTACAGCGCGTGACATAGCCACGATAGAGGCCGCCGCCAATCCGGACACCGCCGCCGGCACTACAACACGCACCGCCGTTTCCAGCTTGGTGGCCCCCATCGCCAACGCACCTTCGCGCAGCGCGCGCGGCACAGCGTTGAGAGCGTCTTCACTCATGGAACTGACGAGTGGGATAATCAGGATGCCGATTACGATACCGGCAGACGCTACGTTGAAGATTTCAACAGTATCTTTACCGAATATCGCCTGGAGCGCCGGCGTGACAAAACCGAGGGCAAAAAAGCCGAAGACCACCGTAGGAATGCCCGCCAGGACTTCCAATACCGGTTTCAAAATTGCCCGTGCATTGGGTGAGGCGTACTCGCTAAGATAAATGGCGATCATCAACCCCAGGGGAATGGCGACTACCAGCCCAATGGCGCTGGAGAGGATCGTGGCATTAAAGAGGGGAAAAATGCCGAACTGGTTGATACGCGGCTGCCACGCCGTGCCGGTGAAGAAAACCCAGATGGTGGCTTCGGGGCGCATAAAGAATACCCAGGCGTCATAGAGCAGCACCATAACGATCCCGGCGGTCACCAAGATCGAAACAAGGCCCGAAACGCGCAGGAAGAGTTGAATGACGGCTTCGCCGGGTCGCACTTTTTTGCGCAGGTCAATTGGCAAATCGAGATCGACTTCGGCTAGAGATGTTGAGGCTGCTATCGTTGATTGGCTCATTTCTTGTTCCACTTTTTTTCCCCAGCTTCAGCACCACCCAACAAGACACCGAGTGTTGTGAAAACACTCGGTGTCCTGCCAGGCTGGTCTAGCCGGCTGTGGCTGACGAGTTACTGCCGGGCCCACTTACGAACGTTTCGTTACTGGCCGGTAGCGGTCAAAAATGCCTGCCTTGACACATCCAAGGCGCTTGGGGCAGCCTTGAAATAACCGACGCTGGAGATTTCATCGTCGACGTTGGTCAGGAAGAAATTGATGAACGCAGCCACCTGCGGCTTGCTCTTCATCACCTCAGCATCCGAGTAGATGAAGAGCGGGCGGGCCAGCGGATATTCGCCGGCATCGACTGTCGCAACCGTGGGTGAAACACCGTTAACGGCCAGGTCGCGCAGACGGCCAGCGTTTTCTTCAAAGTAAGCGAAGCCAAAGTAGCCGACGGCATACTTGTCGCCTTCCACGCCTTGCACCAATATATTGTCATCCTCCGACAACTGCAGGTTGCCAGCGCTGAGCAGTGCTTCCTCACCCTTGCCCTTATCGGCTTCCGCATCCTTGACATACATCGGATCCATGACTGCTTCGATGAAGTAGTCGAACGTACCCGAATCAGTGCCAGGGCTGAAGCGCTTGATAGGCTCAGCCGGCCAGGCCGGATTCACTTCCGACCAGTTGGTGTATTCATTCGAGAAGAGTTTGGCCAGTTCCTCCAGCGTAACACCTTCCTCGCCTACCCAGTCATTGGCAGGGTTGACGACAATGGCCAGGGCATCAGTGCCGACACGGAATTCAATCGGTGTGCGGCCGATGGCGGCGCAGTTTGCGATCTCGCTGTCATTGATCGGGCGGCTGGCGTTAGAGACGTCGGTTTCGCCGGCTGTGCAGAAGCGCTGGAAACCGGCGCCGCTGCCGATACTGTTGATCGTAATATTGCCGGCGTAGCCTTCGCTCACAAAGCGCTCAGCAATGCGCTCGGCAAGCGGATAGACCGTCGAACTGCCGGCGGCGATGATGTCGCCCGTGACGGAGAGCGGATCGACCTCAGGCAGCACCACACCGGGAGCAGCAGCTTCCGTGGTGGCTTCCATGGTGTCGGTCATTTCCGTCGTACCGGTCATTTCCGTCGTACCGGTCATTTCCGTCGTACCGGTCATTTCCGTCGTACCGGTCATTTCCGTTGTGTCCGTCATGGGCATGGTTTCGGTCATACCCGCCGTATCCGTCATTTCCGCCGTGGCTTCCATGGTGGCAGCTTCAGTTGCGGCTTCAGTTGCGGCCTCAGTTGCGGCCTCAGTTGCGGCAGCCTCAGTGGTGGCCTCGCCTGCAGCAGGGGCAGCCGGGGTCGCGGCGCCGCCACAAGCGGCCATGAGCAACATTGCAACCATCAACAATGCAGCCATTGTCATTTTACGCATCGCGTGATAACTCCTTTTCTGATCCTAAGCCTTTGTTTGTACCCCGAACCGCAAAGTGTCGGCATACGGAGTAAGCAAGTGCATTGCTGTCCTTTATCATGAAGGATAGGAGTTAATAAATGCGCGAGGTGCAGTTAATATGCAGTCAAGATTGTGTTATTGGAAGGTTAACAAGTGGTAGCGTAAAGGAGAATGTGCTGCCTTTGCCTTCGATGCTCTCCACCCACAGGCGGCCATTGTGCGCCTGGATGGTATGTTTGGCAATGGCGAGGCCCAAGCCGGTGCCGCCCCCCGAGCGGGCGCGGTCAGCTTTGTAAAAGCGTTCAAAGATGCGCGCCAGTTCCTCAACAGGGATGCCGGTCCCCGTATCAGCCACGGAGACGACCACACCATCGTGTACGGCACGCGCTGTCACCGTCACAAACCCGCCGGCGGCAGTAAACTTAATGGCGTTGTGCACTAAATTGATCACCACCTGGCGAATGCGGTCGGCATCGACCAAAACCTGCGGCAGGTCACCAGGCAGCACAACCGTCAGCGTAATGCCGGCGCGCGTCGCCTGGGCGCGCAGCCGGTCTACTGCCGGCTCTATCAACAGCAGCACGGCAGAGGGGAAGAGACGCAGCGGCGCCTGGCCGGACTCTATGCGCGAAAGTTCCAGCAGTTCCTGCACCATCTGCGTCATCGAATCCACTTCGACTTCCATGCGGCCCAAAAAATGCTCTGCCGCCGGCGGATCACCCATAGCGCCGTCGCGCAACGTATCGACCAGGGCTTTGATGGAAGCCAGCGGGGTGCGCAGTTCATGTGAAATGTTGCTGACAAAATCACGCCGCACGGCTTCAAGACGGTAGAGATGGCTTAAATCCTGGAGCAGCACCAGAAAGCCATTGGATACGCCTTTGAGAAAAGGTGTGACACTAATGCGCAAGAAAAAGCCGGCGCTAAGTTCCACGGTAGCCGTCTGCTCTTCGCGTCTTTGTGCGCAGTTCTGCCAAACATCGGCCAAACGATAGTCGCGTACAACCTGTACGAATGACTCATTGAGCGCCTTTTCGGCGGAAGCACGCAGGAGCCGCTCCGCAGAGGGGTTCATCAAGGTGACATAGCCGCCGCGATCCAGCATAATGACACCATCGCTCATGCTGTGCAAAACCGTGTCGAAGCGGTCGCGGTCACGCTTGCGGCGGATCGCCGTACGCTCGCTGCGTTCCGCCAGCCGGTTCACAGCTCGGCTCAGCTCCCCCAATTCGCCGGCCGCCTGCAAATCCGTGCGGGCAGCATAATCGCCGCGCGCCAGGCGGAGCACGACGCCGGTCACGCGCCGCATTTGGCCGGCATTGACCTGCAAGGCTCCAACAAAGAGCGCCGTCAGCAGAACAACAGCAGCCAAAGCGGCGAATGCAGCCTCACCCGCATCAAGCGGCAGCCTCTGCCATACATAGACGCCCAGCCCGCCCACAACCGCCAACACTGCCACAAACATGACCAGCGTCAAACGCCAGTAGAGCCGCTGCACAGCCCAGAGATAGCGACAGTGCTGCAGCCGGGCAGCGCGCTTTTGCGGCGGCGCCTCTTCCTTGAGGAGCGCCGGTGATTGTGTCCCGATCAGTTCCGGCAGCGATGAATCACGCATAATAGAGCCCTTGCAGCGACTTTGAGCCGGTGCAAGCAAAAAATAGCAGCCAATCGTTAACGCTGCGTCAACCCAAAGTTAACCTTCAAACCGATAACCGATACTGCGCACAGTAACGATGCGAGTGGGATTGGAGGCATCGCGCTCGATCTTTTCGCGCAGCCAGCGCACGTGCACGTCTACTGTGCGGCTGCCGCCGTCATACTCCCACCCCCACACCCGCTCCAAAATCAGATCACGGCTCAAGACTATGCCGCGGTTACGGGCCAGAAAGGTGAGAAGATCGAACTCTTTGGGTTTCAAGTGAAAAACCTGGCCGTCGCGCGTCAATTCGCGGCGGCTCAAATCAATGACCAGCGTATCGAAAACCATCTTTTCAGTGATGACATCCGGCTGTGGCGTCGATGCCACTACTTCCCGATCCAGGCGCACGCGGCGCAGGAGCGCCTTGACTCGAGCCACCAATTCGCGCATACTAAACGGCTTGGTGAGGTAGTCATCGGCGCCGACTTCCAGCCCGACGATCTTGTCGATCTCCTCCGTGCGCGCCGTCAGCATCAGGATTGGCACGCTCGTCTCCTGGCGCAGAATGCGGCAGATTTCGAAGCCGTCCAGGCCCGGCAGCATGATATCCAGCACCACCAGGTCAGGTGTATACTTGCGCGCCGTTTCGAGCGCGGCGCGGCCATCCATGGCCGTATACACCTCATATCCCTGCCGCCGCAGCGAATAATCAAGCGTCTCCACAAGCGTCTGCTCGTCCTCCACCACCAGTATCTTTGCTTTGTCTTCGCTCACAAATTCCATTTCTCCCATCGTAGCCATCTCCGTTTAACCGGCCAGCCCCGCCTTGCGCAGGGAGCGGCGGCTGCCGGCGCCCTGCACCAATCCTCGCATAAGGGCGGCAATAATCACAATCGCTCCTCCCACCATCGTCAACGGGCCGGGCATCTCACCATAGAACAGCAGCACCCAAATGGGGTTGAGTATCGGCTCCAGCGTCGACAAGAGAACAATTTCCAAGGCAGGAAGCCGCTTGATGGCGTAGCCATACAAGATGAAGGGAATCCCCAGTTGAAAGATTCCCAAAAACAGCACGATGCCCCAGTCCAGCGGCGTTGGCGTGGCAGTCAGCAGAAAAGGCAGGCCAATGGCGGCAGCCAGCAGGTGCCCCAAAAGCACCGTCTCATAGGGGGAGCCATCCTTCTGCTTGCGCAGAAACAGCGTCATCCAGGCCATCGTCACACCGGAAGCAATAGCCAGCAGGTTGCCCAATTGGCCGGCGGCGGTCAGCCTATCGCCGAAGAACAGCAGCATCCCCACCGCAATCAGCCCCATCGTTGCATAATCAATGGGCCGTGGGCGTTCGTGCAAGTACCAGCTTCCGAACAACGCCACCCACAGCGGGGCAGTATATTGCAGCAGAATGGCATTGGCGGCCGAAGTCAACTGTGTAGCAGTCACAAAAAGAGCAAAGGTGACTGCCTGGGCAAACGCACCCCCAATCTGCGGCACAGACCAGGTAAAACGGGGGCGGCGAATGTAGAGAGCCAGCACTGCCGCGGCCAGCAGCGAGCGCCCGCCCACAATTGCCAGCGCAGGCAGTGTGGACTCTTTAATCAACAGACCGCTTGTACTCCACAACGTTACACAAATCAACAGCAGCCAGACCGCTTTGCGCTCTTGCTGCGCACCAGCCGCCTCAATTTTGTCTTCCACCGGAAGCCTCTACTCCCTTACTGCCGCCTGGTCATCTCAGACTGGTTTTCTCAGACATAGAGTCACTAAAAGCCGCCGGGCAGAAAGGCTACCAGCAGTTGTGCCAGGATAATTTTGGCGATGGTCGCCATCGGAAAGGCAAGCGCATAGCCGTGGTTGGGCAGATCGTTCTTGGCCTGTGTCACCGCATAAGCCTGTACGGCAGGCTGCGTGTGTACAGCCGCCATCATGCCAATCGCCAAACCAAACGGAATCTTGAGCAGTTTGTAGGCAATCACCAGGAACAGGAAGGTAGTCAGCAGCGATACAACGGCCCCGGCGACCAGGATTTGCAGACCACCTGCGTTTTGCAGCGTGGAGAGAAAAGTGTAGCCGGAGCGGATGCCGATGCCTGCCAAGAGAATGGTCAAACCGACTTGCCGCAAGGTGAGGTTGGCGCTGTAGGGCAGGCTCCAAACCATGGGCCCCGTGCGGCGCAGTGCGCTGAGAATTAAGGCGACGATCAGCGGGCCGCCTGCCTCGCCAAGACGAAACTGAATGCCGCCGGGCAGCGAAATGGGAATCATGCCGATCAGCAGACCCAGTGAAAGCCCCACGCCAAGAGACAAAAGATTGATTTCACTCAACGAACGATACGAATCGCCAAAGAACTCGCTGATCGGCTTGACCTGGCTGCGCGGGGCGACAAAACGCACACGGTCGCCCAGTTCCAACACCAGGTCGGCCGTCGCCAGCAGTTCAATGTCGCCGCGACGCACGCGCGTCACAATGGCGCCGAATTTCTGCGGCAGATCCAGATCCGACAGCCTCTTGCCCACCAAGCTCTGCTGCGAGACAAAGACACGGCGAAAATCATAGGCGCTGCGATCCAGATCCAACTGTTCTTCGGCAGGCGTGCCCATTTCTCGCACAACCGCATCTACATGCTCCGGTGTGCCGATGATGCTGAGCAGATCACCGGCGTGCAGTACAGTATCGCGCGTGGTGAGTTCAACGGTGTTGCCCTGGCGGATACGACCGAAGATCACTCCCCACTGTTGATGCGGAGTCAGGTCGCGCAACGGAATATTGAGGAAGGCAGGATTGGTAAGCAGCACGGTGCGGTTGTAGATTTCTTGCTCGACGGGAAACATATCGCGCACGCGCTGGGCATCGGCGCGGTAGTTGATGTTCCAGAGGCCGCGCAAGATGGTAATGGCGAGCATCGGCCCGATCACGCCCATTGGATAGCTGACCGAGTAGCCGACCACTGGGGCGGCGGCCGCTGCTTTGGCAATATCGGCGGGCGCTGTGGTGGCGATGTAGTTGGTGACCTGCGCAAGCGCCGGCGTGTTGGTAAGGGCGCCGGTAAAGATACCTGCGCTCACTGACGGCTTGAAACCAAAAGCAAAGTGCTCGGCCACCACCACCGCCGCGGCTAAAATCAGCACGCCGGCCACCACCAGATTATCGCGCAGCCCGCTGCGCGAAAAGGAGGCAAAAAAGCCTGGCCCGCTGGCCAGCCCCACTGTGTACACGAACAGCACCAGCCCCAGCGAAACGACGATCGGCGGCAGCGTCAACCGCTCGTCAAGTGCGCCAAAAAAGAGGCCCACAAAAAGCACCGCGGCCACACCAAGTCCCGTCCCTTTGATTTTGATTTCTCCCAGCGCATATCCAATGGCAGAAACGACGAACAGCAACAAAAGTGGCTGTTCAACAAGCAGATCGATTACGCGTTCCATAAAACCCTTTCCAAAAAAGAATGGTTAACGCGCTCAGTATAGACGATGTAGGCGTGTGTTCAAATGGAGGGAGGCGAAGTCAAACAAAGTTGTGGCTGTCGGACAAGGTCCTTTGTCGCCTGCGATCCGTATTCGTAGACAAAATCCATATCCACATCTATGGACGAACCCCACACCCTCTGCTTGCCTAGCATTACAAAAGACAATATAGCCTGATTTGATGCATACTTGCTGTGGACAAGCGTGCGACAAGCAAATTATGGCACACAAGAGGGAGAAAAGAACGTGCAATCGCCAATACTGCAGAATGGGTTAGACAGCGAAATGACGAACGGGGCAGAGAAGCAGGCGAAGAACGAGAGGGAGGATGAAGTAGTGGAAGCCCAGCCGGCAGCCGGAGTCAGCCGGCGCACACTGCTGCGCACAGCCGGGCTGCTGGCCCTCAGTGGGACAGCACTCAGCGCCTGTGGGTACGACAAAACGCTGCAGATCGCACCCCTGCCTACAGCGATGCCCGTTCTGCCGGCGACGGCTTTACCTGCCGTGGCGGCTGCACCAGCGGAGACGGCTGTCCCTACAGAGGCGCCGGCCACCGCTGCACCGGCTGCGGCTGAGGCCGGCGCCGCCGCAACTGCTGCCCCTACCCCGGCCCAGCCGGCGAATAACATTCGCGTGGCGGCGGATCCCACGGCCATTCCGGGACCGGTGGACTGGACGGAGCCAAAACGTCACCAAATTGCGATGGATGTAGTAGAGGTGATCACCGAAATTGAACCAGGCGTAACGTTCACCTATATGACCTTTGGCGGCCAGATTCCAGGGCCGATGATACGTGTGCGCCAAGGTGATACGATTGAGTTTAGCCTCAGCAACCTGCCCCCCAACATCATGCCCCACAACATTGATTTCCACGCCATCTACGGCACGGGCGGCGGCTCCGAGGCCACAATGGTCATGGCCGGCCAGACCAACGGCATGGTCTTCAAGGCGATGTATCCCGGTGCCTTTATCTATCACTGCGCCGTGCCCAATATGGACTATCACATCAGTTCCGGCATGTTCGGGATGATTGTAGTTGAGCCGCCGGAAGGGCTGCCGCCTGTGGACCGTGAATTTTATTTAGGCCAGCACGAGCTTTACACCGATCAAGCGGCGGGCGTTGCGGGCCACCATAATTTCGACTTTGCGGCCATGCTGCGGGAAGATCCGAGCTACGTGCTGCTCAACGGGGAAAAATACGCGCTGACCCCGGATCGGCGCGGGGCAATCCAGGCTAATGTGGGCGAGACGGCGCGCATCTTCTTTGTCTGCGGCGGGCCGAACCTGACCAGCCATTTCCATCCTATCGGCAATGTCTGGACGAAGGCATGGCGCGAAGGAGCAATTTTAAGCAACCCGGAGCGGTATGTGCAGACGGTGGCGGTTCCGCCCGGCAGTTGCCTGATCGCCGAAATGGAATTCCCAGTTCCCAGTCATATCAAGTTGGTCGACCATGCGCTGACGCGCGTCGTCAGTAAAGGGATGCTGGGTATGATCGAAGTGACAGGCGAGGCCCAGCCCGACATTTTTATGCCAGACCTGCCCGGTGATCCCACGAGTTAAAGGGTACACAAGTAACTAGCCGCAGTCGAGAACTGCTGATCCGAAGTGTATATGTCCACCTATGGCAGGACGCCGGCACAAACGCCGGCGTCCTGCCGCCTTCGCCTGATTTGCAGCCGCCAGAAAGCAAACAATCATTTGCCGTCTATATAAACAGCGGTATGATGACAAGCAAGGAAAGGGCGGCACATTGATGAGAGCAAGTGCTTGGTGGGCATACGCTAAGCGCCACCAAGGTGTTTATACCTCCCTGGTGCTGCTGCTGGCAGGCATTTCGTTCTTCCATTGGCGCGGCATCAGGCCCGGTTATGCTTTCCTTCCTGTAGATTTAGCCCAGCGCCTGCTGCCCTGGCGTGATGCACCGTCTGTATCACTGCAAAACTGGTTGATCAGCGACCCACTCTACCAGTTCTACCCTTTTCTGATACAGTCGGTTGCCGGTCTGCAATCCGGCCAGCCTTTGTTGTGGAACCCAGCGATTTTGTCCGGCCATCCTGCTCTTGCCGATCCGCTGTTCCAGACTTTCTATCCCGTATTGGCGCTCCTCTCTTTGGCTGTAGGCCCCGCACGCGGTTTTACACTCGGTCTCGTGGCGCACAGCTTGGCAGCCGGCTTGATGATGTTCGGTTTTCTGCGCTCGCAGCACTTGCGACCCACGGCGGCAGCAGGAGGCGCATTTATTTATGCCTTGAGTGGCTATATGGTGACCTGGTTTGAGTTTCCGTTTTGGCTGACTACCTTAACCTGGCTGCCAGGCATCCTATGGGCCTATCAGTGGGCGGTTGATCGCGGACGCTGGCGGCTGGCTGGTGCTGCCGGGCTGCTCTATGGAGTGGCTTTGTTGGCCGGCCAATACCAATTCATCGTAATTTTCTCTCTCTTTTGGGGCATGTACGCTGTAGCGTTGGCGATTCTCAGCCGGCGCGCGGGGCATCATTTTCTATCTCCATTGTTGATCTTTCTGATCGCTTTATGCATTGGCTGGTTGATCGGCAGCATTCAAATATTGAATCTGGCGGAGCTGCTGGCGCTCAGCCGCCGTTCACTGGGCGCATCGGCAGGCGAGGCGCTGCCTTTGTCACAACTGGTCACACTTCTGCTGCCGAATGCTTACGGCAACCCCACATGGGCTGCCAGCTATTGGGGCTTTGGCAACTACAACGAGCAGACGATTTACATGGGAATCGTGGCTGTTTTTTTTGCTTGGCTGGCACTATTCCGCAGACCACGCTACTGGCCTGCGTTTTTACTTTTCTGCATCACACTGCTGCTGTGGTTTGCGGTGGGTGGCCCAGGCACATCATTTTTGCTTATGCTGCCTGTCTTTCACCAAATCACATTGCATCGCTCCCTATTTCTGCTGCCCTTGCTGGTTGCATGGCTGACGGCTTATGGGATTGATGATGGTGTCTGGTCTTGGCAGGTGCTGTTGTTGGCTGTAGTAGGGCTAGGAATCCTTAGTGCGGGCGCCGTCTACTTGACCGGGAACCATCACCCCACGGGTGCGAATGCACTTTTATATAGTGATTACTGGTTTAGCACAGCATTCGTGGTTGGCACAGCGCTGCTTCTGTTTGGGCGTAGGCAATGGCCGCATCGGCGCTCGCTCGCCGACTCGCTCATCGTTGGGCTTATTTTTGTGAACCTTTTTTGGTTTGGCCACAGCTACAACCCGACAGGAAAAATTACCGAGTTATTTCCTGCCACCGCGACCACACAGTTTTTACAAACCAATTCGGGTCTGGGTCGAGTCGCAGCGCTGCAGCGCGGTGACGCACTTCTCTTTGGGCCGAATCTCCTTGCCACTTATGGCGCCCAGGAGCCAGGCGGCTACTCCTCGTTAGTCGCCGCCGCCTACCACGAACTGATCAGCCGCGGCGATCCTGAGGTGGACTCCCCTTGGCTGGAGCGAAGCAGCAACTTTGTACTCTTGAGTCATCCCAGTGAACGATTGCTCGATCTGCTCAACATTGAATTGCTGGTGTCGCCTGAAGTCCTCCCCGATCCCGGCCCAGCAACCGAAATTGCGGGGGCAGGCTGCAGCGGACAGGCCGTTCCGCTGCGCACAGGCGAACCGCTGGCAGGGCAATGGCGCGTGTGGCACAGCGCCATCAATCGAATTGACATTCCACTGGCGCCGGCAAACGCAGGCGGCAGCGAGACCGGCAGCATCCACTTGCGTATCCGGCGCGACGGTGCAGACGGTGTTTTGATCGTCGATGCCGCGGCGCCAATCCATGAGGTGCTGCAACAGCCGCAGTGGACCGTCTATTTTGCACCTGAAACCGGCGCACCAGGACGAGATTACCTCTGGCAATTAAGTGTTGAAGGAAGCAGAGACGCGAGTCTGGAAATTTGCACCGACCACAGTGGTGCGCCTGCCCTGTCAGTCTATGGCGCACGAATGTCGGAGGTGGAACTGGCTGAAGAGAATGGCGTGCACGTTTACCGCCGCTATGCACCCTTTTATCGGGCGGCTGTCGTCTATGCCGCCCAGCCGGCAATGGGAACCGACGACGATCTGGATCGCCTGCTGGATCCAGCATTTGATGCACGCAACATTGCGCTGACGGATCAGCCGCTTGATCTGCCGCCACAGCCGGCGCGACCGGCCACACAAGCAGAGATTGTCGTCTACGAAAACAACCGAGTGGTGATCCAGGCCACGGCGGAGGATACAGGGCTGCTGGTGTTAGCCGATCAGGAGTATCCCGGCTGGCAAGCCACAGTCGATGGGATACCAGCGCCAATCTTGCGCGTGAATCATGTCATGCGCGGCGTTGAACTGAGTGCAGGCGAACATACCGTCACCTTCACCTTTGCACCGCGCCCTTTGCAGATCGGCGCAGTGCTGACCAGCCTTGGCTTGTTTTTGGTGATCCTGCTCCTCGTGTGGGACAGACGACGCGCAAACGTGCCAATGCAGGCAAAAGCTGCTACAATCGCCGCTGTTCTGCAAAGGGAGATGGATCGATGCAAACTGCGAAATCAAGAACATTGCGACATAAATCCCAGCCAGGCTTCTGGCTGCGGCGGGGAGTAGGATTGGCGCTCTTACTATGGGTCGCTCTGCTGCCCGCGGGCTGCGGCCTGTTTGGTGCGGCAGGCGAGGCGCCTACGCCGCTGCCGACACGCACGCCGCTGCCGACTTTCACGCCTACCCCTCTCGCCCCGCCAACCCAGCCGCCTGCGTCTGCCGCCGCAGCCGGCCAGCCGGATACGGCAGCCGCCGCCCCTGCGCCGGAAACGAGCGCCCTTCCACCGGAGGGCGAAACTGCTGCAGCGGTGGAAGTCACCACGACGGAAGCCGCACCAGCCACGCCGCTCCCGCCGACGCCGGCGGAAGCACTTTTAACGATTGCTAGTGACCTCGTCAATATGCGCAGCGGGCCGGGAACGGAATTTGATCTGGTCGGCACGGCAGCCACAGGGGAGAGCTTCGCGCTGATTTCCAAAAACGCCGCCGGTGACTGGTGGCAGATCTGCTGCGTCGGTGGGCAAAACGGCTGGGTGTTTGGCGAGTTGGCTACCGTACAGAATGGCGATACTGTGGCTGTGGCGACCGCAGCTCCGATCGCCGCGGCGCCCGCCGCCACAGCCGAGCCGGCGGAAGCTGCACCCGCACCAGCGGCTGCCACGGCTGCGCCTGCGGACGAGCCGATTCCGGTGGAATCAGCCCCGGTGGAGCCAGCCCCTGTCGAACAGCCGGCCCCCGCTGTATCCTACAATCCGGCAGCGGACAGCGCCGGCAATTTTGACCCGAACGCCCAATATCAGATCGTGCAGTTCAAAGTGTTGGGACTCGACGAAAACAATGGCGGCATCCGCGACAGCAGCGCGCAGCACCATATCTTTTTGACTGTGTTGGATCAGAACGGCAGCGGCGTTGACGGCGCGGTAGTGCGCAATCTGGCAGGCGAAAAAGGCGAGGTGACGACAGGCGGCAAGGGGCCAGGTAAGGCGGAAATCGTCATGTATTACGAGCCGTTCAAGCTGACGGTGGCCGCCGATCCATCTGGGCCGGTGACGAGCCAGGTCTCCAATCAGATGGGGCTGGTCTTTCCGCACTTGCCTGACCTGGTGGGCAAATTAGGCGACGTAAACTATGAATACGGCGCTTGTCCCACCATCGACATCAAATGCCAATGGCCGATCCAGGCGATCCACTTCTCTTATGAGATTACGTTTCAAAAGGTGAAGTAGCGCAGCAGCTGGCCGCTGGCGTTATGTTCTATTCCAACGCATCCACCACCGAGCCATCGCTCAAGTAGATGGTGTGGTCGACATATTCCTCGGAGAGAGTGTCGTGGGTGGCCATCAGCAGGGTGCTGTTGCGTTCGCGCACGATGGTGCGAAAGAGCGCCAGCACCTCGCGTGCGGTTTTTGTGTCCAGGTTGGCCGTCGGCTCATCAGCGATCAGCAGCGGCGGCTGCGTCACCAGGGCGCGCGCAATGGCGACACGCTGCTGTTGGCCGCCGGAAAGCTCATAAGGACGATGATCGCTCCACTTCGACAGGCCGACCAACTCCAGCGCCTCAACCGCCGCTTTATGCCGCGCCTTGGCGGGGGCAGCATTGAGACGCAAGACTAACTCTATATTCTCATAGGCCGAAAGCACGGGCAGCAGCCCCAGCGACTGAAAAATAAAACCGACCTGCTGCCGCCGCCATTGGGTGCGCCTACCTTCGCTCCAGTTGGCAATCTCATGGCCAAAGATGCGCGCCACACCACTTGTCGGCTGGTCCAAACCACTGATGCAGTTGAGCAAAGTCGTTTTGCCGCTGCCCGACCGCCCCTTCAACGCAATAAAGCTGCCGGGCCTAATGGCTAAATCCACCCCGCGCAGCGCATAAACTGACTCGGCCCCACGGCGATAGACGCGCTGAAGATCAATGGTTTCGATGGCGTACGCTGCATCCGCTTCTTGATTCACCGGCTGATTTACCGGTTGATTCACTAATTGATTCACTGCTTGATTTGTCACTTGCTGTTTCGCCTGCCTAGCTTGCTCAGCCAACCGAGCCGGCTCTTACGCTTGCTGCCATCTTCGCCGTCAGCAGCGGCAGCTTCCGTTTCCTCATCTGTCGCCTCTGGAGCAGCCGTATCGGCAGGCCCCTGCTGCTCCACGGCTTTGATCAGGATGCCGCCGTCAACCAACTCGAGGCGAGCGCGCCCCTTGATCTGGTACTGTTCCAAAAATTCCTGCGGCACATGCACGCGCCCGGCCCGGTCGAGCACGACCAGTTCTTCAAAGGTGTCATGCAGCGCACCGCCCGCAACAGACCCGTTGTGGCCGGCATCTTCCTCCCCGCCGCCGGCAGGAGAAGCACCGTTCTGCGTGCGCGCCTGGCGCACCGTTTCGCTGGCCAGCATGCCATCGCGGATGGCGACAACACGGTCCACCTGCTTGGCAATGCCCGGATCATGGCTGACGATGACCGTGGTGATGCCCATCTCGCGCGTGAGGTGGCGAAAGGTATCGTAAATCAACTGCGCCGTCATTGTGTCCACTTCGCCGGTCGGCTCATCGGCCAGCAGCAGGGGCGGGTGATTGGCCAGCGCTACGGCGATGGCAACGCGCTGCTGTTCGCCGCCCGATAGTTCGGAAAGCTGGTGATGCTTGCGTGTGTCCAACCCCACCAAATCCAGCAGTTCTTCCGCTCGCTTACGCCGGTTCTGCGCCATACCGGCTACAGTCATGGGCAGCATAACATTTTCCGCCGCATTGAGATAGGAGATCAAATTGCGTGCGCTTTGCTGCCAGACAAAGCCCACTTTTTCACGGCGATAGCGGTTAAGCTGGCTGTCGCTCATGCGCAACAGGTCGTTGCCATCCACCCGCACACGTCCGGCGGATGGGCGGTCAAGACCACCTAAAATATTCATCAAGGTCGTTTTGCCGCTGCCGGAGGCGCCCACAATCGCCATCAGCTCGCCTTTCTCCAGCGTGAGGTTCAGCTCACGCAAGGCTACTTGCTCCAGCCCGGCGATCTTATAGATCTTGACGAGTCCATCACACACAATAAAAGGCTCGGACAAACATAGCTCCTTTAGACAGTCTCACCAAGCTTGATGGCTTGGAAGACTTTCATGCGCATCAGCAGGACGATCAGCACAGCAAAAGCAACCAGGAAGAGCACACCGAACAACATATAGAGGCGGCTGATGGCAAACCAGGCAATTTCCACCGAATAGGGCGGGATATTGGCTGCCGGCCCGGTTCCGATTTGCAGATAGGGAATAAAGACCTGGCTGATAAAGACGCCGATGGCAGTGCCTGCACCCAGGCCCAGCAAGATCAGAAAAGCCAGCTCGCAGACCAGAAAGATCGTCAACTGCATAGACGAAAGCCCGATAGCGCGCAGGGTGCCCAGTTCAATAAAACGGCGGCGGAAGGAGAAAAGCGCATAGAGCAAAAAACCCAGCACCGTCAGCAGCGCCGAAGCCAGGAAACCAACCGACAGCACCCCAAATAGCCCTTGGCGTTCGGGGCGCTGCAGTTCCTTGGCGATGTTCTCGGTTGACGCATAATAGTCAAAGACGCTGATCTCCACCGTGCGCAGGTCGTCGATCAACTTGCCGTACTGGACGTCGGGCGCCGTTTTCACCCAGACCTCATACGGCTGTTCGCCGCCGATCTGTTCAAAGATATACTCCAAGTTGCCGATGAGCAGCGGCTTGTTTTCCTCCTGCTCGGCATACCAGGTGGGGAAGTAGTCAAACATGCCCACGATTTTCATCGGGCTTTCCGCCTGTTGGCCGGCGGCATTGATGCGCACCTGCATCTGATCACCCACGCGCAGGCCGGACTGAAGCAGCGTGCGGCGCTCAACAAGCAGCCCATCCGAGGCCACAGCCAGCGAGTTCATGAGCGCGCCCAGGCTGGCCGGCGCAAAGTCGTTGCGCCAGAAGGCAACTTTGGGAAAGTCTACCCGGTCGATGCCCATCATAATGGCGGAATCCCATTTGCCGTCTATTTGCACGGAGGCAGGGAAATCGCCTACACGTGTAGCCGCCTTAATCTCCTTGACTTTCAAGTGTTCGGAGATAGGCAGAAAGACCCACTGTGGGCCGCTGTCTTCCTCTGTGGCGCTGGATGCACCGGTGGCAGCCTGGTCAGCGCCCTGAGTGGCGCTTTGGTCGCCGCCCGCACCGACTGCGCCAAAGGGGCTGGATGCCTGGTTGGAAGCGCCCATTTCCACCAGACGGGCGTCGGCGCCGATGGCATAGAAATTTTTGTCGTAAAGATGGTTGTCCAGCGTCTGCGCTAGAGAAGCTGTAAACACGGAGAGGCCGAGCGTCAACATGAGCAGGACAAGCGGCGTGGTGTAAAAGCCGGGGTCGCGCGACAGATAGCGAGTGGCGAGCAGAAAGCCGACGCTGGGCGTGCGTGCGGCAATCCAAGCGATAGCCGCCATGAGCAACGGCAGCAGGCGCAGCACGACAAGTGTGAGCGCCAGGGCAGCCAACGTCGGCAGCAGAAAGAGCAGCGGGTTGTCAAAGATATCGCCGCCATTGGTCGCGCCGGGCGTGAGTACGCTGCCCTGCTGCTGCAGCAGGTAGATGCCATACCCGGCTGGGATCAGCAGCAGCACGTCCAGCCAGGCGCGCTGCCACCAGGGCTGGCGCACAGTGCGCGCCAGCTCCTGCTTATAGCTGATGATCGTATGGCGGGATGCGCCGAAAGAGGGCAGCACCTGGGCCAAAATCGTGACCGCAATCGCAGCCGCCCCAAACTGCAAGGCGGTAGTAGTCAGATCAATGCGCAAGTTACCGCTGAGCGTGAAATTGAGAAAACTCTTGGTGGCGCCGATCGTCTGCGCCACCCATGTGCTGAGCGAGGCGCCGAGCAGCAGGGCAAAGGCCGCCAATAAACCCGCCTCCAGCGCGGCAATCCCCACAATTTGGAAGGCAGTGGCGCCGCGGCTGCGCAGCACGGCGATCTCATTGCGCTGGCGCGCCACCGACAGCCCGACGACCAAGCCAATAAAGGCCAAAAGCAGGCCAAAAATGGGCAGGCTAAACGCAAAAAGCAGGATATTGAGCACACGCGCTGACTGCTGATAATCACGCAACGCATCATAGGGAGAAATATCGAGTTTGGTGTTGGCCAACAGCGTGCTGGCTCGCTGGCGGATGCGGTCCATCGCCGCCACCAGCCGGTCGGCGTCCGCCGCGTGCACCTGTGTGCCATCCATCAGCCAATACCAGACAATCTGGCCGATCTCGTCAGGCAGCAGGGAAGTCACGCGGCCCTGAAAGGTGGCATCGGGCACGAAAAGCTGCTTGTCAAACACATTCCACGGATAGAACCAATAGGAATCGGCTGTATCCAGCGGCTCCCACACCCCGCTCACACGCACCGGGATCTGCACATTGCGCGTGCCGGCGTCCGTCTCGATTTTACGGAAGGTCACATAGTCTTCGCCTGCCTGTACACCCAGACTGTCGGCCATTGTGCGGCTTACGGCCACGGCGACAGCCTCACTGGGATCGGACGAGGCGGGGGAGGGCGGGCCGCCATCCACATATTTGACATGGTCGTCAAAATCGCTGGCCGTGGCAAAGGCGACCCAAGCCAGCGGATCACGGGCGCTGGCGTAGGCGCCGCTGGCCACATCGGCGGCGGGAAACAGGCGAAAGCTATCGGTCTTGAGATAGCGTACGGTCTCGTCAGCGGGCAAACCCAACTGGTTGATGGCCGTGTCCGTCATATAGGTGTCAAGCGGCTCGACCTCTTCCCACTGTTTCAGCCCATACAACGAACCGGAATAGCGCCACATGAGGGCAAAAGGCGGGCGCGAATAATCTCCAGTGGTCGTGTCACCCTGGCCCAGTTCCTCTTGCAGAATACGGTAGTAGACGGCATCCGAATAGAGCGGGATGCTCATGATCAAGGCCACAGCAGCCACAAGGCCCAACGCGGTGGCCAGCGCCAGCCAGCGCTGCGCCAGCAAGCGGCGGACGGCGATTTGCAGCGTCGCCCAGGTGCGTAACAAAAAGTTCATGGATTGACCAGCGATCTAGACGATCTAAGCAATCTCAAGCAGCGGTGCAGGGTGATCAGGGGCCAACCACAGTCTGGCCGGCTTGCAGCCCTTCCTCTATCTCAACCCGATCTTCAGCCTGGATGCCAATTTTGACATCGACACGGCGCTGCACATCACCATCCTGGACGACGGCAAAGCGGCGGCCATTAAAGTTGCGGATGGCCTGCGGCGGCACCCAGACCACGTTTTCTTTGCGTTCGATGATGGCTGTGGAGTTGACCAGGTCGCCCAGCGCAAAACCGGCTTCCGCCGCGGAAGCATAGATGGTCACGCGCGTGCTCTTATCTTTTTCTTCCAGCGTTTGCCCGCCGCCGCCGCTGCCATAGGGATAAGGCAGGCGGCGGATTTCCCCTTCCAGCTTCTGGCCGGGGCTGCTGGCCAATTCCAGCGTCACCGACATACCCTCTGCCAGCAGTTGGAGCTGATCGCTCAGAATATTGGCGCTGACTTCGAGCGTACTCGGGTCGGCCAGGGTTGCCACAGGTGCATAGGCGGTGACGGCTTGACCGGGCGACAGGGAGAGCGACAGCAGCAGCCCGTCAAATGGAGCGATGATCTGCGCTTCAGCGATCTGCTGGTTGAGCTTTTCTACCGCATACTGGGTGCGCTCAACATCGTTGGTGAGCAGCGGGCTGACGCCCTCACTGAGGCGATCAACCTCAAGCTGCGCCATCTCTACTTCTTTTTCCTGCGCTTTTACTTCGGCATGCGTGTAGTTCTTATCTTTCTCGCTACCCTCCAGACGGATCTGGGCGAGTTCCAACTGCTTTTGCACCACGAGCCGATCATACTCCAGTTTGCGCTTTGCTTCATCCAAGGTGACCTGTGACCGCTCCAGGTCCAACTTTGCGGCATTCAGATCGCGCTCGAGAGCATCGATCTCCAGCTCCGCAATCACATCCCCCTTCTTCACCGTGGTGTTGCGCTTGAAGAAGACGGAGCGAATGCGGCCATCGACCCGGAAATAGAGATCTTCTTCGACCACCGGGGAGATACGGCCGGTAAATTTGGTGGACTTCACTACTTCGCCGGTTTGCGCGGTGTAGGTGGGCTTCAGGGCGATCTGGGCCGTGGGGATCGGCGTCGGCGTCGGTTCGCCGGCTGCCTGTTCGCTGCGGGTGGCGGGCAGCAGAGCGCAGCCGGCCAGAAGCACCATGCTCAAGGCCAGTAAACAAATAGATACCGCAAAATTATGCTTCACACGAGGTCTTTCTGAACGAAACATCATCTATTCTGAGTGACAGCCGGCTTCTGAACCGGCTGTCACTCAGAACGCAGTGAGCTAAGACTGTTGCTGCAGGAGTTGGATCATGCCATCCAACAGCGCCTGGGCAACCACATTATGTGACAGTGTTTTCTCGCTAAGCTTAAACGTAGTGAGGGCTAATTGTCCATTTCCGTAGGGCATCGTTGCGAGCAGCGAAGCAGGCTTATGAATCCAACCCAAGGCAAGGCCGGCGCGGCTGTGGATGGGCATGGCCCAGGCCGGCAGGCCCGCATATACGGCATCTGCCATGATCTCGGCGTACTCCATCTCTAGGAGTGGGCTGCCGGGCAAGGCCGCAAAAGGACCGCGTTTGTCCAGCCAGCTAAAAGATGTGGCCCAATCCCCCTGCCAATAGTTCTCTTTGCGAGCCACGATGGCGCCGGCAGGCAGCCGTACGTTTTTCTTGTCGCTGCCATACTCTTCATCGGCCAGCAAGAGTACGCTTGCACCCTTTTGAATGGCTGTTTGCACCCGCTCCGTATAGCGCTCCGTGACGAGAATTGCTCCTGCATCGGATGCTTTTTTGGCCATTGGATAGCCCAACTTCTCCAGCGTGTGCGCCAGCTCGCGGTTGTCCAGGACATGCAGAGCAGCGGACGTCAGCGAGGGGGTCACGCAGGCCAACTCCACTTGATTGGCGGCAACCTGCGCGCCGCTGGGAGCAAGCCAGCGTGCCTGCATCGTCATCATGCCCGGTCCAGACAGCATGATCTTGACAAGACCGCCCGGCGCTTCTAGTTGGCCCTGTTCACTGCCTGCCGACCACTCAATTACGCCGTCGCGCCCTGGGCCATCTACACCAAAAGCGCGCAACTCCACCTTCACGTGCTCGCCGGGACGCCCGCTCCACTGCTGCGGCCGCGCAACGACCACGTTGTCTTGGTTGATGGAGGTAAAAATGGGGTCGAGACCCTGCTTGATCTCGCGCTGCATCGTCAGCAGGCCATTACACTCCCAGTGCACATCAGTGAATTCTGTGACGACATAGCCGGCAATTTCGGGGCGCAGCCGCATACTGGAAATTTCGTAGTGCAGGCTGCGCGCCATGTGTTCTTGCGACTCTTTGATAAACTGCTCAAACGAGCCAAACACCTTATTCAAGCCAAAGTAATCAAAACGCTGGCGCATGGCGTGGGGATGCACGATGCCTTCGCCCCACTCGTGGCCGGTCTGGAACCACCACGGCTCCGCGCCGCGCTCCTGCAGGCTGTCCGGATCGGGAAGGCCCCAGTTGCCGAATTCCGAAATGATCAGCGGCAAGTCGGGGCGACGCTGCTTGCGCGCATCGGGGTACCAAATCCACTTGCTGTCGCGGCCGGCAAACTCATCCATGATCTCGTCCCAGGCCGCGGCATGATCGGGAATGGCCTTATAAGGGTGATAGTCTTCTATGTCGCCCGTAACGTGCGAATTGCCGTGACAGGCGGAATTGTCCACGATCAGACGGGTAGGGTCGATCTCTTTGGCTGTGCGGTAAAAAGCGCTCAGCCAGGCGCGATGCTCCGGGTTGCGCGTGAGATCCGTGCCCCAGTTCTCGTTAATCAATGTCCAGGCAATAATCGACGGATGGTTCCAATCCCGCTCGACCATGCCGCGGAAGGTGGCCTGGGCACGGTCATCGGTGGCAGGCGTCAACAGCACCCAGTTGGGAATCTCCGTCCAGATCAGCAGCCCCAGGCGGTCGGCCACCTCATAGTAGCGGGGGTCCTCAATCTTGATGTGAGTGCGCAGACAGTTCAACCCCAACGCCTTGGCCTTGCGCGCCTGTTCTTCCAAATATTCCAGGCTGGGCGGCGTGTAGATTGTCTCCGGGTAGTAGGCCTGGTCGAGCGCGCCGCGCAGATAGACCGGCTCGCCATTGAGATAGATGCGCCCGTCACGCGCTTCCACCGTGCGAAAGCCGCAGGTGGCGGCCAGTTGGTCGGGAGCGCCTGCACCCTCCAGCCTCACTTCGACGCGATAGAGGTTGGGCGCGTCTGGACTCCACAGCGCAGGCGCTGGGTTCAACTGCGCCTTGCCTTGACCTGCGGCATCGAGCGTCACTTGCGCCACAGACTGTCCGTTGGGGTCAAACACCTCGGCCTGCAGCGTGGCGCCGCTGGGCAGATCACCGCTGAGCAGCGCCACAATGTCGACGGTGGCGGCGGCAGGCTGCGGCGTCAGCCGCACCTGGCGAATATAGACGGCGGGGCGCTGCTCCAGCCAGACACTCTGCCAGATGCCGCCGATGGGGCCATACCAGCTTTGTTTCCCATGCGGAATTTCGCTGAAGGGCATGTCGGGATAGCGGCTGCGGTCGTCGCTCGGATCCACCACGCGCACCACCAGCAGGTTGTCGCCGGCAGAGACAGCGGCACTGATGTCGAACTCAAAAGGCAGGTAGCCGCCTTCGTGGTCTCCAATTTTGTGCCCATTGAGCCATACTTCTGCATAGTAGTCGACGGCGCCAAAATGTAAAATGGCTGCCCCGTGTTGATCGTCGGGTGTATAGTCAAAGTGACGGCGGTACCAGGCCGTACCGTTGGCCTGGCGCAGATCGTCGAACTGAGCCTGCCACGGCATTGGCGTCTGCGCTGTGCGCCACGTTTGAATGGAGGAAACATCAGTGCCGTCGTTGGGATCCATTTGGAAATCCCAAGCGCCGTCCAAAGAAAGGCGGGTGCGCGTATTCATAGCTGCTCCAATTAAATTATTGTGGCCGTAGGATGGTTGGCCGCCCATCGGCAAATTCGATGCGTGCAATTGAAAGACGACGCTGGCCGGAAGGATAGCCTGCGCTCGGTGAACGCCAGGCATGATAAGCGATCCACAGATTGCCGGCGTGATCGGCGAAAAATGAAGCGCCGCCTGGCCCAATCTCCCCGCCGCTTTGATTGGACGGCAGGGCAAAAAAGGGCTTGTCTTGCGGTTTATGGCAAGGGCCGCTGGGGCCGTCACAGATGGCATAACCGAGCGCATAATCAGCGCCCTCCCACCAGTTGGCCGAATAGATCAGCGTATAAATGCCGTCATGCAGCACCAGGCTGGGATTTTCGACCAGCGGCCTCTCCCACTCCTGGTCGCGCGTGATCAATTTTGCCGGCTGACCCAACAGTGTGCGGCCATCATCGCTGAGACGCTGGCTGTAGATGGAGGCATCGCTGCCGATGGCGTTGGCGTCGCTCTTCCACAGCAGATAGAGCGAACCGTCGGCATCGACAAACGGCTCTGGGTCAATGGAACCACCTTCGTCCAACTGGCAGATCAAGGGTTTGTCATTCGGGTCCACAAAGGGGCCGGCAGGCGAGCCGGCGACGGCATAGCTGATGCACTGGCGGCCGGCGGCTTGCAAGCGAGTGACGTAATAGAGAAGGTACTCACTGCCACGCTGCAGCACGCTGGGCGCCCATGTCAACTGGGCGTTGCGCTGCGCCCAGGCGGGCAGGTCAGGCAGCGCATCTCCCTCTTGTCCGGCGCGTTCCCAGGTGAACAAATCTTCGGAGTAGATAACCTGGATATTGCGCCCAAAGCCGTTGGTGGCATAGGCATAGTAGCCATCATCTGTGGGGAGAACAAACGGGTCTGGAAAGTCGCGGTCAAAGACGGGATTAGTATAGTCGGGCATAGGTGCTGACGCTAACTCCGCCGGTGCGCGCAGCGGCGTGCATGAAGCCAACAATGCAGCTGCAAGAATGGCGGCCAATACCTGCGGTAGTCTGTGATGAATGGCAGCGTAAATCTGATTCATTGCGGTACACCAATACCATGTGCGCAGACATGGTTCTATTTGCAATCCGTGTCTGAGCACATGAATACATCAGCCGGGCTGCGACTTGGTCGTCAAAACAGTAAACGAGAGCGGCGGCAGCCGCAAAGTGGCTTTGCCATCGACGCTGGCGGGCGGCTCGATGGATTGGGCCGTGATGTTGTTGGGCTGCTCCCAACTGTTTTCCTGCTTGACATCCGCACCTGCCAACTGCCAGGCTTCAGCGATGCGGTCGGGGCGGCCGCTCTGCCACACAATATCGGTGGTGATGGCGTCGGTCTGGCTGCGGTTGACGATAAAAATGGCGCCATTGCCGCTGGCTTCGTCGTAGCTGGCGGAAACATCGAGCGCCGGCACCAAGTCGAACTGCTTGGTTTCGATCTGCGGCGCCGTCACCGCCACATCCAACGCCTTGCCGCGTGCATGATTGCTAACCAGCTTAAAGGCATAGAACGAAGGGAACTTGAGCAGGCCGTCACGCTTGGTTTGCAGCCACGAAATGACGTTGACAATCTGGGCGACACAGCCGATCTTGAGCACGTCACTCTTGCGCAGAAAGACGTTAAGCCACTGCGCCACAACCAGCGCATCTTCCAAGTTGTACTGCTCTTCGGCCAGATGGGGAGCTTCGCTCCAGTCACCCTGCGTCGGGTCGCCCTTGTACCAGACCTGCCATTCGTCCCAGGAAAGGAAAATGTTGTGCTTGCTGCGGCGTTTGGCCTTGACATAGCGCAGCGTGCCGGAGAGCGTATCCACATACTCTTCAAACAACATGGCGCTGGCGAGGTAACTGGCGGTGTCGTTGTTGCGGTTGCCGGCGTAGTAATGGATGGAGAGATAGTCCATCTGCTCCCAGGCAATCTCCAGCGCCACCCGGTCCCACTGGGGATAGGTCGGCATTTTATCGTTGGAGGAGCCGCAAAGCACGGTCTTGATGGACGGGTCCTGCCACTTCATCATCTTGGCGGCTTCGAGCGCCTTGCTGCCATACTCCGCCGCTTCCAGATGGCCGATCTGCCAGGGGCCATCCATCTCGTTGCCGACGCACCAAAGCGGTACGTTGTGCGGCTGGCGATAGCCGTGGCTGGCGCGCAGGTCGGCGTAATAACTGCCCTCCGCTGCATTGCAGTACTCGACCAGATCGCTGGCAGCCTGTATGCCGCCGGTGCCCATGTTCACGCCCAACATGGGCACGGCGTCAATCTTGCGGCAGAAGTCCATAAATTCATTCGTGCCGAATTGGTTGGTCTCGATCGACTGCCAGGCCAATTCGCGGCGGCGCGGCCGCTGCGACTTAGGGCCGACGCCGTCCAGCCAGTTGTAGCCGCTGAGGAAGTTGCCGCCGGGGTAGCGGATGGTTGTGTATTTCTGTTCGCGCAGCGCGTCCAGTACATCACTGCGCAACCCCTGCTCGTCCGCATGGGGCGAACCCGGCTCGTAAATGCCTTCATAGACACAGCGCCCCATATGTTCGACAAAGCCGCCGAACAGCAAGGGTGAAATTTCCGCAATCGTGCGGTTTGTGTCAAGAAAGATCGAAGCGCTATCGTTTGGCATGGCAGTTGGCAATCCTAATCTTGTTCATTGGTATAATGTTATGTAAAATTTATACAGTTCCTACTGCCCCGCCAATCCTGCCGTGGTAATACCGGCAATGATCTTGCGCTGGAAGAAGGCATAGAAGATCAGCACCGGAACCGAGGCCACAAATGCGCCGGCAAAGGCCAGGCCGCGCTGGATATAGCTGCCCTGCTGGAGCACAATCAGCCCCACCGGCAGGGTGAGCATTGGGCGGTCGCTGAGCACAATCAGCGGCCAGAAGAGATCGTTCCAAAGGGCCAGGAACGAGAAGATAAACAGCGCCACCAGCGCGCCGCGCACCAGCGGCAGGCTGATCTGCCAGAAGATGCGGAAGCGGCTGGCGCCGTCGACACGCGCGGCGTCTTCCAGTTCCGTCGGGATCGAGTAGAAATGCTGGCGCAGCAGGAAGATGCCCGTCACCGAGGCCGCGGCAGGCAGCCAGATGGCGGCATAGGTGTTGAGGATCTTGAGGTCGCGCATCAACAGAAAGATCGGGATCAGTGTGATGGCAGCCGGGATCATCAAGCTGAAAAGCAGCACCGAGAAGATCAAGTTTTTGCCGGGGAACTGCAGCCGAGCAAAGGCGTAGCCGCTTAGCGACGAGAGCGCCATAATCAGCACTGTGCCTACGGTGGCGATCACCAGGCTGTTGCCGAACCAGCGCATGAGCGGGAGCACGGGATCGACAAAAATGGTCTGGAAGTTGTTGATCGTGATCGGGTTGGGAATCCAACGGATCGGGAAGTCCAACTGGTGTGATTCCAGTGTGAAGGCCATCGTCGCCATATACAGCAGCGGCACGATTACAATAAAAACCAGCGGCAAAAAGACCAGCCACAGCAACAAGGTGCTGAGGATTTTGCGGGTGCGCCGCCCGCTGCTGCCGGAGGAACGGCGGGGATTGCTGATAGATTGGGTTGCGGTAGTCATAGCTCTGCTCCTGCCGGGCTAATAATCAGTGCGTCTGCGCATCAGAGAAAACAGGATGACGGTGGAGACGATCATGATGACAGCCAGCACCACCGACACCGCCGAGGCGTAGCCAAAGCGGAAGAACTTCCACGCTGTTTCATACAAGAACATCACCGCCGTGCGCGAGGCATTGCCGGGGCCGCCCCCCGTGACGATATACGGCTGGGCAAAGACCTGCATGTGGGCGATGAACTGCGTCACCACGACAAACAGCATGGTGGGCATGATCAGCGGGATTGTGATATGGCGGAAGGTTCCCAAGCGGTTGGCCCCGTCGATTT
Organism: Caldilineales bacterium; assembly: GCA_038205395.1. Classification (GTDB taxonomy): domain Bacteria; phylum Chloroflexota; class Anaerolineae; order Caldilineales; family Caldilineaceae; genus Fredericiella. The sequence continues at coordinate 71,834 of JBBRBX010000003.1, forward strand.
TGGCCGCTTCGTACAACTGTTCAGGAATGTTGTGCAGCCCGGCGAGAAAGACCAGCATCGGAAAGCCAAAGGTCCACCAGACGGTCGTGAGCGAGAGCGCCGGCAGCACAATGGACGGGTCGCCCAACCACGAAATGCGCGGCCCGTGCATGATGGTCGTAATAAAATAGTTGATCAGCCCGATCTGAGTGTCCCACACGCGGATGCCGATAATGCCCAGCACCGACACGGAGAGAATACCAGGCGCATAGAAGAGCACGCGCAGAAAATCGCTGCCGGCAAAGTTATGTTTTAAGCCGGAGGCGACCAGCAGCGCCAGCACGACATTAAAAACCACGGTGAGCAGCATAAACAAAGCAGTGTTGCGCAGCGAGCCAAGAAAAATCTGGTCGTTCAGCAGCGCCTGATAGTTGGCTATGCCAATGAACTCTTGCTGCTTGAGCATGATCTTCCAGTCAAACATGCTGATCTGCAGGCCGCGGAAGATGGGGTAGAGCAGAAACACCGAAAAAAAGATCAGATGGGGCAGAACAAACAGATAATTGGGAAGCTGGTTGCGCAGGGTCTTCCAGCGCCGGTCAGGTCTGGCGGCAGTGCTGCTGCGTGCCGGCATGGTGGTTGTAGCCATCAGTCATCCACTCCTAGAACTTGCTCCGGCCGTGGCTCGGCGCCGTCAGAAACGGCGGCGCCGAGCCGCACAGAGCAGCCGCAGTATAGCAAGCGACAAGCGGTAGGGTTGATGCGCCGGCGATAACCCCACCGGCGCACCAACCCTGGACCGCACAATCTATTACGGGCGATCCAGGATGGCCTGAACCTGCGTGTTGCCTTCCTGCAGCGCGGCGGCCACATCGGCATCCGGGCTGGCGAGGGCATTGCCGACCGCGGTTTCCCAGGCGGTCTGGATTTCAATAAAGGCCGGGTGCGCCAGGTCGGTGCGCCCAATCTCATTGAACTGCTTGGCGGCCATGGCTACCGACGGGATCGCCTGCACTTCCGGCTCTTGCTGCACTGCAATCTTGGCAGGCACCTGGCCGGAGGTGGCCCAGAAGGCGCCGTTGTCGGCCAGATAAGTCATCAGGACCTTGGCCTTGGCGATGCCGGCATCATCCACACCAGCTGGGATGGCCATGACGTGGGCGTCAATCTTGACAGCCTGCTTGCCATCGGGGGCCAGCGAGTTGATAAAGGCAGTCTGGGTCAGGGCAGCCACGTCCGGGTTGTCCTTCATAAAGCCACCCGTCCAGGTGCCTTCCCACATGAAGACCAGGCGGTTGTTCTTGTACAGATCGCCGGCCCACATCTTGCCGGGGACGGCGGGCGGGGCCACATAGTACTTGTACATCAGATCGTGCCAGTACTGCACGGCGGCGATGGCTTCGGGGCTGTCCAGCGTGGCGGTCGTGCCGTCGTCGCTGATCACAGAAGCGCCGAACTGCCAGAGCGTGGTGGGGATGGTGAAGCGCGGCCAGGTGTAGTCGATGGCCCACACATCCACGTTGTCCTTGTCAAAGCCTTCGTCGGTCGGGTGCTTGCCGTTGACATCGGTCGTCAGCTTCTGCGCCATGGCGATAAACTCTTCGCCGTTCTTGGGCAGGACATTGGGGTCGAGACCGGCGTCTTCCATCAGCTTGGTGTTGTACCACAGCAGCCAACCGTGGTTGTCAAACGGCACGGCCATGGCGGTGCCATCGACGCTAATCGTGTCCATTACCGACTGGTTGAAGTCGGACTTGTTGAGCGTGCCGTCGCTGAAGATGACATCTTCCACCGGGGTCATCAGCCCCTGGTCCGCCATCTGCTGCACTTCGGCGGCGTGGAATATGACCATGTCTGGCGGCGAGCCGGCGGCAACCGAGGTCGGATACTTCTGGAAGAAAATATCCCACGGGTAGCCTTCCGACTGCACACAGACATCGGGGTTGGCGGCGGCGAACTGCTCCAACATGGTGGCGAAGACGGCGCCATCGGTGCCGGTCAGGCCGTGCCAGAGCACCAACGGGTCATCGCAGGTGCCGAAGGCATTGATGACGGGCGTGGGGACAGGCGTCGGCGCGTTGGGGTCAACCGTGGCATCGGCCGCGGCGGTGTCGGCTGCGGGCGCTGCGCCTGCATCAGCCGCAGGGGCGGCCGGGGCCGCGCCGCCGCAGGCGCTGAGCAGCAGCGCTGCAACCAACAGTAAGGCAAGAACTGGGGACAGCTTTCGCATCGTGTTCTCCTTATAAACTACCTTTGGATTGAAAAAACAACCAGTAAAACAACCAGTAAGACACACTCACATCTATGTTAGAACGCAGAAACCCCCTGCGCTGCAACCGAATGGCTGGACTTTGGGAAAGTCCTTTACGTCTATGCCGACTCACGCACAATCAGATCGCACGGCACTTCATAGCGGCGGCCAGGGCCGTCGTACTCGCCGTCGATACGTTCAAAGAGGGCACGAGCCAGTATGTCCCCCATGTGGCCGGGATGCTGCGCCACCGTGGTGAGCCGCGGGCGCACCCACGAGGCGGGCGGAATATCGTCAAATCCCACAATTGCAATGTCCTGGGGAACACGCAGCCCCAGTTGGTCCGCCGCCTCCATCGCACCCAACGCCATCAAGTCGTTGCAAGCAAAGACTGCGGTGGGCGGCTGCTGCAGCGCCAGCATCGCACGCAGGGCCTGCTCGCCGCTCTCCGCCGACCAGTCCCCCTGCTGCATATAGCCGGGCCAAATGGTGACGCCAGCTTGCTGCATCGCCTGTTCAAAGGCCTGGCGGCGGCGCGCCCCGGCGGCAAAAGATTGGGTGACGCCGATAAAGCCGATACGCTGATGGCCGCGCACGTGGATCAACCAGGTGATGGCGTCAAAGACGCTGATGTCGTCGCTGCCGAAGACGGTATCCACCAGAGGATGCTCGATGTGCTGGCCCATAGCGGCCACTGCAGCGCCGGTGCGTTCGATCAAGCGATCAAGGTCGGCATCCGTCAGGTGGTAGGGCACCATCAGCACGCCATCCACGGGCCGGCGAATGATCGATTCGCAGAAGTGCAGTTCGCCATCGCGCATGTGGTCGGTGTTGGCGATCATCACATCATACTGATGGAAGCCTGCCACATCCTGCACCGCACGCACCAGGGGGTGATAAAAGGCGTTGCCGATGTCGGCAATCATCACCGCAATCAACTGTGTCTTCTGCCCGCGCAGGATGCCGGCGTGCAGGTTGGGCTGGTAGCCAAGCTGCTTGACCGCTTTGAGCACGCGCGCCTTGGTCTCGTCGCCGATCGGGATCAGATCGGATGAGCCGCTGAGCACGCGCGAGACCGTGCTTTGCGACACATGGGCGAGTTTGGCCACATCGCGCATGGTGACAGGCGCGCTGCGCTGCGGTCGGCTGCGTACAGACATGGTGAGCGGGATACACTCCTCCGGGCGACAAAAACGTTTTACCAGGGAGCAGACGCAAGCAGTACTTAGGGCCGAAAAACCGGCGCCGGGCAAAAGGCGGTGAAGCCATTTATTACTGCAATCGTATGCGGTGAATCGTATTCTAGCACACGTTTGCGTGGGCGTCAAGGGTTTTTGCAAAATTTTTGCCTTTTGGAAGTGTCCAAACTTACTTCTGCTCAAACGGAATCTTATACCGAAGTTTGCCTGGATGCCTGAACAAGTATAGAATTATCCAGGCTACAATTAGTGATCGCATCCGGACATCGCAGATCACAGGATCCCCCATGAATTACACGGATTTTGACCTACGAATCAGCCCTGCCGAAGATGGTTATTACAGGATAAACGTTGTGCAGTCAAAGGCTGGCACAGCGGAAGTGCTTGCGGCTTTTCCCTTCGACCAGCAAGAGCTGCGCGTGCAGTTGCTCACGCTGCAAAATGCACTGCTCAAATCCACAGGCCAATTCCGCACTATTAACTTGCCGGAAGAAAAAGCGGTTGTGCAGTTTGGCCAGACATTGTTCAATGCCGTTTTCTGTCAAGAAGTGCGCAGCCTTTACGATGCGAGCCGCGCAGACGCCAGACGTCGTGGCAAAGGGTTACGCATCCGCGTACATTGTGCTGTGCCTGAGCTAGTATCTCTGCCTTGGGAATTTCTTTATGATCCCACACAAAATGATTTCTTAGCGCTGGCGGATAGTACCCCTGTCATCCGTAACTTAGATGCGCCGCATGAGAAACGACCATTGCGTGTTTCGACATTACCGTTGCGCATTTTAGGCATGATAGCCTCGCCGATAGGGCTGTCTCCGATCAACGTATCTGCGGAGATGCAGCGTGTGGAGCAAGCGCTTGACCGACCAGTAAAAGAGGGTTTGATTGAATTGGCATGGGTAAAAGAGCCGACTGCGCATGAACTGTTGTCCGCAATGAGGAGTGGCCCTTGGCACATCTTCCATTTTGTTGGTCACGGGCAGTTTTCTGCGGCCAGCGAGGAAGGTTGGATTGTCCTTTGCGATGAAGACGGACAGCCCAAGCCACTGTTAGCCAGCCAGCTTGCGCGTGCATTGGTGCATCACAAGGATCTCCGCCTGGTCGTGCTTAATAGTTGCCACACTGCACAGTCGGGCCCCCTAAACGTTTTTTCCAGCACTGCTTCAGTGCTTGTCCATCAAGGCATCCCCGCCGTAATTGCCATGCAACATGCGATTACGGAGGCGGCAGCCTTAGAGTTCTCACGAACATTCTATGAAACACTCGCTAACGGCGAAGCAGTTGACAGCGCTGTAACCGAAGCTCGCAAGAGTATCAGCTTTGCTTTCACGCATACTCTAGAGTGGGGAACGCCAGTGATTTACACGTATGCGAGCAATCTGCGCATGCTGCCAGAGCATTTGAAACAAAAGGTTCAAACAGAACCAAGCTTACCTCTCATTGCCTCCGCCATTACAACCGATGAGATTCATAAACGAGAAGGGCAAACTGGCAATCCTGAACAGGTGGAGGATGTTGCGCCTCCGCCTATCGAAGACAGGTTGGTGTCAGAGTCGGCAGACGAAGCAACATCACTTCTGCAGCCAGTTTCCAATAACCCAGGAAACAAACCATCGGAAGACCAGGCACCTGCACTCAGTAAGGTAGGCAAGGCCCTGTTGTTCGGGTTGGTGAGTGTAGCAATGATTGGAGGACTCATCTTCGGGGTGCAGCAGTTCTATTCCCGTGGTGGTCTCAGCCAGACGTCGGCCGCGCCACCCACGAGTAAAATTCTAATTGTATCTAGTTCGACGCCCAAGCCGACATCTTTGGCGGTAGATGCAGTAGATATCGCTACCCCTATGCCTACAAAGATACAAGCCAGTACAACAGACACTGTGGTTACAGCTATATCCACTGTATCTCTGCTAGATAGCTTGTTCGCCAAGCTGACGCCTACTCGCACCCTGGCGCCCACCAGTACATCGCCCCCCTCACCCACAAGCACATCGACCGCTGTACCGGCGAATACACCTACGCTTATACCGACTGCCGCACCATCCCTTGCAGTGGATACAGCCGGCGGTTCCGGTACGCCACAGGAAGACACGAATGCGCCCTTTGCAGCCGATGACGTCAGGCTCAATTTCCCATTTACTGATGCGATTTTTGATTATCCAAACTCGCCTTTATTTCTCTGGTCCTCCACGCAACCACTGGCTGCTTCGCAGCACTACCTGCTCAAGATTCTCCACGGGAAAGGCACAGACTTTTAAGTGCTGGATGAAACACAATGGAAGCCTGGCCCATGGATGCTGGACGCACAGCCTCCAGATGGTTTGTTTGCATGGCAAGTCGCGATATGCGTGGATGGAAAACTTGGCGGCTACGATAACATCGAACAATCCAAGTGTCGGTTGCCGGTAGAGTTCACGCGGGCATCGACGTTTAGGTGGAGACTGCTTCAGCCGCAATCCCCACTTCCTCCACCTCTCTATGTCAATCCGGCCAAATAGTCATCTTCTGGTAACTTCCTATTGCGCAGATAGATGGTGTTTCTTTTCACCGCATCTCCCATGCTATAGTGATGCCATCGTGTCGTTCATTCCATCGCCACCACAGCGCACAGATCCGTAGTGACCACAACCACGTCTACGCCAACGGGCCTCGCCAAATACATCCCAATCTTGGCGTGGCTGCCCCACTACCGGCGGGCCAGGCTGCGCGATGACTTGATGGCGGGGCTGACTGCGGCCGCGGTGGGTCATTCCGCAAGCAATGGCCTATGCGACCATTTCAGGCCTGCCCATCTAGGTAGGGCTGTATGTGGCATTGGCGCCGATGGCAGTCTATACGCTGCTGGGTACATCGCGCCCTTTAAGCGTCAGTTCGACCTCGACCATCTCCATGATTACGGCGTCTGCCTTGCTTGCGGCCGTAGGAGCCGGCCACCAGCGCGTCCGCTTATGTGACACCCGGCGTCACCCTCTGGCTGGCGGCGCTCAATTCGGAGCCGCTGCGGGTGGTGCTGCGCTCGGAACTGGGCCAAACATTGGGCCGCGACCGCCTCTTCTTCAACTTGCAGCAGGCGGTGGAAGCCTATACCACGCTGCGCTTGAATTGCACGCGCTGCTTTTTTTATCCTCGCCAATCCCTAAACGCCGGCGGCCGCCGCTGCTAGATGCGCAGCGTGGCGGCGATGCGTGCAATCTGCTTGAGATGTGGCCGTTCATGTTTTGCCAGCCACTGCGCATAAAACCAGACGCTCCGTTCGAGCGCCTTGCCCGCCCCTGTCACGGTCGCCGCCCGTGCCCATTCTGCGGGAGCCAACGGCTGCAGTACTGCCAAGAGCGCGCTGCGCTGATCGGCAAAGGCGTGCAGCGAGGGCTGGAATGGCTGTTCGCAATAGTTGGTCTGTTTCATCCAAGTCCTGGGGTCGACTGCACGCAGCACCGGCTTATCCTGGGCAAGTATCGTCGCCATGCAGCCGCCCCAAACGTCAGCACACGCGCGCAGATGGGCAAGCACCTCAGTGGCTGACCACTCGGCGGGAGCGGGGGCGGTGCGCAACTGCGCCGGCGTCAGGTCGCCGGTCAACGTAGCAATGCGCGGCGGGGCTGCTGCCAGCATGGTCAGAATCTGCTCAATGGGGAGTGATTTTCTAGGCACGTGAAGACGTCCTTGCGCACAGCAGGAGCAGCTCACCCGGCTCAGCCGCCAAGAAAGTATAGTGCTCTGTCGCCGGCTTGACAAGCGCACCCACAAGGAAAACTACGCCCCTGACTCACATTGCCATCCCCACGTTTACTGGCGCACCGCGTCGTGCATCCCGCTCAGCCGTTGCAGGCGCAGCCGGGCGCTTTGTGACAGCTTTTGTTGCGGCTGATGCAACTGTCGCCGCACGCCTGGCTGCCGGTGCAGACCTTGCAGCAGGCGGAGTACGAACTGCCGCCGCCACTGCCGCTGGAACTACCGCCCAAGCTGCCGATACCGGTCGAACGCGAGGGCGTCGCCGGCTTGGGTGTGGCTGTCGCTGCCGGCTTGGGTGCAGAGGTGGGGACGGGCTGCGGCGCCGGGCAGGCGGAGGTCAAAGCCAAATAGTCGCGCGCACACCAGCCGGTCTGGTTTGCGGAGAGTTGGACCTGCGCCCAATCCGGCTGCAGGGCCAGCACCTCGACACAAGCGCCCAACGCCAGCGCATCAACTGCCTGCGCGCCGGCCTGCGGTTGGGAGCGCACATTGAGCAAGTCAGCAGTGACGACGGCGTAAGCCTGGTTGACGGCCGGCGTGACCGGCACGACGCTGCCTGCGCCTGCTGATGTGGCTGGTGTGGCTGGTGTGGCGTCGACCGTCACCAGTTCAGCCAGCACCCAGTCGCCGCTGGAGAGCTTAAACCAAGTGCAGCCGTTGTCGCACGCCGTCACCTGCACCGCCTGGCCGGCGGCGGCGCTGCCCACCTTGGCATAGCTTGTGCCCGGCCCGGCGCGCAGGTTGGCGTTGGTGTTGACCGTGCCCGACGCCGGCAGGCTGGGCGTCTGCCCCGGCGCGGCTGCCTGCAACGGCGTCCAGGCGACGAGCAGCAGGAGTGCGGCTGTAAAAGCTGCAGATGTACCAACAGAGAAGAACCAGCAGCGCAAACAGTAAGGGCGCATCATGCGAAACTCCTTTCGGGTAGGGTATGGCGGCTGCCGACGGGGTCGAGAGCCTAAATGAATAGAAGCAGGCTGTCGCCGTCTGGCCCTGCCTGCCGGCGACGGCTGCGCCCGCGGCGGGGTGGAGAGTGCTCTACTCGGTGCGCCGGGCTGGGGTGCAGTCGCTCATCAGCATACTGCGCACGGCGCTATGTAAAGATTACAATTTACTTACAGGAAATAGTTACTAATAAAGCCGTCTATTCTGCCTGTGCGCGGATCGAAGGTTAGCAATCTCCTACAGCGCCTGATAGTAGCGCACCAGCGGCAGGGCGGTGTAGCCGGCTTTCTCATACGAGCGGCGGGCGGGGGCGTGGCCGGGATCGCCGCCGGTGCCGACTACGGCCAACTGCATGCCGGCCTCTTTCATTTTGAACAGCGCAAAGTTGTTGAGCTCCGTGCCGATCTCCTGATTCTGATAGTCCGGATGCACGGCGAGCAACTGCACTTCGCCGGTTTTGTCCTGCTGGTTGAGTTCGTAGACAAGAAAGCCCACCACGCGGCCATCCGCCTCGGCCACCCACAGTATAGTGTTGGGGCGCGCAGTGCAGTAGGTCTCGACAGTCGTCTGCTGCGCCGCCTGCCAGTGCGGATACACCAAGGGATAGATGGCCGGCCCCATGACCTGCTGGAAAGAAGCAAACACCGGTTCCCAGGCTAATAAAGACAGCCGCACCAGTTCGGCAACATCCTGGTCGTTCCCGCGTCGAACCTGCATAGACACCCTCGCTTCTCCCTTCACTGACTGCCGCTGTGCTGGCCGCGCCTGAGATGCTGTCGATGCAGTTTGGCATGACGGCAAGGAAAAGGCGAGCAATGGGCTACAGTCATGCCAATCAGAGCGAGCAACTGCGCCTCCTGGTCGCCCGTCAACACAGAGGCTTGGATCCCACTGTTGCCACCGACCCTAGGCATGGTAAGCTAGAGGCATGTTATTCACAAGGAGAATAAGCGGCAGATGGCGGACAATGATGAGCGGCGGCAGACGGTAATGGCCAGCAACCTGAGCACAGAAGATGAGCGGTTGCTCGATAAACTGCAGCGTGTGGCCTTCCAATATTTTCTGCACGAGAGCAACCCGGACAATGGCCTGCTGGCCGACAGCACCAGCCAAGGTGCGCCGGCCAGCATCGCTGCGGTGGGGCTGGCGCTGGCGGCCTACCCCAGCGGCGTCGAACGCGGCTATCTCAGCCGGCAGAAAGCAATTCAGCGCACTTTGACCACGCTGCGCTTCTTTGCCGAGAGTCCGCACAGCGCGGCCCCCGATGCGACAGGCTATCGCGGCTTCTACTATCATTTTCTGGATATGCGCACAGGGGCTCGCACCTGGCAGTCGGAGCTTTCCTCCATCGACACGACCTTGCTGCTGGCCGGTGCGCTGGCGGCAGCCGCCTATTTTGACGGCGACGCCGCAGACGAGCGCCTGATCCGTGAGTTGGCCGAGGCGCTCTACCAGCGCGCGGACTGGCAGTGGATGCAGCGCGGCAAGCCGCTGGTGGCACATGGCTGGCGGCCGGAAAAGGGCTTTCTCCGCTACCGCTGGGAAGGCTACAGCGAGGCCCTGCTGCTGTACCTCTTAGGGTTGGCCTCGCCCACGCACCCGCTGCCCGCCGCCAGTTACGCCGCCTGGCTGGCCTCCTATGCCTGGCGGGAGATTTACGGTCACGAGTTTGTCTACGCAGGCCCGCTGTTCATCCACCAACTCTCGCACGTCTGGGTCGATCTGCGCGGCATCCAAGATGCTTATATGCGCGCCAAAGGCATTGACTACTTTGAGAACAGCCGCCGCGCCACCTATGTCCAGCAGCAGTACGCCATCCACAACCCTCACGGCTTTCACGGCTATGGCAAACACATGTGGGGCATTAGCGCCGGCGCCGGGCCAGGGCCGGCCCGCCGTCGTGTGGACGGCGTTGCGCGCCGCTTTTATGGCTATCGGGCGCGCGGTGTGCCCGATGGGCCGGATGACGGCACCCTCTCCCCGTGGGGCGCCATCGCCTCGCTGCCTTTTGCCCCGGAGCTTGTTCTGCCCACAATCCGGGCGCTGAACGAACAATATCCGCAGGTGACCAGCAAGTATGGCTTCAAATGCAGCTTCAACCCCACCTTCCCGTCCGCGGATGGCGATGAGAGAGGCTGGGTTTCGGCTGGCTATTATGGATTGGAGCAGGGGCCGGTGGTGCTGATGATTGAAAACTACCGTTCTGGGCTGCTGTGGCAACTGATGCGGGGCTGCCCGCACATCCGGCTGGGGCTGCAGCGGGCAGGCTTTACGGGCGGCTGGCTGGCGTAAACAGCTTCACTCGCTGGGTGGGGGCTACTTGCTCTTGAGCCGGCGCAGCACTTCGTCGTTGCTCGGCTCTTTGGTCAGCAGCCGCAGCAGTCCCTGCATGGCCGATTTGGGGTCGCGGCCGGCCAACGCCCGCCGCAGCAGCACCAGTTTTTCCATCTGCTCCGGCGCGTAGAGCAGTTCTTCCTTGCGCGTGCCGCTGGCCAGCAGATCGATGGCCGGGTAGATACGCGCCTCCGCCAGATCGCGGCTGAGCACCAGTTCGCTGTTGCCGGTGCTCTTGAACTCCTCAAAGATCATATCGTCCATACGCGAGCCGGTCTGCACCAGCGTCGTAGCGATCACCGTTACCGAACCGCCATGTTCAATGTTGCGCGCCAGCCCGAAAAAGCGGCGCGGAATCTCCAGCGCCTTGGCGTCCAGCCCGCCTGACATGGTGCGGTTGGCCCCTGTGCCGGCCAGGTTGAAGGCGCGGCTGAGCCGGGTGATGCTGTCGATCAGCACCACCACGTCGCGCCCGCACTCCAGTTCGCAGCGAATGTGCGCCATCGCTAGTTCGGCCAGGTTGACATGGGCGTCGATGCCCTGGTCGTTGGAACTGGCCAGCACCTCGGCCTGCACGCTGCGCCGGAAGTGGGTCACTTCCTCTGGGCGCTCGTCCACCAGCAGCATAATAATGCGCGTGCCCGGATTGCAGGCGGCAATGGCGTTGGCGATCTCTTCCAGCAGAATGGTCTTGCCGGCTTTGGGGGGCGCCACAATCAACCCGCGCGTGCCCTTGCCGATGGGCGCGATCAACTCATAGATGCGCATCGACATATTGCCGCCGTCGCCCAGGCGAAAGCGCTCGTGCGGATCGATGGCCACCAGCCGTTCAAAGCGCGTGCGCGCCTGGAACTGCTCCGGCGGCAACCCACAGACGGTGTCCACTGTGACCAACTGCTCATTTTTGGCGCCGGGCTGCGTGTTCCCCGTGACGGCGGCGCCGTCCACGAGGCCATATTGTTGGATTAGCTTCTGCGGCACAAAGACATCGACCGAGGTGGGCTGCAGCGATACGGCAGGGTCGCGCAGAAAGCCACCCCCCTGGCGCAGCGTTTGCAGCACGCCGCTGGTTGCATCAGCCATGGGATTTCTGGTTCACTTCCTGTTGGTTGGTTTCCGGTTCGTCCGCTGCCTGCAAGGCGCGCCAGACGCGTTCCGGTGTAAAGGGCAGATCGCGCAGGCGCAGCCCGGTGGCGTCGTAGATGGCATTGGCGATGGCCGGCGCGACGCCATCCATAGGGATTTCCGCCACGGCCTTCGCCCCATAGGGGCCGCTCGGCTCATAGGTCTGCACCAGGATTGCCTTAAGTTCGGGCGTCTCATCGGCGCTGTAGATGCGATAGTCGCCAAATTTGGGGTTCAGCAGCCGCCCCTGTGCATCGTAGACCATTTCTTCGCACAACGCATAGCCAAGCGCCTGCAGCATACCGCCCTCCACCTGGCCGGCTGCCGTCACCGGGTTGATGGCAATGCCGCAGTCCACCGCCATTACCAACTGCCGGCAAGTCACCTGGCCAGTCTGCGTGTCCACCTCAACCTCGGCAAACTGGGCCGCAAAGGGCGGCGGGCTGAGATAGCTCATATGGCTGGCGGTGGCCATGATCTGGTGCTGGTCCGCCTGGTGCAGCGAATGCAGCGCCAGCGTCTCCAGGTCTACGCTGCGGCCGTCCGGCGCGACCACCAGCCCATCTTCCAGCCACAGCCGCTCGGCGGCGATGCCCGGCATAAAGTGCTTGGCGGCATGGACGGCGATCTGCTCGCGCACCTCTTCGGCGGCCTTGAGCACCGCCCCACCGGAGATGTAGGTTGTGCTGGAGGCGTAGGCCCCGGTGTCAAAAGGTGTGAAGTCGGTGTCGCTGCTGTAAACCAGGATTTTTTCCAGCGGCACACCCAGTGTCTCGGCGGCAATCTGCGCCAGCACCGTATCTGAGCCGGTGCCCAGGTCGGTGGCGCCGATCAGCAGGTTAAAGCTGCCGTCGTCGTTGAGTTTTATCGACGCCGCTCCCATATCCAGCCCAGCGATGCCCGTGCCGTGCATGCAGATGGCCAGCCCGATCCCGCGCTTGATGTGCGGGCGCTCGGCATCCTGCTTCCAGGCCGGATCGTCGCGCCGCGCCCAGTTTACAGCCTGCTCGCCTGCAGCCACGCATTCGTTCAGCCCGTTGGAGCGCACGATCTGCGAAAAGCCATCGCGACCCTCGCCCATCGCCTTCGCCAGCGGCAGCGTCTGGCCGACCTTGACCCAGTTGCGGCGCTTGAACTCAACCGGGTCAAGACCCAGTTCGAGCGCAAACTCCTCCATATGCTGCTCCAGCCCAAAGAGCGCCTGCGGCGCACCGTAACCGCGGAACGCGCCCGGTGTGGGCTTGTTGGTGTAGGCCACCAGGCAGTCAAAGCGGGCGTTGGGCAGCCAGTAGGTGCTGAGGCCGCGGAAGCCGGTGACGAACTGCACGGTGAGGCCGTGTGTGCCGTAAGCCCCGGTGTCGGCGATCACCTGGAGATCGGTCGCCACCAGCCGGCCCTGCGCGTCCACGCCGGAGCGATAGCGCAAAATCTGCGGGTGGCGGGAGCGTGAACTGGTGAATTCCTGTTCGCGTGTATATTCAAAGCGCACCGGGCGCCCGGTGGCGATGGTGAGATGGGCGCACAGATCTTCGAGCAGCATCTCCTGCTTGCCGCCAAAGCCGCCGCCAATGCGCGGCTTGACCACGCGAATCTTGCGCGGCGGCAGCCCCAGCAGCGGGGCCACCATGCGGCGCACATGAAACGGAACCTGTGTGCTGGTGCGGATCACGAGACGGTCGTCTTCATCCCACCAGGAGAGCACGATGTGCGGCTCGATCGACGCCTGCTGCACCTGGTGCACGGTATATTCGCTGGCATACACATGCGCGGCCTGGGCCAGCGCGGCCTCGACATCGCCATGATTGACATAGATATGGTGCACCACATTGTGCTGGGCGTCATGAATGTCGACGGCGTCCGGCTCGTCGTGCACCAGTGGCGCGCCTTCCTGCATGGCGGCGACAGGATCAAAAACGGCAGGCAGCAGTTCGTACTCAACCTCGATCAATTCCAGTGCCTGCTGCAGAATCTCGCGCGTTTCGGCGGCCACAACCGCCACGCGGTCGCCCACATGGCGCACCTTGTTGTCGAGGCTCACCTGGTCATACGGCGGCGGGTTGGGATAACTCTGGCCACCCGAAGCATAAAGCACACGCGGCACTTCCAGATGGGTGAGCACAGCATGTACGCCGGGCAGGGCGCGTGCTTTGGACGCATCGATATGGGTGATGCGGGCGTGGGCGTGAGGGCTGGTCAACAGCCCACCGTACAACATGCCAGGCAGTTCCACATCATCGGCAAAGACAGCGCGCCCCTTGACCAGCTTGAGCGCATCCACCTTGGGTTCAGACTTGTTGACTACGGCAGTCGTTGGCGGAGCCAGCGTGACCGGAATCGTTTTGGTGCGCGTCTGCGTGTCTGCGCCGCCATCCTCAAAGCCGCCCCCATCGTTCGGGCTGCTGTCGCCCGCAGGCCATTCGCCGGCTTCGGGCGCGTCGATGATGTGCACCTGGTAGGGCACAACCTCTTCCCCGCGCAGTTGCGCGGCCGCACGCAAGACTGCTTCGACTGGTTTGAGATAGCCCGTACAGCGGCAGAGCACGCCCGCCAGCGCCTCGCGCACCTCATGCTCGCTGGGAGCGGGATTGTCGTCGAGCAGTTTCTTGGCCGCCAGCAGCTGTGCCGGCGTACAATAGCCGCACTGGATGGCGCCACAGACCACAAACTGCTCCTGCAGCGGGTGCAGTTCGTAATCGCGCGGGCCGGAAAGGCCTTCCGCCGTGATGATGGCGGCGCCATCGGCCTGTGCAGCCAGCAGCCCGCCGCTGTTGACCAGGCGGTAAGAACGGGGCTGATCGGGTGTGTACGTCAGCAACACGGCGTCGGCCCCGCTGCGTGCGTGCTCATCGCCAAACTTGACGCTGTAATAGCGCAGGCGGCGCAGGGCTGTGCGCAGTAGTTCGCCCGGCTGGACGTCGAGAGCGTGCTGGTTACCGTTGACGGTGAATTGAACTTGCATCAGGTGATCCTTCATTCAGTGCGACAAAACGTTCTCTCAGTCCATCTCCGCCCGCGCTCGCTGGACAACAATATCGAGCATGGCCAGGCGGTAGGCGGCGCTGCCTTTGAAATCATCCGGCGGATTCAGCGCTGCATCCAGCAGCATAGGCCGCGCCGCCGCACCGCACAGCGCCACACGTTCGCCGCCGGCGCTGCGCACAGCCACCGCCGCCACAATGGGACGATCGGCGGGGGTGCGGGCGATGCGCGCCAGGCCGGCGCGCGCGCCAGCAGTCGGGATGCGCACAGCCGTGATCAGCGCGTCCACTGCGTCCATTTCCGCCAGCCGCAACGTGTGCTCCCGGCTGCCGTCGTGCAAAACGACCTGCGCGTCCAACGCCAGCAAAGCTGCATACAATTCGCTGTCCGGCTCGCCGGTAGCCACCACCCCGCCCAACGTCGCCACGTTGCGCAGGTTGACCGGCCCTTCGCCTGCGGCGGCACGGGG
This sequence comes from Caldilineales bacterium, assembly GCA_038205395.1. GTDB lineage: Bacteria > Chloroflexota > Anaerolineae > Caldilineales > Caldilineaceae > Fredericiella. Next base: position 86,838 of record JBBRBX010000003.1, read on the forward strand.
CAGGATGCCATCCGCCAGACTGCCCAGCAGATCGTGCTCCAGCAGTTGGCTCAGCGTCACCATCGCGCCGGCGCGCACCGCATCCACTTCCACCTCAATCCGATGCAGCCCGGCGCGGCTGAGATCAACCAGGCCATCCAGATCACGCCGGGTGCGCGCCTCCAGGGCGGCGATCAGGCTGCTGCCACCGGCAAGAGCCGCCAATTTTTCGTCCGTACGCGTCAGCAAGGCAGCAGCCTCGGCCGCCGAGTTGGGTCGATATAGGGTTTTGACCAGGGCCATAGCGGCAAATCCTTACAAAATAGGTTTCACTACGGAGTTCGGTGTGATTATAGCACGAGTGAGGTTACTTGATGGAAGTAGCAGCCGCTTGTGGCTGTCAGTTGCTTATCTGGTAAATGTCAGGCAGTTGATCTAGACTGATTCCAAACTGGAAGAAGAGCCACACTCTTGTGGTTGGAAAGAGAGGGTTGTCTATGCTCCTGCACAACCTATGGCGGCGCGCGACGCGCAGCCTACTCACCATTTTGGGCATCGCCATCGGCGTGGCTGCGGTGGTGGCACTGGGCGCAATGGCCAATGGTCTGGCACAAAACTATGGCAGTTCGTTGGGCATCAGCAACGATCTGCTGGTTTCGCAGGCCAATGCCTACGATGTCGCTTTCAGCAGCCTGGATGAAACGCTGGGCGAGCGCATCCAAGCAATCCCCGATGTGGCCAATGTCGATCCGGGAGTTTTTAGTTGGTACTCGTTTGACGAAGCACCCTATTTTTTGATCTACGGCTACCCTGCCGGCAGCGTGGCTATGCAGCATTACCGGATTGTCGAAGGCAAGCCGGTCACGCAGCCGGGCCAGATTGCCATTGGCCGGCGGGGTGCGGACGCGCTCAAGCGGCGGGTGGATGACACCCTGCGCATTAACGGCGCACCCTACCGCATTGTGGGCATTTATGAGACCGGCCAAGGAATGGAAGAGTCGGGCGGCGTTGTGGTGCTGGAAGATGCCCAGACCATCGCCCAGAAGGAGCGAACGGTCAGCCTGTTTCAGGTGGGGCTGCACCGCAATGCCGATGCGGACGCTGTGATGGCGCGCATCGAGACGCTGGATGACGAACTGACGGTGACGACAGCCGCCGGCTACGCCGATTCGCAGCAGTGGACGCAGTACCTGCAAGGTATGGCCTGGGGCGTGGCCGCCATCGCCATCCTGATCGGCGGGCTGGGCATGATGAGCGCAATGGTGATGAGCGTGCTCGAACGCACACGCGAGATCGGCACGCTGCGCGCGGTGGGCTGGAGCCGGGGCCGCGTTCTGCGCATGATTTTAGGCGAGTCAATTGCGCTGAGCCTGGTAGGTGGCGTAATCGGCGTGCTGCTGGGCATTCTGCTGGCGTGGGCCGCCGGGCAGATTCCCGGTGTGGGAGCCATGTTGAGCGGCTCGGTCAGCCCCGGACTTGCCGTGCAGGGGATGGTGACGGCGCTGGCGTTGGGTGTAGTGGGTGGCGTCTATCCGGCCTGGACTGCGGCCAACCTGCAGCCGGTGGAGGCGCTGCGCTATGAAGGCGGCGGGGCGACGGCGGGCAGCGGGCGGCTGGCGCGCATCGGCAACCAGAGCTTTCGTAACCTGTGGCGGCGGCGCAACCGCACGCTGCTCTCGGCTGCGGGCATCGGCATTGGCGTCGGCACGCTGGTCATGTTGGGCGGGTTGATGAACGGCATGATCGGCCAGTTGAATGGGCTGACCGGCAGTGGCGGCGCCGGCAATATCACCGTCATGCAGCGCGATGTCGCCGACATGAGCCTGAGCAGCCTGGACGAGCGCATCGTACACCAGCTTGAGGCTATGCCCGAAGTCAAGTCAGCGAGCGCCTTTATGCTGGCCATCATTATGTCGCCGGAGATGCCCCTGTTTTTGGTGGCGGGTCTCGATCCCAACAGCCCAGCCCTGCGCCATTATAAACTGGTCGAAGGGCGCTATGTGCAGCGCCCCAACGAGATACTGCTGGGCAAAGTGGCGGCCAAAAGCTACAAGCTAGGGCTGGGCGACACACTCAACATCAACGGCAACCGCTATAAGGTGGTGGGGATTTCCGAAACCGGGGTCGCTTACGAGGACGCCGGCGCTATGCTCGCCCTGCGCGAGGCGCAGCGGCTGATGGGGCGGCCGCGCGCCGTGACCTTCATCTTTGTTGACGTCAAGAATCCGGCGCAAAGCGAGGCGGTCATGAACGTGATCAACAGCCGCTTTCCAGAGGCGCGTGCCAGCCTGAGCAGCGAGTTTGCGCAAAATACCAATGACCTGCAGCAGACGGAGGGTATAGTGGCAGCCATCCGGGCCTTGGCGCTGATTGTAGGTGGGATTGTCGTAGCCAACACCATGATTATGTCAATCTTCGAGCGCACACGCGAAATCGGTACGCTGCGCGCCCTGGGCTGGCGGCGGCGGCGCATCCTGGGGCAGATCCTGCTGGAAAGCCTGCTGCTCTGCCTGGTCTCGGCTGTGCTGGGTTCTGCGTTCGGTGTAGGGCTGCTGACGCTGGCAATGCTAGCGCCCGGCGTGGGCCAGTTTGTGACCGCGACGTGGAGTTGGGATGTGTTTCTTTCCGCCTTTGTAACGGCTGCTGTGCTGGGCATTCTGGGCGGGCTGTATCCGGCCTGGCATGCCGGCCAGTTGGAGCCGGCAGAGGCTTTGCGCTACGAGTAGGAAGATAACGATGAGACGCTGGATAACAATTGTACTAATTGTGGCGGCTGGCGGCGCGTTGGGTTGGTGGGGCTTTACGCAATACCAGGCGCAACAGGCGGCGGAGCAGGCAGCTGCCGCCGCAGCGGAGGCGGCGCAAGCCGGCGACCTGGAGCAGGTGATCTGGGCTTCGGGCCGGCTGCAGCCGGTGGTCTGGGCGGGTCTGTCACCCGCAGGCAGCGGCACGGTGCAGGCCATCCATGTGCAGGCGGGTGATGCCGCACAGGCGGGCGACCTGCTGCTGGAACTGGAGAGCGGTGTGCTGCAAAGTCAGATCAAGGTGGCCGAAGCCGCCCTGGTCGAGGCGCAGACCGCGCGCGACAAGCTGGCCGCTGGGGCCATAGACGCCGATATCGCCGCAGCGCAAGCCGCCGTCGAGGCCGCCAACGCCCAGGTTGCCGTGGCCGCTGGGCAGATGAAGGATGTAGAGGCGGCGCTGGCCGCGGCGCAGGTAGGCGTCGATATGGCGCGGGCGCGCTATGCGGAGGTCGCCAGCCACCCTACAGCGGCGGAGAAGCTGACCGCGCGCGCGGCTGTAGCGCAGGCGCAGGCCGCCGTCTCCAGTGCACAGGCCGCCTATAATCTGGTCAAAGGCGACCCGGCGATCGGGGCGCGGCCCGAATCGCTGGCGCTGAGCCAGGCCACCGCCGCGCTGGAAGCAGCCAATGCCCAGACGGGGGTGACGGCTGCCGGGCCGACGGCAGAGCAGTTGGCGGTGGCGGCCACCGCGGTGCGCGAGGCGCAGGTCGCCGTCACCGCAGCCCAGAGCAAAAGCGCCGGCGCCGAGGCCAATGTGCGCGCCGCCCTGGCGCAGGCCGCCGGCGCGCAAGCTGCGCTCGACAAGTTGCAGGCTGGGGCCGGCGCTGAAGATATGGCGATGGCCGGCGCACACGTGCAGTCGGCACAGGCCGCGGTGGACAGCGCCCAGGCGCAACTGCGCCAGAGCCGCATCTACGCGCCCTTCGCCGGCGAGGTGGGTGCGGTCAATGTGCGGCTGGGCGAGTTAATCGAGCCGGGCGCGTATGCCATCTTGCTGGGCGACACGGCGGCCATGCATGTGGAAACCACCGATCTGCGCGAAACCGACGTTGTGCGCGTGCAGCCCGGCCTGTCCGTGGAAGTCACCTTTGACGCCGTGCCCGACCGCATCTTTGCCGGCGTCGTCACCCAGGTGGCGCCGGTCAGTTCGGCGGAAAAGGGCAGCACCAACTACACCGTCGATGTAGATGTGCAGGATCTCGACCCGAGTTTGCGCTGGGGCATGACGGCTTTTGTCAACATCCGGCCCCCGCAGTAGCGGGCAAGCAGAACAGCAGGTGCAGAATGGCGGATTGGCTGATAGAAGCAAGTGAATTAAGCAAAGTATATGGGGAGGGCGAAACCGCGGTGCATGCGCTGGACGGTCTCGACTTGACAGTCAAGGCGGGCGAGTTTTTTGCCATCATGGGGCCGAGCGGCTGCGGCAAAAGCACGCTGCTCAATTTGTTGGGCGCGCTGGACCAGCCCAGCAGTGGCGAAGTGTGGGTGGCCGGACAGAATCTGGCCAGCCTCAAAGATGTAGATGAGTTTCGCGCCTCTACCGTGGGCTTTGTCTTTCAACTGCACAACCTGCTGCCCACCTTGACTGCGCAGGAGAATGTGGAAGTACCGATGCAGGGGCGGCCCATCCATGCGCGGGCGCGCAAGGAGCGTGCGCGCCATCTGCTTGATCTGGTGGGGCTGGGCGATCGAACGCACCATCTGCCCAATCAACTGTCGGGTGGGCAGCGCCAGCGCGTAGCCATTGCCCGCGCTTTGGCCAACCGCCCGGCGCTGATCCTGGCCGACGAGCCGACGGGGGCCTTGGACAGCAGCAGCGGGCAGGAAATTTTGGCGCTGCTGGGCGAGTTGAACCGCAGCGAAGGGACAACCGTGGCGGTGGTGACCCACGATCCACGCGTGGCGCAGGCGACGCAGCGTATCCGGCGCATGCAGGACGGGCGCATCGTCGAGGATCATCGCGTCGCCGACGCGCTGGAAGAGGACCTGCGCAGCCTGGCCTACAGCCAACTGGGCGAGACGATTCTCAATCCAGACGACGCGCCGCTGCAGAAAATCAGCGCCGAAGAAGAGGCGATCCTGCGCAAGTTGATTCGGCGGCTGCGGGAGGTGGGGTGACAAAACGCACTCTATTGTAGAGCCTCCTAGTTATTACCTGCCGGCAGCTAAATAGCAGCTATTGTCTTAGCCACACTAGAACATTTGTCGCTTTTTACAGCAGATATGGAGGAGTAAGATAGATATTGCGCTCACTTTGTGCCACAGCTTGCTTCTATCCACCTCGCTCTCGCACGTGAATATATTGGGCGCGCCTGCGGTCCTAAACACGCATGAATAAAAAAGTAGTAACAACAAATTGAATTTTGATTAGGAGTACAAAGATGAAAACCTCTCTGCTAACCCTCGCTGCGGCATTGGTCTTTGTTATAGGAACCGGACAAGCTGCTTTCGCTGCAAATCTTCCGCCCTTACCGGAACAGGCGACCCCTTACGGAGTTTATCTTCCCGCCGTAGCCAATCCTCCAACAGCAACACCATTACCGACGGCAACACCCACGCCATCGCCGTCGCCCACTAGCACCCAACCGCCAACTGCCACACCTGAACCAACCGAAGTTCCACTGCCGGATGCCGTTTTTCTGCTGTCAGATAGGGGCTACAGAGAGAGAACTAGCTACTACGTATTTGCAGAGGTGAAGAACGGCCGAGGTAGTGAGGTTTGCAGCGTCAATCTTGTCGGCAAGTTTTACGACGGAAACGGCACTCTAGTAGCAACGGGCGAGGGATACGGTATGGTGGATGCACTAGCGCCGCAGCAACGGTCGCCTGTACGTATAATTATATCAAACGCACCTGCCACCATTGCAAGTTACACGCTGGAAATTGCTTGGAGTAACCAGTGCTACTTGCATTACCGCAATGTCACCGTTCTCAGTCAGAATCTCCGTGACAATTACGGCGCCGAGGTGTTTGGCGAAGTACGCAACGACAACGGCGAGACATTGAAATCAGTTCAGACTGTAGTTACCTTTTACTCGGTAGACGGACGCATCCGGTATGCCGACTACAGCTATGTGAGTGGCAGCAGTGAACTGGTCTCTGGACAAACGGGTGTCTACAGCATCCGCACATTTGAAGATGATCTCGCAATTTTTCCGTATACCGTGCAAGCGCAAGGCTACTTTGTGAATGGCGGCAACTGATGGCTTAATGCTTCCACAGCGGCAGCCCACCAAGAAAGGAACGCTCTATGGCGCCTGCGGCGTGGAAGACAAAATCGAGCAGAAGTGTGTACGAAAACCCGTGGATCCGCGTGCGCGAGGATATTGCCGAACTGCCGGATGGCCGCACGACACTCTATGGTGTTGTCAGCATGGGTGAGGCGGTGGGCGTCTTGCCTTTCGCCGATGACGAGCATGTGATCTTGATCCGCCAATACCGCTATGTTTTTGGCGAGGCCGACCGCTGGGAGATGCCGACGGGCGGGATGAAGCCGGGCGAAAGCCGCGAGCAGGCCGCGCAGCGCGAACTGCAGGAAGAAATCGGCTATACGGCGGAACGGTTGACCTGGGTCAGCACCTTTTACACCTCAAAAAGTGTCTGCCACGAGACGGCACATCTGTATCTAGGCTACGGGCTGCGCCCGGCAGTACTGGCGCCGGACGACACGGAAGAGATCGAGCAGGCGGTCTTTGCGTTCGCGCAGGTGCTGGACATGGTGAAAAGCAGTGAAATCCGCGACGCCATGACTGTGCTGGCCGTGCTGCATGCGGCGCAGTTGCGCAGACAAAACTAAGGAGCCGGACCATGCAGGCAGCCGATCTGGTCACTATGTACCGTTACAACGATTGGGCCAACCAACGCATCCTGGCCGCAACAGCCAAGCTGCCGCCGGCGCAGTTTCTGGCGCAGAGCAGCCTCAGTTGGGGCAGTGTGCGCGATGTGCTCGTGCACACCTTGGGCGCCGAATGGATCTGGCGCATGCGCCTGCAGCATGGCGCGGCCCCCGCTCGGCTGTTGGCGGCTGCTGATTTCCCCACCTATGCCGCATTGGCTGAACGCTGGCAGGCGGAGCAGGCCGAGTTGAGCGCCTATATTGCCGGGCTGAACGACGATGAGTTAAACGCGCCGATTTTGTACCGAAACACCAAGGGGCAACCCTATGAGGCTGTGCTGTGGCAAATTCTGGCCCATGTCGTCAACCACGGCACGCAGCACCGCGCCGAAGTCGCGCACATACTGACCAGCTTCGGCTGCTCACCAGGAGATACAGATTTGATTCTGTTTATACGCGAGAGGTAAGGGTGCTTCACTTTGAACGATGTAGAAGATGTGCTCGCTGTCGAACGGCAGTGGACGGAGGCGCACCTGTACGGAGATGTGCGCACCATTAAACGCCTGATGGCGGAGGAATACATTCGCATTCAGCCTGACGGTTCACTGGCTAACAAGAGCGAGATTGTGGCTTCCTTGCAGCCAGGGCGGCGCAGTTGGGATGCCGCTCAGGGCGACGAATACGATATCCGCGTGTATGGCGATGCGGCGGTGGTTGTGGGCCGCTGGACGGCACGCGGGGTCAACAACGGCCAGCCGTTCGACTACGCTGCACGCTTTCTGTCGGTATATGTCAAGCATGAAGGGCAGTGGCTGATGGCCGCCGAACAATCGACTGAAATCAGGTAATTGGCGCAGCGGTCTATCATTGACTTACAATTTCCGACAAACAATCAAGATGTGTTCACTCATGCCGACGACGGCTGGATGGGTACAGGTGAGGTAGTGGGTCTCAAGCCATTGCTTCCACAAGCGCTCATCTTTGGCAAGCTGGTTGACTTTTCTGTCGTGACGAGAGCTGATCCCTTGCAGCCCCACCATTTCTACAACGCTCACGCCTTGACTGCTGAAGGCATCACGCAGTTCATCAGGTAGAAAAAAGTGGCAGGCTGTAAAACCAAATCCACCTGCATAATCGCCGTGGTCGCGCATCTGGGGGAAATGCACTGCGCCGATCTCCGCCTGAAACTGGGTTAATTCAGCCACCAATAGACTCAGGCGTCCAATCACCGAAACAAATAGGGGCGCACCTGGCTTGGCGACACGGATTAGCTCGCTAATTGCTTTCTGTCGTTCCTGTGCGTCCAGTACATGCGAGAGGGCGCCACCCAGGCAGACAACGGCATCGAACGCGCCGTCTGCAAATCGGCTTAGATCCACAATAGAACCTTCCAAGACGTTCTTGACGTTGTCTTGCAGCTTTGCTCGCTTGACCTGGCGTCGGGCAAAATCCAAGTTGGCGGGCGTTAAATCCAGCAGCACCAGGTCATGCCCTGCTTTCGCCAGCTCCAGGGTATACCGTCCTGGCCCGCCACCGGCGTCAAGAACCAATCCCTGCCGGGGTAGATACTTCTCCAGAAAATGCAGCGTGGTCTCAAATTCCAGCCGATGATAGGCATTTTTGATCAACCGTCGCCATTCTTGGCGCACATAACCGGTATAGTAATCTCTCACGAGTGTTTCAGTCACTGAGTTCCCTCTCTGGTGGCGGGTGGACTTTTCAAGCCATACCGCCGTCTATT
>JBBRBX010000004.1:0-86012 GCA_038205395.1 Caldilineales bacterium
TTTTCCGCCGCCGCTTGCCATTTTGCTGGCAGTTGGGGCAAGCATTGCTGTGGGCGCAGCGGCTGGGTTGTTTAATGGCTTTGTCACCGAACGTTGGAAAATTCATTCTTTTATTGTCACCTTGGGCATGCTCAATATTGCGCGAGGCGCTGCCTTGCAGATCAGCGCCTCGCGCACCATCTTCAGCTTTCCCACCGCCTTCAACGAGTTCGGCACCGCCACTGTGCTGGGCATTCCTATCATTTTCATTATTGCCGTGCTGTTGGTGCTGATTGGCCGCTTTGTGCTCAACCGCACTGTCTATGGGCGGCTCATCTATGCTATCGGCAACAACGAAGAAGCAGTGCGGCTTTCCGGCCACAATCCTTCTCTAATCAAGGTGATCGCCTTCACCCTGACCGGCTTGTGCGTCGGGCTGGCGGGCATTATGTACATGCTGCGGCTCAACATCGCCAGCCCCATTCTGGGCGTCGGTTTTGAGTTAAATGCCATCGCCGCCGTCGTGATTGGCGGCACCAGCATGAGCGGCGGCAAAGGTTCTATGGTCGGCACCTTTTTGGGCGCCTGTATCATCGGTGTGCTCAACAACGGCCTGCTGCTGCTGGGCATGGGCGATTTTGCGCGCCAGATCGTGACAGGCTTTATCATTATTATTGCCGTTATCATCGACACCTACCGTGTCAAGTTTCTGATCCAGGTGGCTGCCTAACTGCAGCGCAAAATAAATTGCAGGGCCTCCAGGAGGCCCTGCAAAGACTCTTTGTCCTATAAACGGCAAAACAGCGGCGGGCCGCTGCACTCAGGTGGCCTGCACCCCTAGCAGCGTGGCCAGTTCGGAAAGCGCATCGCGCTCGGCCTGGTTGACTTTTTCGCCGCCGATGCCCAGGAAGTCGCCTTCTTTGGCGGCATTGGCCGTGTCGTTGGCCACCTTGTACAGCCACATCTTGAAGTCTAGCGCCTCGTTGGCTTCCGCCTTCTGATCGGCGAGCACGGCGCCTTTACCGATCTCATCCAGCAGCATCTTGCGCAGTTCGGCCATGTCTTTCGCCCCGTCCATCTTCGGCTGCGCCTGCTTGGCGCTCTCGGCGTCGCTGAACTCGTCCAGCACGGCTTTGAGCAGCCCGCCGGCGCTCTGCTTCTGCGCCGGGTCGCTCAAATTCTGCGCTAGCGCAAACGACTCTTTGGGGGTATCGCCCAGCGCCGGGCTGGCGGTGATGATGTACATCGACACGGCGCCGGGAAGCTGCAAGAGCTTGACCCATTCCTCAGCACTAAAGCTTGTCTTGTCGGTCATGCGCTTACTCCTTTAGCTGTCGCAACTGTCACAGTGTACAAAAATAGTAGAAAAGGCGAGCAGCCGCGGCTGCTCGCCGCCATCGTACCAGTGCGCCGCAGCGGTGACAAACAGCGTCGTCGCCGTTCTTCCGTTTACACGTTCAGCCTATACGCAGGCGTGTTTGCGCAACGTTTGCCAAGCCCCTTATTGCTCTTCCAACAACTCCTCCAGCCGCCCCACGTAATCGGCCAAAAGTTGGAAGGCGATCTCCACCGGTTCGGGGGAGCTGAGATCGACGCCCGCCGCGCGCAGTGTATCCAGCGGATAGGAAGCGCCGCCCGACCGCAAGAAGCCCAGATATTTCCCCACTGCCCCTTCGCTGCCATCCAAAACGCCGCGCGCTAGCGCATTGGCGCCGGCAATGCCGGTGGCGTACTGATAGACATAAAAATTGGAATAGAGATGGGTTGAAAATTGCGCCCAGGTAGAGCCGGTGCGCCGGCGATCCATCGCCACTTCGTCCCCATAGCCTTCGGCAAAGAGATCGGCCATCAAGTCGATAAAGCTGCCGGCGGTCAGCGGCTCGCCGCGCTCGGCGCGCCCGTGCAGCTCCAACTCAAAGCGCGCCAGGGTCGGCATAATAAAGAAGTAGCGATGGTAATTCGACATCGCCTCCTCAATCACTCCGATTTGGAAAGCGCGATCTTTCTGCGTGCGCAGCAGATAATCGCGCACCATAGCCTGGTTGAAGTTGGAAGCCACTTCGGCGGCGAAGAGAGTGTAGCGGGCGTAGATCAGCGGCTGTGTCTGCCAGCTCAGATAGGAGTGCAGCGAGTGGCCCAGTTCGTGCGCCAGCGTGGAGGCGCTGAAAAGGTCGTCGTTGTAGCTCATCATGATAAAGGGGTGCGTGCCCGGACCGCCATAGGAGAAAGCGCCCAGTCGCTTGCCTTTGTTGGGGTAGATGTCCACCCACCGCTCCTGCAGACAGCCGCGCCGCAGCACCGTCACATACTCCTCTCCCAGCGGCGCCATGCCTTTGCAGATCCAGTCCACGGCCTGCGTATAGGGGACTGTCACCTTGCCGCCTGCCGCACTGTTCGCCAGCGGGGCCTTGATGTCATACTCGTGCAGCGTCTCCACCCCCAGCGCCTTGCGCCGCAGCCGCCAGTAGCGATGCCAGGTCGGCAGATTGCGCCGGAAGACGTTGATCAGGTTGTGAAACACTTCCAGAGGAATATTGGCAGGGGCCAGCGCCGCCGCCAGTGAGGAATCATAGCGACGCACGCGCGCGTGGAACACATCCTGCTTGACGCCGGCGGCCAGGCTGTTGGCCATTGTGTTCTGAAAAGCCAGGTGCGCATCGGCGTAGCTCTCCCAGGCTGTACAGCGCACCGTGCGGTCGCTGTGGCTGAGCAGCGCGCCCAAAGAGCCGTGCGTCACCTCAAACGACTCCTGTCCATCTTCACTGGAGGCCGGCGCAAACACCAGTTCGCTGTTGGCCAGGATGCCGTGCGTGGCGTTGGCGGTGCGGAAGGGATCCTCCACCTGCCCCAGCACCTCTTCCACTTCGGCGCTGCGGATGTGGGCGCTCTGCCGTTCCAGATCCGCAAAGTAGTGGGCGTAGATCGCAAGCTGCGCGTTTTCCTGCACCCAGCGGCGCAGCTTTTCCCAGCCCAGCGCCATCAACTCCGGCTCGGCAAAGGCGGTGGCGGCCTGCACCTCAGCGTTGAGGCTGTTGGCTTGTCCTGTGCGGGCTGCCGCCGTCTGGTCGGTGGCGTCTGTGCTGTAATCCAGGAAAGCATACATCGCTAGCCGCTGCGCATCACGCATGAGCGCCTGGTACTCGTCCATCCACGCCGCCAACTGCGCCGGGCTTTCACCAAGGCTGCCGGCATAGGCGCGCACGTGCGGCAGCCGCGCCTTCAATTCCGCCAACTGCGCCTGCCATTCTTCCGGAGTCGCAAAAATTGTTTCTAGATTCCAGGTGTGTTCAACTGGAATTTCCGACCGTAGGGGCACATTTGTAGTAGACATAAAGCATTGTCCCGTCTAAAATTGTTTTAAGCCGATTTTTACACGAATTCCGTCGCTGCCGGGTCATTCCAGCCCGCCGGCCACACCTCTATCATGCCTCTCTGCCCTCCAATCCGTCCAATCCGGCGCTGTTCTCAACCGGAGAAACGGCCGGCGGCCCAGGCGGCGGCCCCGATGACGCCGGCATTGTCGCCCAACTGCGCCGCCACCACCGTCACCTCTTCCACCGGCATCACATGCACCCGTTCGTGCAGCGTGCGGCGGATGGGCGCCAGCAGCAGTTCGCCCGCCTGCGCCACGCCGCCGCCGATCACGATGCGCCGCGGCCCGATGGCGACACAGATATTGGCGGCGGCGACGCCAATGTAGAAGCCAGCGGTGGCATAAATCTCCTGCGCAATGGGGTCGCCCGCCTGCGCCGCTTGGGCAATCAGTTCGGGCGTGATGCGGTTGAGGTCATAGTCCGCCCGTTCGCCAAGCGACGTGGTAAGACCCTGCGCCACCGCCTTGATGCCCAGTGCAGCAATGGCGGGGCCGGAGGCAAATGCCTCCAGACAGCCGCGGTTGCCGCAGCCACAGCGGGGGCCATGAAAGTCGATTACGGTGTGGCCCAGCTCGCCGCCTGTGCCGCCGATGCCGAGATGCAGTTGGCCATTGATCACCAGGCCGCCGCCGATGCCGGTGCCGATCGCCAGCACGGCCATGCTCTCCACCCCCTGGCCGGCGCCAAAGCGCCATTCGCCATTGGTGATGGCGCGCACATCGTTGAGCAAGGCCACCGGCAGCCCAGTCAGGCGCTGGATGGTGGCGGCCAGCGGGATGTGCGGCCAGCCGCCGGGCAGATTGGGCAGAAAGAGCGTTTCGCCGGCGGCCAGGTCGAGCACGCCGGGCACGCCGATGCCGATGGCGCCGATGGCGCCCGGCGCCGTCCCTGCTGCCCCCATCATCTGGCTGCACAGCCCGGCCATGCGCTGCATCACGGCCTCCGGCCCCTGGCGCGCCAGCGTGGGGACGCTCGTCTGCGCCAGCACAGCCCCACTGGCCGTATCCACCAGCGCCGCGCGCAGATTGGTGCCGCCCAGATCACAGCCGATAGTAAGCGTCATGCACCCTCCTCGCCTAGGTGCTCTGCCAATCGCTCCTGGTCAAGCGGATAGCGCCCAAATTCGCGTGCCGCGCGGAAGAGGCTGATTACGTTCTGGGCGGGCACGTCCGGCTGCAGATGGTTGGCAGGCGCCAGCACATAGCCGCCGCCTGCGCCCAGCAGCCGGATGCGCTGCTTGACTTCGGCGGCCACCGCCGCCTGATCCCCTTGCAGCGCCTGCTTGATGTCGACCGCACCCCAGAAACAGAGACGGCCGCCATACTGCTGTTTGATCTGCGCCATGTCGACGCCGGGCAGCGGTTCCAGACAGTGGAAGATATCTACCCCCAGTTCGATCAGTCGCCCCAGAAACGGCTGCATGTTGCCGTCTGAGTGGAAGAGGATTTTGGCCTGCGGGGCAGAAGCTTTGATCAGGCCGATAATGCGCTGCCAGGCGGGAGCAAAGAAGCGGTCAAACATGGCCGGCGAGATGAGCGGGCGGGCGGCGGCGTAGTCATCTCCCGGCAGTTCGATGATGTCCAGATATGGAGCGGCGTCGGCCAGATAAATTTCCAGCAGGCGGCAGTGAACATCGGTGACTTTGGCGATCAACTGCTCGGCAAACTCTTCATTGATCGCCAGGTCAACCAAGAACTCATCGGTTTTGCGCAGCGAGCAGCAGCGTTCAAAGGGGCCATAGGAGTCATACGAGCGTCCCACAACCGCGTACTCGTCCGCTTCCCGCAGCGTTTGCAGCCGGCGGCGAAAATCATCACGGTGGAGCAGCGTCTCCACCGCCGGCCACGGGTAGCGCGCCAGATCTTCGGCGCCGGCGTCCAGCAGTGGATAGCTGGTGGCGGTCAAATACAGCCCGCTTTGCGCATAGCGCACGCCCCAGGCGTCGCTGCTGCCGCCTCCTGCCGGGCCACCCAGGTCGGTGAAGCCGCAGTCGGCGTGGCGCACGTCAATATCGAGCGCCTCCAACACACGGTCATCATAGTAGTTAATCGTGTGCCCCATGCGCGGGCGGAACGGGGGAACCGGTTCACCCAGCCCCAACTGTTGGAGCAGGGCAAAATAGAGCGGGTCGGTGATGCCGTGTGCGCTGCCCCCAATGGCGATGGGGACGCAGTCCGGTTCCTGGTGGTTGATAGCGGCCAGCACTCGTTGGCGGTGATTCATATGGCAATCCTTTGCGGTGGCTGCTCGCTGCGCAAATACAAGTGTGCTTGGGCAGATTTATTGAGCGCTGGGCAGCGGCTGTGCGCTGCCCTCATTTTGCTCTTTTTGTGCGCTCTTGACAACCTCAGCCGACCATGCTATTGTGGCGGGCAATCAGGCGATGATGGGGACAAATTGCAGCGCCCCTTGTGTTGACCAGAGAGCCGGCCAATTGCTGTGAGGCCGGCCAACGCAGCGCTGCAGTGACACCCCGGAGCTGGCCCTTGAACCCCTGCCCCTCTGCGGCGGCAGGCCAGTAGCCGGCCCCGGGTGCGCCCGTTAGCGCGCAGCGGTTTGCAGCCGCGACCAATGACGGTCGTTTGGTTGGAACCGGCTGAGGCTTCCTGTGGGGCGAACACTTTCCGGAGTGAACGTTCTTCAGAGCGAACAGTGGTGGCGCCACGATGCGGCTTTTGCCCTCGTCCACAAGATGGACGGGGGCTTTTTGTTTTCTGCGACAAGGGAGGTGATTGCGATGGACGATGGCGACGATAACGCTGACAGCAATGATCCTGACAACGATCGCTGCGGCGCGTGTGCGGACTGAAACCCGGCCCGGGTGCGCGCACGTCACAGCCGCCAATCCATCCACCTGGGCCACGGAGAATCGACTGATGAACACCCAATTGCCTCCCCCCGCCGAACCGCTTGCCGACTGGGCTGTCACGTCTGCGCCCGCACGGATTCGCAGCACGGAACTGCCGGCGCACAGCGGCGAGCGCGTCTTGCTGCAAGGCTGGCTGCACGCCGTGCGCCGGCTGGGCGGCATCGCCTTTGTCATCCTGCGCGACGGCTGGGGAACGGCGCAGATTGTGGTCGATCAGCCCAACGCGCTGGAAGCTATGCTCGGCCCCGATATCCAGCCGGAAAGCGTGATCCGCGTGCATGGGCTGGCGGCTGCCGCACCACAGGCGCCCGGCGGCGTCGAAGTGCGAGAGGCGACCATCAGCGTCATCGAGGCGGTGCGCGAGCCGCTGCCAGTGCTGATCGGCAAGCGCGAGGTCAAGGCCGGCCTCACCACCCAGTTGGACCACGCCGTCACGGTCAACCGCCACCCGGCGCGCCGCGCCGTCTTTCGTCTCACTGCCGGGGTGATGGCCGCCTTCCGTTCTTACCTCAACAGCCGCGGCTTTACAGAAATTCAGACGCCCAAAGTGGTGGCTTCCGCCACCGAGAGCGGGGCCAATGTCTTCGCCATCGACTATTTCGGCCAGCGCGCCTTTCTGGCGCAAAGCCCGCAGTTTTACAAGCAGATCATGGTGGGTGTCTTTGAGCGCGTCTATGAAGTGGCGCCTGTCTTTCGCGCCGAGCCGCACGACACTGTCCGCCATCTGAGTGAATATGTCAGCCTGGATGTGGAGTTTGGCTTTATTGAGAACCACTTTACCCTCATGGCGCTGCTGCGCGAGCTGCTGGCGCATATTTTCCGCACGCTGGCCGAGGAACACGCCGCTGACTTAGCCTTAGCAGGGGCCAGGCTGCCGTCCCTGCCCGCCGCTATCCCGCACATCCACTTTGCCGAGGCGCAGGAGTGGATTTATGCCACGCACGGAGTGGATGTGCGCGGTGAGCCGGATCTATCGCCGCAGGATGAGCGCTGGCTGGGCGAGTGGGCTTTGCGCGAGCATGGCAGCGACTTTCTGTTTGTCAGCGGCTACCCCATGGTCAAACGGCCCTTCTATACGCACCCGGACCCGCAGCGGCCCGCCTATTCCAACTCGTTTGACCTGCTCTTCCGCGGTACGGAGCTGGTCACCGGCGGCCAGCGGCTGCACCGCTATGCAGACTATCTGGCTGCCTTGCAGGCGCGCAACCTGCCCATCGATCCCTTTGCCGGCTACCTGGAAGCCTTTCGCTACGGTATGCCGCCGCACGGCGGCTTCGCCATCGGTCTGGAGCGGCTGCTGATGCAGTTGACCGGCGCCTCCAATCTGCGGCTGACCACGCTGGTCCCGCGCGATCTGAACCGACTGGCGCCGTAAAATGGCTGAACCTTGATTCGCTTGATTGATGGATTTCCTTGATTTATCTGCGTGGTTTCCACTGCGCAACAATCCTGTTCATCCTGTCATCAAGCGAATCAAGGTTCAGCCGTTGTGCTATGCCACGCGCACGCGTGCGCGCAGGGCATCCGGGTCCAGCGCATGGCGGCCCACGATCACTTCGTATTCCAGCGCTTCGACCACCCAGCCTTGCGCGCTGTCGTAATAGGCGAGCTCGGCGATCGGGGCTTCCAGCCGCACGGTAGCGGTCTCGCCCGGCGCCAGTGGCACGCGGCCAAAGGCTTTCAATTCTTTGGCCGCCCGTTCGACCGCCGAATTCAGCGCGGACACATACAACTGCACCACCTCGTCGCCTGCTACGCTGCCGCTGTTGGTGATCTCCACCGTAGCGGCCAGTGTGTCAGCGGCTCTCAACTCCACTTCCTCCAGGCGCAGGTTGGCGTAGGTGAAGGTGGTGTAGCTCAGCCCAAAGCCAAAGGGGAAGGCCGGCTGCACGCCGTCACGCTCCAACTTGCGATAGCCATGCCACAGGTCATAGGTGATGGCCGTAGCGTTTTTGTCGAAATAGGGCAGATCCTCAGCGCGGCGGGGGAAGGTGCAGGGCAGTTTGCCGCTGGGGTTGGCGCGCCCGAAGAGCAGATCGGCTAGGGCGCTGCCTCCCTCCATGCCCGGATACCAGAGCATGAGGATGGCAGCCACCCGTTCGCGCCATGCTTCGGTGACGACGGCGCTGCCTGCCATGATGGCGACTACGCTGCACGGGTTGGCCGCCGCCACGGCCTGGATCAGCGCCTCGTCCTGCGGGTGCAGCGCCAGCGAACTGCGGTCGCCGCCGGCGCCAAAGGCGCTCTCCTGCTCTCCCTGTTCTTCTTGTTTTCCTTGCTGCGCCTGCATGAGCGCCGCCATCAGCGGCTGCTCCTCCGGCGTGGGCGGCGGGAAAGATTGGGCAAACTGCGCCATTGCGTCGGGGGCCACATACTCGCCCTCATCGCCGTGGGTGTAGCCGACCACACAGAGCACCGCATCCGCCTGCCGGGCGACTCCCGCCGCGCGCGCCCGGTCGCTGCCATCGTCGTAGAGGATCGTCATTGCATCCCCCACGGCCGCGCGCAGTCCTTGCAGCGGAGTAATTACATAGGCGGGAGTGGTGTTGCTGGAGCCGTGGTCGCCGGTGTTGGGCGTATCCGCCAGGTGGCCGATGACGGCCAGCCGCTTTACGTGGCGCAGCGGCAGCAGCGAGCCTGTGTTCTGCAGCAGCACAATGCTCTTCTGCGCCGCTTCGCGCGCCAGCCGGCGGTGTTCTGCACTGCCTACCACAGCCGGGCTGTAGTCGTCAGGGTTGCGTCCCTGGCCAAAGGTCACCTGCTGGCGCAGCAGCCGCAGCGTCGCATCTTCGATGCGTGCGACCGGCACTTCGCCGCGCACCACCAGTTCCGGCAGGTTGCGCTGATAGTGGAGTTGGAAGGGCATCTCTAAGTCCTGCCCAGCCAGCGCCGCCTTCTTGGCATCACGCATGCCAAAGATAAAGTCGGTCAATACAAAGCCTGCAAAGCCCCACTGCTGCTTGAGAATCTCGTCCAGCAGCACTGCGTTTTGCCCGCACCATTCGCCGTTGACGCTGTTGTAGGCGCTCATCACTGAGGCCACACCCGCCTCGACCGTGCGTTTGAAGTGGGGTAGGTAGACTTCATGCAGGGCGCGCGCGTCGATGGTGACATCCACCGTAAAGCGGGCGTTCTCCATCGAATTGAGTGCATAGTGCTTGGCGCAGGCCATCACATGGCGCTGCACCCCACGCACCAGGGCCGCGCCCAGCGCGCCGAGGAGATGCGTATCCTCGCCATAGCTTTCCTGCGCGCGGCCCCAGGCCGGGTGGCGCAGCAGGTTGATGCAGACGCCGCCGAAGTGGTTGCCGCCGAGGGCGCGTAGTTCGCGCCCGATCACATCGCCGATGCGTTCTTCCAGTTCCACATCCCACGCTGCGCCGCGCGCTATCGAGACCGGAAAGGTGGTGGCGCCGGCCAGCACGACCCCGCGCGGGCCATCGCTGAAGCGGATGCCGGGAATGCCCAGCCGTTCCACCGCACCTGCCGGCCAGACATGCCGGTTGTAGCCGCCGCTGAACATATCCGCCAGCCCCGACCAGAAGGGCGGGTCGCCGCTCATCAGCCCGATCTTTTCGTCCAGCGTCAACTGTGCCAGCAGCGCCTGCGCGCGGGCATCGATCTGCCCCGGCGTCAGCGTCTCGCTTGTCTCCAGCGCGCCGAAGGCAGGGGAGAGTACAGCGGTTTGCATATACATAGAGTAGCTCCTTCTTGCTCGTGCGCCCTCAGAGGACGCAGGTATTGATTCCTGCCGTGCACGGCCGTCGATCTTGCTGCGGCGCCACTCGGCAATGTACGCGGAGCAGACGTGCCGGCATTCAGAAGTTACAATGCTCCTGCAACATTGGCGCTACGTTCCCACGCGATACTGAGGCAGGTCTGGTCTGTTATCCGCCCTGCAGCAGCGCCGCCATTTTCTGGTGGATCAAATTGACTGCCTTGAGCGGGCGCAGCATGACCTTGAATGCGACGATCTTGCCGTCTGCGTCCCACTGCAGCATATCCACCCCGTTGACCTGGATGCCGTCGATTTCGACCTCAAATTCCAGCATGGCGTCGCGCTCGTCGACAAGTTCCCGCACGTAGCGAAAGGAGTCATTGCCGAAGACGCGCAGGGCCGCCGCTAGATAGCGGGTGGTGATCGTCTTTCCCACCTGGGGCGTGTGCACGACGGGCGAGTAGAAGACCACCGCGTCCGCCAGGATGGCGTCCAGCGCCTGCTCATTGCGTGCTGCCACGATCTGATGCCACTGATTTATGGTCGCCACAGCCATAGCGTTTCCCCTTCAAGCAAAAGTGATTGAGCAGAAGATTTTGTAGAAAGTTTTGTGTTTCTCATTCTACGGTAAGCGGCTTGCCCTAACAAGGATCGGTCGCAATCGTTCCACCTCCCCCTCATCAATTCGCAGGCAATCCGCCGCCAATGGTATCGTTGCTCCCGTATTGCTGCCTGCACCGCCAGAAAGGAGCTGCCTATGCTTGCTTACCCTACGCCGATCCGGATTGAAGTGCGCACTGCACACGCCGCCGGCCGCAACGCGCACCAGGAGATCGTGCGCGGCGCGGCTGCGTTGGGACTGCCGCCTCTGCACGAATGCCGTGTCGTCCGCCTCTATTTTTTGCAGGAGCACCCGGGTGTGGATGCGCTGGAGCGTCTCTGCACCTATTTGTTGGCTGACCCCGTGCTGGAAGCGGCGAGTTGGGGGCCTGCTGCTGTGGAAGCCGCTGCTGTGGAAGCTGCCGCCGGCGAGCTGCCCGCAGCGGTTGTGCAGGTGATCGAGGTGGCCTTCCGCCCCGGCGTGACCGACATCGCCGCCCGCGAACTGGCGCGCGGGATGGTCGAAATTGGGCTGCCTGCCTGCGAAGTCGCCACCGGCACACGCTATGAGCTTGTGGGCGATCTTTCCGCCGGCGACCTGCGGCGGCTGGCGCGCGGGTTGCTGTGCAACGGCACTGTCCAGCACTTCAGCCTTGGCCCCATTGCCGTCCATTTCGGCCAGAATGCTGTCGCCGCCGACCATGTGGAGAGTGTGCCGTTGGCCGGCCTCACGGATGCAGAACTGCTGGCCCTCTCCAAGCGCCGCCTGCTCTCGCTTGACCTGGCCGAGATGCAGACGATCCAGCGTTTTTACGCCGAGGCCGGGCGCGACCCCACCGATGTCGAACTGGAGACGCTGGCGCAGACGTGGTCTGAACATTGTGTGCACAAAACGTTTAAGGCGCAGATCGATTTTACCTGGCTCGCCGCCGGCGGCGACGTGCGCCGGCAGGAGACGGTGGATGGGCTGATCTATCAGTATCTAGCCGCGGCCACCGAGCAGCTGCGCCCTGCCTGGCTGCGCTCGGCCTTTGTCGACAACGCCGGCATCATCGCCTTTGACGATCACTTTGACCTGGCCTTCAAGGTGGAGACGCACAATCACCCTTCGGCGCTGGAACCCTTTGGCGGGGCCAACACCGGCGTCGGCGGTGTCGTGCGCGACATTATCGGCGTCTCGGCGCGGCCCATCGCCAACACCAATGTGCTCTGTTTTGGCCAGCAGGATTGGCCCTATGATCGCCTGCCGGAGGGTGTGCTGCATCCGCAGCGCATCGCCGCCGGTGTGGTGGCGGGCGTGGGCGACTACGGCAACAAGCTGGGGCTGCCTACGGTCAACGGCGCCGTCCTCTACGATGCGGGCTATCTGGGCAACCCGCTGGTCTTCTGCGGCTGCGCCGGCCTGTTGCCCATCGGCAAGCACCCGCGCGCTGCCCAGGTGGGCGATCTGGTGGTGGCTTTGGGTGGGCGCACCGGGCGTGACGGCATTCATGGGGCCACCTTCTCATCGGCGGAACTTACGCACGAGACAGCGGAACTCACCGGCAGCGCCGTCCAGATCGGCGACCCCATCACCGAGAAGGGGCTGATCGAGGTCATCGAACTGGCGCGCGATCGCGGCCTCTATACGGCAATCACCGACTGCGGTGCGGGCGGCTTTTCTTCGGCTGTCGGCGAGATGGGCGAGGAACTGGGGGTGGAGGTGGAACTGGCGAATGCCCCGCTCAAGTATCCGGGGCTGGCGCCGTGGGAAATCTGGATTTCCGAGGCGCAGGAGCGCATGGTGCTGGCTGTGCCGCCCGCCGCGCTGGCCGAACTGCAAGGGTTGGCGGAGCGCTGGGATGTGGAGTTGAGTGTGCTGGGGAGCTTCAGCGGCGACGGTATCCTGCACGTCTGTTTTCACGGGCGCACGGTGGCGGAACTGCCTATGCACTTTCTGCACAATGGTCTGCCGCGCCGGCGGATGCAGGCGGTCTACCAGGACCCGCCGGCCGCGCCCGCCGCCGCTGCTTCCTCCGTTGACCCGGCGCCTATGCTGCTCGCCATGCTGGCCTGGCCGTCGCTTGCCTCCAAGGAGGCGATTGTGCGCCGCTATGACCATGAAGTGCGTGGCGGCTCGATTGTGCGCCCTTTCAGCGGCCGACACATGGACGGCCCAACCGACGCCGCCGTGCTGAAACCGCTGGGCACCTGGGAGCACCGTCGCGCTTTTGTGCTCTCCGCCGGCATCAACCCGCTGCTGGGTCACGCCGACCCCTATGCGATGGCCGTCAGCGCCGTGGATGAGGCCGTGCGCAATGCGGTGGCGGTGGGAGCCGACCCCGACCAGCTTGCTATTCTCGACAATTTCTGTTGGGGCAACCCCACCTATCCCGACCGTCTCGGATCGCTGGTGCGCGCCTGCCAGGGCTGCTATGACGCCGCGCTGGCCTACCGCACCCCCTTTATTTCCGGCAAGGACAGCCTGTTCAACGAGTTCAACGGCAGCCCCATCCCCGGTACGCTGCTGATCTCCGCCATCGGCATTGTCCCTGACCTGGAGCGCTGTGTGACATCCGACTTCAAAGCAGCCGGCAGCCGGATTTATCTGGTGGGCGAGACGCGGGCGGAACTGGGCGGCTCGCTGCTGCACCATCTGCAAGGCGCGCAAGGCGGCGCTGCTCCTGCCCTGCCGCCCGACCCGTTAGTCCGCTATCGAGCTTTACATGCGGCCATCGCCGGCGAGCTGGTGCAGGCTGTGCATGACCTCAGCGAAGGTGGGCTGGCTGTCGCCTTGGCCGAAATGTGCATCGGCGGCCGTCTGGGGGCGCAGGTGGCGCTTGACCCGCTCTTGGCCGGGCCGGATTCTGCTTTGCACGCGGACGAGGCGTTGTTTGCCGAAAGCAATGGGCGACTGCTGGTGGAGGTAGCCGCAGACGACGCCTCCGCCTTTGAAGCGGCGCTGGCCGGCGTTTGGTTTGCCCGGATCGGCAGCGTGCAGCAGGTGAACAGGCTGGCGTTTACGGCGAGCGGCGAGGCGGTGTTGGAACTTTCCATTGATGAGTTGGTGGCTGCCTGGAAAGGGAAGAGCCGATGAATACGATTCTGATCCTGCATGCATCCGGAGCCAATCGCGATGGCGAGGCGGCGCGCGCGCTGGAACTGGCGGGCGGGCAGGCTGAGATCGTGCATATCAACCAACTGCGGGCGGATGAGCGCCGGTTGGGCGATTATGCCGGGCTGCTGCTGCCGGGCGGCTTTTCCTATGGGGATGCGTTGGGGGCCGGCGCACGGCTGGCGCTTGACCTGCAGGTCTACTTTCACGACCAACTGCACGCCTTTGTCGACAGCGGGCGGCCTGTCTTCGGCATCTGCAATGGCTTCCAGACGCTGGTTAAGGCTGGTGTGCTGCCGGGTGCGCCGGCACGGCTGCCAAACGCCGCTCCGGGTGACTCTTCTGCGCCCGCACCCGGCAGTCGTATGGCTGAAATGGCTGCGCGCCGGGTGACGCTGACGGCCAATGCCGCCGGCCATTTTGAATGTCGCTGGGTGCATCTGGCGGTGAACCGCAGCGCCACGGTGGCCTGGCTCAGCGGACTGGACGAACTGATCTTTTGCCCTGTGGCGCATGGTGAAGGCAATTTTCAAGTGGCTGGAGATGACGTTCTATCTGATTTAGACGCCCGCCGGCTGGTCGCTTTCCGCTATGTAGATGCTGCGGGGGCAGCGGCGCAGGAGCGCTATCCGCTCAACCCCAACGGTTCGGCGGGTGACATTGCCGGCATCTGCAACGATGCCGGCAATGTGCTCGGTCTCATGCCCCACCCGGAGGATCATGTGGCGGCGGTGCAGAATCCGCTGCCGCACAAAGGGGGGCAGTTGGGGCTGCCGCTGTTCCAGGCGTTTGCTGCCGCCGCACGGGGCTAAGGCTGGCGGCTCCAGCAATTTTTAGAAATGGCACAAAAAAGACGCCGGGTTTGTTAATGCACCCGGCGTCTGCGCACAGCGACTTGGTTATATTTACGAGACATTGCGCTCTAGCGCGAGCGGCGGGCGGAGATTTCTTGACTCAGCCGGCGGTTGCCCTCGCGCACGCCGGCGCCCGTGGATTCAAAGAACATCGCATCTTTGGCGTGGATCGACAGGGCGCCTGCTGCCGCAATGGCATCCTGGTTGGCGGCTAAGAAGAGAAAGTCCCAACTGTACTTCTCCTGCTGCCGGCGGATGAGGGCCGACACTTTGGCATAGGTGTAGTCGCGGCTGGCATTCTCCAGCCCATCGGTCAGGATGGCGACGATCACTTTGGCAGGTCGTTCGGCCTCTGGCGTCGCCGCCAGACGCGCCCCCACATCGTCAATCGTGCGCCCCACCGCATCCAACAGCGCCGTGCTCCCGCGCGGGACATAGCTGCGCCTGTCCAGCGGCGGTGCGGCCTGGATGTCTACATTCTGCTGCAGCACCAGATACTCATGGTCAAAGAGCACCAGCGTCAGCCGCGCCTGCCCCGGCTGTGCCTGCTGGTCGACCAGAAACGAGTTAAAGCCGCCAATGGCGTCGCTCGCAATTGCATTCATAGAGCCGGAGCGATCAAGCACAAAGGCAATTTCAGTCAAATCAGTTTGCATTGGGTTCTCCTATGCTTTGGGGAAAAAGGACAAACGCACGGCTGCCTGCCAGTATATCACACCCGAGTATTTTTTATAGTAAGCTAATCGATGCGACCAGAGCTATATTCCCACCAATGACTTACAAATTGCTGAATTTTTTTCTTCAGATTATGATATACTACAGAAGTACTCGTTCTTTTGCATCTGTTAATTTACATTCTTCTTGCTTATTGGCACTTGTTTGTTCAGGTTACTTAAAGGAGGTCTGTGTATGTCTCAGCTTTCTGCATCTTCCGGCAGTGGGATTGACGGCGTGCGGCGCAGCCGGCGCCATCTTGTGGGGGCGGCTGCTCTGGCGGCGCCCATCCTCTTTTTTGCCTTGCTGTTGGCCTTGCTCTGGCATCCATCTGCCGCCTCTGCCGCCACATTGACAGTCTGCCCTAGCGGCGGCCAGTATAGCACCATTCAGGCCGCAGTCAACGCCGCCGCGCCGGGTAATGTCATCCAGATCTGCAGCGGCGTCTACGCCGAGAGTGTGAACCTCGACACGATGGGGAGCGGCATCGCCGGCGGCGTGGGCGACATCGAACTGAGCGGCGTCGGTACGGTCACTATCTCTTCCACCAACGGTGCGGCGATCTATGCCTACAACGACTTCACCGGCACTATCGTCTTCAACAATCTCAACGTCACTTCCCCTGATAGTAACGCCATCAACCTGGATGGTATGGTTTTGGGGGATCTGATGATGACTGGCGGAAGCGCTTCCCATTCTGGGGGATCAGGTTTACATGTCTACGGGCTTCAAGGTTCCGTCACCATCAGCAGCGCATCCTTTAGCGACAATTATGATGATGGCATCGATGTCAGCGCGCAACCGACCGATACTCTTTGCCTGCCGGGCGCGGCATCTGCGCCGGTCTTAATCACCCTTCACAGCGTCACCGCCGATCGCAACGGCTTTTCAGGCCTGAACCTCCTAGCCACCACAGGCGATGTGGTCATTACGAACACGCACGCTACTGGTAACGGTGGCGATGGGTTTATGATTCTAGCGTTTGATACGTGTAACAACTCCAAAGTCACCATTGCGCAGAGCAGCGCCAACGACAATGGCGGCGACGTAGATGGCACAGGTTTTAATATCGTGGCCCCCAACGTCAAGATCGATGACACGGATGCCTCCGGCAACAGTTGCGACGGTATTGCGCAGTCCCCCATGTGGGGCGCATCAATCTGTGGCGGCATGGGAGTATCCAGCGCTGCGAACGACCGGCTGCGCGCAAAAGCGGAGGCCGGCTCCGTGCACAGCCTATCGGCTGCACCGGCGGCGCAGGCGGTGCTGCATAACATTACTGTGGCCGGCAACGGCGCCCATGATCTGGTTCTCGCAGAAAACGACTATGTAACGGTCACTAACGTCAGCGCCATCAGCAACACGTGGGACGGCATTTTTGTGCCCTTTGTGCAGGCGTTTATTGGAGCTTCCAGCGACCTGCACACAGCCGGGCTTTCCCCTGCGCAAAACGCTTATATCGCCCAATCGCTGGTGATGAGCAACGATATCGGCATTGAGTTGAACGACCAGGAGTGGGTGGATGCGCCGCCGCTCCCCTGGCAGGCTGCCGGTGCGCCGGCCAGCGTAATTACAGCCAATGCTGCCGGCAATATTGTGTGCGCCAACCAGAGCGCCGGGCTGGCCGCCACCGGCCTGGTGAGCCACACCTATCAAGCCCAAGCCAATTATTGGGGCAACTTCTCCGGCCCCTACCATGTCACCCAGAATCCTGCCGGCTTGGGCAACGCCGTGATGGATGCCGACAGCAGCGGCGGGTCCGGTAATGTCGTCTTTGTTCCGTGGGTTGATGCTGCTCAAACTAGCGTGACGCCCGACATCGGCATCGCCGGCGCCGAGCAGACA
Organism: Caldilineales bacterium; assembly: GCA_038205395.1. Lineage (GTDB taxonomy): Bacteria > Chloroflexota > Anaerolineae > Caldilineales > Caldilineaceae > Fredericiella. The sequence goes on from JBBRBX010000004.1 coordinate 17,048, forward strand.
CTGTCTGCCACCTTTGGGGCTGCACCTTATTCCCTGGCCGGCAGTCCCGGCAACCCCAACGACGACCCTCTCTTTGTTGCTTCCACGAATAACGGGACAGTAAAGACAGCCTATGGGGAAGGTGCTTCCGCCCCTGCTGCTCTCGACGCCTACGGCGTGCTGACGGCCACGCTTGTGCCGGCTGCGCCTGGTGGCGCCATCGTCACCTTCAGCGGCCCTTGCGGGTTGATGGCCACCAAAACGGTCACTGTGGCGGCTCCATCGCTGGCCGTCAGCAAGCAGCCGGCTGCGCAAGCCGTGATAAACGGCGGCACGGCGACGTTCACCATCAACATTACCAACACGGGTAACATTGCGCTGACCAACATCGCGGCTGTTGACCTACTTGCCCCCGCCTGCAGCCGATCTGTGAACGATCTTGCGCCCGGCGCAGCTACCTCTTTTGTTTGTCAGCAGACCGGCGTGAGCGTTGACTACACCAACCGCATCACTGTAACCGCCAAACCGCAGATCGGCGGTCCCACTGCGTTTGTGCAGCCGGGAGTCGCTCCGCAGGATGTGGTGGTCTCCGCCGGTTCGTCAGCACTGGTGGATGTTGTCAACCCACAGGTGCGTGTGGTCAAAAGCGCCGGTACGGATCCGGACACCTGCGCGCCCGCCGGCCCGCTGACGGCGCCGCTCAACTCGTCGATCTACTACTGCATTACCCTGTTCAACACGGGCGACGTCACCTTGACCAACCATCTTGTCAGTGACCCGCTGCTGGGGATTGCCAACGCGCCCGTCAGCGCGCTGCTGCCGCCCGGCAGCAGTCTGGCTGTCACCCGCACCCTTGTCACCGGATTGGGGCCAATCGCATTAACTGGTGCGTTGACCAATGCGGTGGCGATTACCTCCACTGGTGTGGTGAGCGAGGTGGGCGGCGTGGCTGTGCCTGCTGTGGCCGTGCAGTTGCAAAACGCTGCCGCCGTTGAAGTCAAGCTTACGCCGACATGGCTGGCGCCGGTGGAAGAGCCGCTGGTGGACAAAAAGCTTTATCTGCCGGCAGTAGGAAAATAATCCGGACAGGCCGGCGGATGGGATCGTCCACTGCGCACACCCTCGTGTGCAGTGGACGATCCCACCATTACTGCTGTGCCAGGTCAATCTGGATGGTGTAATTCATCTGCTCCGGCGTCAGCGTCTCAGCGCAGGCCGAGATGGGCTGGTCCGCGGGGCAGGTGACGCCGTCCGCCGGTGCCCATTGGACAGCATACGCCGCCAACTGGTTGTCGCGCCGCAGCCCCCCGATCGTGCCGGTGGGTGAATCGGCTGCATACTGCGCATCGGCGCTCCAGCCACTGCCGGTGAATATCTGCCCGATGCGCTGCGCCGTCTCCACCATGTTGGGGAACTGCGCACCCGTGCCGGTGGCGGTCAGTTGGCAGCTTTCGCCGCTGACGCCGGTCAGATCGGTGAAGGCGGCGGGTCTGCTGGTGCGGTTGAAGTCAACGCCAAGCGCCTGGCTCAACTGCTTTTGTATTTCACTGCACTCGGCATCGGAGACGGCGCTGTAGCTGCCGCCGCCTGTGCCGCTGGTGATGTTGCCACTGGCTTCATCCGCTTCACCGGGGAGCGGCGCCACTGTGTCGCTGTTGGGGGCGGCGCTGCCGCCTGCCTGGTTGCTGCCGCCGCTGCCGGCGACGCCATCGCTGCCTGTGCCCACATCTGCGGCGACGGCGGCCGCCCCGGCTGCGTTGGCCCCCGATGCGTCACCCGCGCCCGACGTATCGCTGGCGCCGCTTACCGGCTGCACCTGTACGTCGCTGGCCGGCGCACTGTTCGCCGCACTGTCTGAATTGTCTGCACCGCCGCAGGCTGCCAACAGCATCCCTGCCAGCAGCAGGACAACACCAGCCGTATATTTTGTTTTCGCCATTTGCGTTCCTCCTGCACTTGATTGTTTTGCACCGGCTGCGCTGCCGGCCCTGTTTTTCTTGACACCTTGACACCTTGACACCTTGACACCTTGACTAATTGACAACGAGGGAACACCAATGCATGTTTCATGCGTTTAGCCAGAAACCGAACCAGATCAGAAAAACGTACCCTGCCTGTGTCGCACCTCTGCATCAGGGCACAGACTGTACGACAAAGGAGACGAAAATTGAGCAAAAAAATGTTGCAGCGTTTCTCTTGGCAGCCGGCGATATGGCTGGCTGCGGCCTTCCTTCTCACTCTGCTGGGGGTCATCCCGGTTGCGGCCGCGCCTGCGCAGCAGGAGGGTGCTGTCCTGCCCGCGCCCATCTACTTTATCGACGGCTACAGCGGCCAGATTGTTCGTCTCGACGCTGACGGCCAAAGCCGCCGCACGATCAGCTATGAGACTGTATCCGTCACGGACTTTGACGTCGCTCCCGACGGCTCCAAGCTGGTCTATGTGGCAGGCAACCAACTGATTGAGGTGGATGCCCGCGGCGCAGGGCGCATACTCAAATTCGACGGCGGCGATTTTGACCCCAATGACGCGGCTGCCACGCTCGCCACCCGCATCGCCGCACCCGTTTACTCGCCTGACGGGGCGCGCATCGCCTTCAGCCGCGGCGGCGTCAACCTGATCGCTTCCGGCGCAGATGAAGGCGCGGAGGCTGTAACGCTTGTGCTGTCCAACGAGCCCTATCCTGCCGCCGGCGCCGCCGGCAGCAATGCGCCGGTGCGCTTTTACAGCCCGCGCAGTTGGTCGCCGGATGGCGTCCATCTGCTGGTCGATTTCTTTCTCTATCAGGCGGGCAGCGGCCTGGCGATTCTTGCCCCCGATTCTAATGTGCTGGTTGAATTGACTGCGGAGGAGGAGGAGGCCCCGCTGCAAGGCGACGTGGCCTGGAAGCTGGACAGCATCGGCTTCTACATCGGCAGTGACCGCACCAAATACGATTCCCCCGGTCTGTCTCTGGTAGACGCCGGCACCGGTGTGGCGACCCCAATCATCAGCGCTGCAGCCGGTCTGGGTTCCGGCGCCGGCGTGCAGGGGCCGCATGTCAAGCGCGATGGTGGCCTGTGGGCTTTTGTCGCTGAGCAGAGCGACCTCAGTGTTCTGCCTCTCTACGCGCCGGCCAAGATTGAACCCGCTAACGGCGAATACACGCCTGTCGGCGACGTCACCATTGCTGATTTGGCCGGCGTGCTGTGGGCGGCGGATGACAGCGGTGCTGTTTTGCTCAGCGATGTGCAGACCATCCGCACCGGTCTCGCCTTCACCTTCCAGTGGTTGTTTGTCGCCGGTGACTCGCCGGAGGCCGCAGCCGGCAGTACGCCCATTACATTATCTGCCTTTGGCTCCTCACCGCGTTGGGGATCCAATGACTTCGCCGGCCCTTCTCCCGCAGAAACTGCCGTGGTTGAGCTGTTTGAACAATCACTTGATCTGGCCGGTGTGCGCAGCAGCGGTGACGGTACAATGTTCGATAACTCCGTCGCCTTCCCCATCGAAGCCGGCGGCACGACCTACTGGATTGCCCACACCACAGGGCTACGTTCGTTCAATCCGGACACACCGCACGCCGTAGGTGTCTATGTACAGGAAGATGGTCAATGGCGGGAAGTGAGCCTGCTTGATCTAGTCGGCGCACAGGAAGGCGTCACCGCCGGCCCGGACTATTTGAACGAAGCCGGCGTCACCCAGGTCGAAATTGGGCCAGGTGGCGCAACGACCGGCGACGGCACGCAGTTTTGGCTGCTCGTTGAAGGGGGAGCGGGTGCACACAGCGGTGTCTGCGCCGTCCTGCGGCTGGCTGACGACACGCTGACGCAGGAACTGGACGGCTTCAGCTCCAGCCCCGGCGCCTGCACAGTCCAAGATGTCAACGGTGACGGCATCAATGAGGTGGTGCTGGATGCCACTGACTACTACGTCTTTTGCTATGCCTGCGGCGTGCGCTTTATTGACTATGGCGTGCAGCGCTGGGATGGCCGCCAGTTTGTCCAGGTGAAGTTGGAGGCGCTGCCTGCCGCGGCGCCGGATGAATTAAGCCGGCGCAACGATGAACTGCTGCGGCTGGTGCAGGGCGGGCTGTGGAAGGCAGCGCTTGACCTGCTGGCCACGCCGGTCACTGCCGCTGTGCCCGCCGCAAGCGCCGGCGCAGCAGTTACGCCGTCGCTCAGCGTCACCGCGGGCGAGAGTCTTACTGTAACGGACGCAATCACGGGCACGGGCGCGACGACAGTGACTGCTGGTTTGACCGCCGGCTTGCCTGCCGATCCCAGCGGCGTCTACGCCTGGAATGTGGCGTTGGTGCAGTTGATCGGCGATGCGCGCCGCCAGGATGCGCAGTCCGCCGACCATCCTTACCCGCTGCTGGCGCAGCTTTTCTATGGCGACTATCCCGCCGCCGTGGATGTCATGGGTGTCTACAGCGCGTCGGAACTGTTTGTACAGCCATCGACGCTGGTTTCGGGCACGGTGGCGGAAGGCTGGGAGAGCGAACTGGCGGGCTGGATCACCACCACAGCCACTTCCGCCATTGCCGTCAATCCGCAGTTGGCCGATGCCTACTTTGTGCGCGGCTGGGGGCAGTGGTTATCTACGATGGCCGGCGACAGCGCCGATGAGCAGGCGCCGGTGGAGGCCGCGCCGGGCGCTGCGCTGGAGGGCGCAGTGGCCGACATCCGCCGTGCCTTGGAACTTGCGCCTGATGGCAGCCATGCCCTGCTCTTTGCCGAGGTGCTGAGCCTGCTCACCGGCGAAGAAGTTGCTGTGCCGGGCGTCACGGTGAACGCCATCGACGCCTCACCGGCGCTCACTCCCACCGGCGCTCTTACCCCCACGGCTGCCGCGCCATTCAGTGGCGCGCCTGGCAGCGGGCGGTTGCTCTACTCCACAATGCAGGATGGCCAAGACCGCATCTACCTGGTGGAATTTGGCGCCGCCAATGCCACCCTCACCCAACTGCTCGATCAAGCACGCCAGCCCGCTCTGCAGCCGCCTGACGGGCAGGCGCTTGGCGTCCGCCTTGCCTTTCAAAGCACGCAGCCGGATATGCTTGGCCTGGGCGGTTACGACCTGACGGCAGGCCAAGATCCCAATGCAGCCGGACGCTTCAACTTCACCACCCACTATGAAGACAGCCTGCCGCGCTGGAACCCTGCCGGCAACCGGCTTGTCTTCAGCAGCCTGCGCTACGGCGACGGTCGCTCGCGCGTCTACACCGTATGGGCCGACACTATCAGCGAAGCCGTTGACCTGGGTGAAGGTAGTGATCCGGATTGGAGCCCCGACGGCAGCCGGCTGGTCTACAAGGGCTGTGACGAAAGCGGGGCCGCCTGCGGGCTGTGGACGATGGCGATCGACGGCACGGACCGCCGCCCGCTGACGAACAACCCCGGCGACGCCCGCCCGCGCTGGACGCCCGACGGCAGCCGTGTGGTCTTTATGAGTGACCAGCGGGACGGCAACTGGGATGTGTACAGCGTGGCGGTGGGTGACGACTTCAGTGGCGGCGACGTCACGCGCATTACCTTCAACGCCGCCAGCGATGGTCTGCCCGCCGTCAGCCCCGACGGCAGCGAGATTGTCTTTATTTCCAACCGCGGCAGCCAGTGGGGCATCTGGCGTGTCGGCATCGACAGCGGGCGGGCGCAGTCCGTCGTGGGCGACCTGGGGGCGCTCCCCAACTGGCTGGAGCAGAGTCTGGATTGGGCGCCATAGCTTTATTAGATTGTCTGAACGTTGATTTCGTAAAACGAAAAGGATTCCCCTATCACCGATCAGGGGAATCCCTTTTTTATGCGTGCTCGTAACGTGGGACGTCAGGCGTAGACTTCGGCTGTCCCGCGCACCATTTCGGCGTAGCTTTCCACCTTGAGGGCAGCGCCGCCGATCAGGGCGCCGTCGATGTCCGGCTGCGCCATGATCTCGCGGATGTTCTTGTCGTTGGTGCTGCCGCCGTAGAGGATGCGGGTGTTGGCTGCCGTCTGCGCCCCGTACAGATCCGCCAGCGTGGCGCGCACGACGCCGCCGCAGATGTCGTTGGCCTGCTGCGCCGTGGCCGCACGCCCGGTGCCGATAGCCCAGATTGGCTCGTAGGCTATCACCAGACTCTCCACCTGCGCTGCATCCAGCCCAGCCAGCGCGCCGCGCACCTGGCCGCTGACAAACGACTGCGTTTCGCCTGCTTCATTCTGCGCCAGCGTTTCGCCCACGCAGACAATCGGGGTCAGCCCCGCCGCCAGCGCTGCCTTAGTTTTCTGGTTGACCGTCTCGTCCGTCTCGGCAAAATATTGGCGCCGTTCGCTGTGGCCCAGGATCACATACTGCGCCAGCCCGGCCAGCATCGGCGCGCTGACTTCGCCCGTGTAAGCGCCGCTGGCCGCCCAGTGCATATTCTGCGCGCCCACGCCGATATTGCTGCCAGCCAGCGCGTCCGCCACTGCCGGCAGATCGACAAAGGGCGGGCAGACGACCCGATCCACTGTCCCCTCATCATTGACGGCCGCACGGATAGCCTTGGCCAGTTCCGCGGCTTCGCCAATCGTTTTGTTCATCTTCCAGTTGCCCGCCATCATCGGCTTGCGCATTGGGTTAACTCCTCTATGAAATCTGGGAAAAGGCGTGTCCGCTGCTAGAGCGTTGCGCCTGTCTGATTTGTCTTGTCTGCTGCTTCTGCGTCTTCGGCTTCCGCTGCTGCCGCTTGTGCGGCGGCTTCCGCCTGCCGGGCTGCTTCCTCCGCCTGCTCGCGTTCCCGCTCGGCAGCCAGTTCGGCTTCATACTCGTCAGCCGTCAGCCAGCGCCCGCCGTGCACCTCCTGGCGCAGCAGCTTTTTGTCGCGGTTCAGCCACACTTCGATCTCGACCTCGCCAAAGCAGCGGCCTTTGCCGGAGGTGTGGAGCACTTTGCGCACGTAATAGCCGCCCTGCTGCTCTTCGTCCAGGCTGACTTCGTTCATCAGGTCAATCTGCCCCACCACTGCCTCATGGCAGCGGTGGCTCAATACATAGACCGGCAGATAGCGACCGGATGCCGATGGCCCTCTGCCAAAGAGCGGGCCAAAGAGTTTGGAGAAAAAGCCCATCTTGATCACCTCTCGGCGTAAGTCTGGCTCACGCTCGATCCTTGAGCGCCGCCACACCGGGCAGTTCGATGCCCTCTAAAAACTCCAGCGAAGCGCCGCCGCCGGTGGAGACATGCGACATCTTTTCTTCCAGGCCTGCGTCGCGAATTGCCGCCGCACTGTCGCCGCCGCCGATAATGGTGGTGGCGTCCTTCAGCCCGCCCAGAATCTCGGCGATGGCATTGGTGCCGCGCGCAAAGACTGGAAATTCAAAGACGCCCATCGGCCCGTTCCACACGACCGTATGCGCGCCCGCCAGATGGTTGGAGTAATGGGCAATGGTGGCTGGGCCGATGTCCAAAGCCATCCAGTCCGCCGGCACTTCGGCGACACTGACGACTTTATTTTCGGCGTCGGCGGCAAAGGCGTTGGCCACACGCAGATCCACCGGCAGTTCGATTTTGTCGGCGCCCGCTTCGACCAGTTCCTTAGCCTTTTCAACAGCGCCGGCCTCGACCAGGCTCTTGCCCATGTTATAGCCCTGGGCCGCCAGGAAGGTATTGGCCATGCCGCCGCCGATCAGAATACGGTCCACTTTGGTCAGCAGGTTGGAGATGACGCCGATCTTGTCGGAGATTTTGGCCCCGCCAAGAATGGCGACAAAGGGGCGGCGCGGTTCCTCCAGTGCATTGCCTAAATACGCCAGCTCTTTTTCCATCAAGAAGCCGGCCACCGCCGGCAGATAGTGCGCCACACCCTCGGTCGAGGCGTGAGCGCGGTGGGCACTGCCAAAAGCATCCATCACATATACATCACCCAGCTTCGCCAACTCCTGCGCCATGCCATCGTCGTTCTTGGTTTCGCGCTTGTCGAAACGGGTGTTTTCCAGCACCAGAATCTGCCCCGGTTTGAGCGCCTGGGCCCCCGCTTCGGCTTCGGGGCCAGTCGTTGCCCCGATAAAGCCGACATGCACGCCCGGCAGCAGCTTCTCCAGGTGGTCCGCTGTGATCTTCATGCTGTACTTAGGGTCGGGGCCTTCCTTGGGGCGGCCCAGATGGCTCATCAACACGACGGCGGCGCCGTTGTCCAGCAGATAGCGAATGGTGGGCAAGGCGGCACGAATGCGGGCGTCGTCGGTAATTGCCCCCGTCGCCTTGTCCTGCGGCACATTGAAATCGACCCGCACCAGCGCCCGCTTGCCCTGCCAGTCGACATCCTTGATGGTCTGTTTATTCATATTCATAAGAGTTGTCTACGTCCTTTCGGTGCACCCGGCGCCGGAGCAGTTGCGCTGCATCCGTTCTGCGCGCCGGAAATCCGCTGACAAAAAGTGTGACAAAGCTCGCACCAGCCGGCCCCATCTTGCAAAAAGCGTGGCACGCAATGCGCGCCACGCTTTCACATAACTCCGGATAGGCGAGACGCTGTGGCTAGAGGCCCTTGTTCGCCATGTAGTTGAGCAGGTCAGCCACGCGGCTGCTGTAGCCCCACTCGTTGTCGTACCAGGCCACAACCTTGATCATGCTGCCGTAGACATTGGTGAACTCATAGTCCACCGAACTGCTCATGGGGTTGCCCTTGAAGTCGATGCTCACCAGCGGCTCGCGCACGACCTGCAGAATGCCCTTCATGCGTCCGGCGGCTGCCTTGTCATAGGCGGCAAACAGCTCATCCTTGGTGACCGGGCGCTCCACCAACACGGTCAAGTCCACCACCGACACAGTCGAGGTAGGCACGCGCATGGCGTAGCCGTCAAACTTGCCCTTGAGTTCAGGAATGACCAGCGAGATCGCCTTGGCGGCGCCAGTGGTCGTAGGGATGATGCTCAGCGCAGCCGCGCGTGCGCGGCGCAGATCGCTGTGCACCAGGTCCAAAATGCGCTGGTCGTTGGTGTAGGCGTGTACTGTGGTCATCAACGCCTGCTTGATGCCGGCAATCTCGTTGAGCACCTGGGCGGCGGGGGCGAGGCAGTTGGTCGTGCAGGAAGCGTTGCTGATGATGGTGTCTTTGGCCGGGTCATACTTGTCTTCGTTGACGCCCATGACAACCGTCAGGTCTTCGCCCTTGGCCGGGGCGCTGATGATCACCTTCTTGGCGCCGGCGGCCACATGCAGTTCCGCTTTGGCGCGGTCGGTGAAGATGCCCGTGCTCTCGATCACCACATCAACGCCCAGGTCGCCCCAGGGCAGTTTGGAGGGGTCGCGCTCGGCCAGCACCTTGATGCGGTCGCCGTCAATGACCAGGTCGCCATCGGACACTTCAACGCTGCCGGGGAAGACGCCGTAGTTGCTGTCGTACTTGAAGAGATGGGCATTGGTGGCCGTGTCGCTCAGGTCATTGACCGCAACCAGGTCAAATTTGCCGCGATAATTTTCAAACAAAGCCTTGGTGACCTGGCGGCCAATGCGGCCAAATCCGTTAATACCAACCTTTACTTTTGCCATTTCGCTCTCCTTAAATATAGGAACAACAATGAATTGTTTTCTGACTTATCTTACCACCATAGCGAAGAAATCGCATATCTGAAGGCAAGGACAATTTTGGCCGTTCCCCCGCCGCAATAGCCCTGTCTACAGTTGCACTTCACGCCCGCTGGCCGCCGAGCGAGTGATGGCATCGATAATCTGCACGCTGACCAACGCCTGTTCGCGTGTGGGAATATCGGCGGTCTGGTCGCCGTCGATATAGCGCACAAAGTTTTCGATCAGCTTGAAATACGAGCCGACCTTCGCCTCATGCAGCGGCGTCTCGATCGTCACTTCCTGCTTGTTGAGCATCGTATACAACTCCACCTTGTCGCGCCCGCCGATGTACCCGCCGCCTTCGCTGCCGAAAACTTCGGTCATAAAGACTTCCGGGAAGTTGCTGGCCCAGGAGACCTGCAGGTTGACTACGGCCCCGGTGTCAAAGCGAATAAACGCCCAGGCAAAGTCGTCCACGTCATAGCGCGCACCGACGGCGGGGATGAAGATGTCCGACCCCCAGCCGCCCAGACCCAACCCGCGCGGCCCGAACTCGGCAAAGGTCGCGCCGCTCACCGACACCGGCTGCGGATAGTTCATCAGGTAGAGCGCGCGGTCCAGCGCATGGATGCCGATATCGAGCAGCGCGCCGCCGCCGGAGAGGTCGCGGTTGGTAAACCAGCTGCCATAGCCGGGGATGCCGTTGCGCCGCTGCCAAGCTGTGCGCACGGCGTAAATTTTGCCGAAGAAGCCGGCGTCAGCCTGCTGCTTGGCCACCTGCATGGGGGGCGTAAAGCGGAAGTGGGTGCCGGCCGTCAGCACGCGCTCGTGGGCGGCGGCGACATCAAACATCTCCTGGGCATCGCTGTAGGTCAGCGCCAGCGGCTTCTCGCACAGCACATGCGACCCCGCCTCCAAAGCGGCGATGGCCATCGGCTTGTGAAAAAGATTGGGCGTGGCCACTACGGTGATGTCGGGCTGCATTTCCTTTAACATCAGGTTGTAGTCGCCATAGGTGCGGGGCACCTTGAGTTCGTCAGCCAGTTCGCGCGCGCGCGGCTCGTTGACATCGCACAGCGCCACCACCTCGCAGTTGGGCAGCCGCTGGAAGCCGGGCACATGGCTCCACTTGGCAATGCTGCCGGCGCCGATTACAGCGACACGATAGGAGTTTGAAGCATTTGTCATTAGAAAAAGCCTTTGCAAGTCAGAGAATGGGTCAGAGAATTAGGATGATAAGGAGCTTCCCCTCAGTGTAAGACAGCCGCCATAGCGTGTCAAAAGCGGCAGGAGGCTCGCTTTTACCTCTCTTTCATTGACAGCCCTTTCCCTCCCGCTTACAATTGGCCGCATGACACGCCGACTGCGGCTCGATCCGTACCTGCTGCTCTTGTTTGGGCTGGCGCTGCCGGCGCTGGCTCTGCTGCTGGCCCCGGGCTATTTCTATGACGCCCACGATGGACGGCACAGTGTCTTCTATCTGATCCAGTTTGACGCCGGGCTGCGCGATGGCGCCTGGTGGCCGCGCTGGGCCATGCACCACATCCAAGGCTACGGCTACCCGACATTTTTGATTCAAGCGCCGTTGGGCCTCTACCTGGGTGAACTGTTTGTGCTACTGGGGGCCGGCTTTACATTGGCCGCCAAGCTGAGCTGGGCGGTGGGCGCGCTGGCAGGCGCCTGGGGGTTGTATGCGCTGGTGCGCCACTGGCTGCAGCGCCCCGATCCGCCTGCAGACGGAGCGGAGAGCGCCGGCCATGCTGGGGGCGACCTGGTGCGGCTGGCCGCCGTGGCGGCAGGCGTGCTCTATCTCTATTTCCCTTATCACATTGCCGATATGTATGTGCGCGGCGCGCTCAACGACACCCTACTGCTGGCATGGCTGCCGTGGCTCTTTCTGGTCTTTGACCGGCTGCTGCTGGCAGGGCGCAAGCCGGGCTGGCCGGCGCGGCTGGGGGTGTCGATGCTGGTGCTGGCGGGGACGCTGCTGACGCACACCTTTGCGCTGCTGTCGATCCTGCCGCTGCTGGTCAGTTGGGTGCTCTTCCGCCTTGGGCAGGCATGGCGGCAGGAAGGGCTGCCGTGGCGGCGCACGCTGCTGGCGCTGGCCGGCGGCGCCGGTGGGCTGCTGCTGGGGGCCATCTTTTTTGTGCCGCTGCTGGCCGAAGGGCCGTATCTCCAGCAGCAGGTCTATGTCACCAACACCTACGACTTTCGCAACCATTTCGTCCAGATCGGCCAGTTTTTCAGCCCCTTCTGGGGCTTCGGCTATTCGGACGACCCTACCGGCGCCAACGATGGTATGAGTTTCCAGGTTGGGGCGCTGCTGCTGCTGCTGGCGACGGCGGCGCTGTTTGCCCTGCCGCGCGCCCGTACAGCGCGGGCTGTGCAGGGCTATCTGCTGGCGGCAGGCGCTTTGCTGCTGCTGCTGATGACGCCGCCGGCACAGCTGCTGTGGGAGGCGCTGCCGCCACTGGCAGTGATCCAGTTCCCCTGGCGGCTGTTGGCGCTGACCGGCTTTCTCTTCAGCGCCCTGGGTGGGCTGCTGCTGGCTAATCTGGCGCGGGACGACCAGCGCGAGGTGGTGCAGGCGCTGCTGCCGCCTGCCACGCTGCCTGCGGGCGGGCTGCTGCTCTTTGCCCTGCTCGGCATCTTCGGCAGTTGGCCTTATCTGCAGGCCAACCTGTCGGCGGTGGAGCCGTGGCGCGAGGATGGCCGCGCCATTTTCCGTTTTGAGCAGGAACATCCCGATATGATCGCTTACACCCAATGGGTGACGCAGCCGTTTACTACGACGGCGCTGAGCGCAGGCTACGCCGCACCCGATTATGCCGAGGATCACGGCTACACCACCAGCCTGGCGCGGCTGCAGGTGGTGGAAGGGGAGGGGAATGTCGTCAGCCGCTACAGTCGCGGCGCCAGCGGCGGCGGTGTGGTCGAGATGGCGACGCCGGCCGTGCTGCAGGTCAACTTCTTCTATTTCCCCGGCTGGCAGGTGAGTGTGGATGGGCTGCCGGCGTCGATACGCCCAGGGCCAACCGGGGCGATCCTGGTCGATCTGCCTGCCGGCCGCCACACGGTCGTCGCACGCTTTGGCGACACCCCCCCGCGCACCTGGGGCACGCTGCTGTCGGGGGTGATGTTGATCGTGGCGCTGGGACTGGCCGGCAGTGGGCTGGCGGCACGCGCCGCGCGCCTGGTGCGGATTGTATAGCAGTGAATAACAGTGGATACCTGTAAATAACCATGCGAATACTAGCGATTGAAACCAGTTGTGACGAGACAGCGGCGGCGGTGGTCGAGGATGGGCGGCGGGTGTTGAGCAGCGTGGTGGCAACGCAGATCGACCTGCACCGCCGCTTTGGCGGCGTTTTCCCCGAAGTAGCCAGTCGCCAGCATGTGCTCTCCATCCAACCGGTGATTGCGCAGGCGCTGGCCGAAGCGGGCATCGCCCACCCGGCGACATTGGATGCCATCGCCGTGACGCAGGGGCCGGGGCTGGCGGGCAGCCTGCTGGTGGGGGTGAACGCCGCCAAAGGATTGGCCTTTGCCGGCGGCGTGCCGCTGCTGCCGATCAATCACCTGGAGGGGCATGTCTATTCCAACTGGCTGGAGAGCGGCCCAGGGCAACCAGGCGCGGCGGATCGTTTTCCCGTACTGGTGTTGATCGTTTCCGGCGGCCATACGGAGTTGGTGTTGATGACAGACCACGGCCAGTATGAGCGGTTGGGCGGGACGCTGGACGATGCGGCGGGCGAGGCGTTTGATAAAGTGGCGCGGCTGCTGGACATCGGCTTTCCGGGCGGGCCGGCGATTGAGCAGGCGGCGCGCGGCGGCGATCCGGCGCGCTATCCGCTGCCGCGCGGGCTGCGTCACGCCGCCAATCACCGTTATGATTTCAGCTTTTCCGGCCTCAAAACCGCTGCTCTGCATCTGACCCAAGAACTGGCCGCCGAAGGGGTTGATCTGCAGGATGCGCAGGTGCTGGCGGATATCGCGGCCTCGTTTCAGCAGGCGGTGGTGGATGTGCTGGTGGACAAGAGTGCCGATGCGGCGCTCGCCTTTGGTGTGCAGCAGGTCTGCATCTGTGGCGGCGTCAGCGCCAATCAGGCGCTGCGCACGGCTGCGCAGGCGCGCTTTGCCCAGCTTGGCCTGCCCTTCTCCATCCCGCCGCTGGCCTACTGCACCGACAACGCCGCCATGATTGGCGCGGCAGCCTACTACCGCTGGCGCGCACAGGCGGCATTGGGCCATGACCTGCGCGCGGATGTGCACGCTTCGCTGCCGCTGCCGGGGACAGCATAAGTCGTCGCTCTACCCTACCTGTTCGTCCAGGCGGCGCTCCAACTCGGCAAAGCTCATCTCCTCCCCACGGGCTTCCAGTTCCTGCTGCACAGCCGCAAACTGCGCCTGCGTCACCTGTGGATCCGCCGGCGGCAGCGGGATGGCGGCGGGCGCCGGTGCGCCGGCCTCGATTTCGGCGCTGTGCGCGGCTTCAATCTGGGCGCGGGTGCGCCATTTGGGGCCGCCCAGCCGGATGGCGGCGTACATCAGCTTGGCGGTGTGGTCGTCCACGCCGTCAGCGCGGCAGGCGTAATAGAACATGCGATGGACGCTGCGGTCGGGCTGCTCTTTGGTCACGCAGGCCACGTCGTGCACGATGGAGGCGCGGCGATACTTGCCGGTGAAGGGCGAGCCGATCAGCGTCCAGAAGGCGCGCGGGATCGAGGCGCCGTTGACGACCGAACCGGCGGGCGCGGCCCAACGCATCCTATCGGGGTCGTCATACCAGAAATCGTTGATCAGCCGCATATCGCGGTCTTCGCCGCCGCTGTTGGTAAGCCATTCCGCGCTGGGGTTGCCCGAAAAGCGGCCAAAATCAGTCATAGGATGCTCCTTGGCAGATAAGTAACTTCAAAGGCTTTACAGGCTCGGTAGCGCTGCAGCCGGTTGGCAAAGGCAAACGCATCATTCATCTCGTAATATTGATAAATATCCAGCCCGCGGTCAAGTAGAATTTTCCAGCCGTTGTCAGTGACGATATGGCGAGCATGGATTGATCCACTGGTGTCATACTCCCAAGAAAATTGGATGCCGATCGCAGCCGCGGCTGTTTGCATCTGCACAAAATATTGGGTCTGCTGTTCGCCTTTCAAATCGTCCGCCACTGTCACCAGATGCACGGCAATCTCATCTTCGTCCGCCTTGAGACGCGCGATGGTCTCCAGCAGCTCCATCAAATTGCGCGCCTGGTAAAAGAGCCGGATATAGGGGTCGGTGACGGTAACAGTGCGCGCCCCTGCCAGGTAGGGTCCAAACAACGCTTCGTAGGTGACGCCGCGCTGGTTTTCCTGAATGGTAAGATGCCGTTCCGTCGCCGGCGGGGCGCCGGCGGCCTGCGCGGGGGCTGTAACGGCGGCGCCGGCAGCGTCAAGCGCTGCTTTGCCGCCAGGCCGATCCATGCCAGCCTGGTTTATGTCAGGCTGGTTTATGTCAGGCTGGTCTATGCCAGGTTGGTCTGCCGGCAAGCCGCCGTACAGGTGCGGATACTGATCCTGCTCAACGGTATGGACTTCCTCTTTGGCCCCTGATTTGCTGGTGTAGCTGAAATGCACGGGCGTATAGGTGTTGTCGATGCGCAGCAGTTGATCCTTGGTGCGCCGCCGCCCCTCGATGGCCAGACGCAGCAGTTCCTCCACTTCGTCCGCCGTGACTTCTTGATGCGGGTAAAGAATTTTCATCAACCCGGAAAAGCTCTTCTCAATGCCGGTGCGGTCGCGGGTGGAGAGGTCGGGCGAGAGGTCGAAATACCCCTGGTAGGCGCGCGCATAATCATAGGAACGCAGATTGCGCAGGATTTCAGCCAGATAATCCACCACAAAGCCATAGCTGTCGCAAAACATCTCGCCGCGCAGGATGTCTACTTCCCAGCCGGGCAGATAAAAGTGCAGACGGTCGAGAAAGGCCGAATCGTGATACTGCTCCGGCAGATCGTCAAACAGATCGCTGTGCTTGAGCATATAAGGGGCTGTGTGCTGCGTGTTGCCGACAAAGGTCAGCGATGCCTCGGCCCCCAGCGTTTCAATGCCGCGCGAGAAGGATTTGTTGGCCATATAATTTTTGAGGATATCGACCAGCGCCTTATCCGCGCGTTTTTTCTTGCCGGCAAACTCGTCAAAGGCCACCACGTCCCAATAGCCCACCAGCCCGATGCGCCCGCTGGCATTGTTGACAAACAGCTTGGCCACGCTGACTTCGCCGCCGGAGAGCAGAATACCGTGCGGCGAAAACTCCGAGTAGACATGCGACTTGCCCGTCCCTTTGGGGCCAAGCTCGATCAAGTTGTAGTTGCGCTCGCAGTAGGGGATCAGCCGCACAAGCTGCAGCAGCTTGCTGCGGCGGCCAAAGAAGCTGGGGTCAAGGCCGATGCTCCGGATCAGCACGTCAATCCATTCATCTGTAGTGAAATTGCGCCGCGCCGCCACATACCCCTCAAAATCAAAAGCCGACAACTGGATCGGCTTGATCGTCTCCAGTATCCAGGGGCTGACACTGCGGTCATCGCTGTGCTCATAGGCAATGTCGGCGATGCACCAGACGCCGCTGACCAGCAGTTTGGGATGGCGCTTGACGGTGTCCGGGTCGACCAGCACCTCCTTGATGCCCAGGTTGCCAAAGACAGCCTCATAGACATCCCGTTTCTCGTTGAGATCGACGCTGACCTTGTCGATCACCTTGTGCCGCCCGCGCTCGCGGATGGTGGAGCGGACAAGCCCGGCCTCGCTGCGCTGGACAAAATGGCGGCGCAGAATTTCTTTGACCGTTTCAATGCCCGACTGGATGCTGGCCTCGTCGGCTGTGGCGCAGTATTGGCCCAGCAGATATTCGAGCACATAGGCAGGCACAATGGCGTTGCCCTTGACCAGCTTGACCAGGTCTTTGCGCACGACGAGACCGGGAAAGTGGGTGGTGATCTTTTGGTCGAGTGCTTGCATAGCGTATGTCCGCCTAGAAATCGAAATCGCTGGTGAACGAGCGCCGCAGCATATAGCGTACGCTCTTGTACTCACGCCAGTGGGTTGTGCCCTGGACCTGCTCTTCCAGCCGCAGGACGACTTCCTGGTTGTTGGACGCATCCGCAGCCTTGGTGAGCACGAACTGCACCTGGCGCTCACGCTCGCGCGCGTCGTCGGAGGGCGTGGCGAAGGTGAGAATCTGCTGGTCGGAAATTGGCTTGTCCTCCTGGCTGTAGAGGGCGGCGCGCAGGACGCGCTCCTGCACCTTGGCGGTGACGGCCTCCGCCTGATAGAAGGTGACGCTGAACTGGCCGGCGGTGATGATAGTGGACGCGCCGCGCAGGATTTCCACTTCGACCAGCCGCACATCGCTGCTGCGCTTTTTGTTGATGCGGATAAGCGGCACGACCACTTCCTGCAGCGCGGCGCCGCCGTGTACATAGCGGCTGCCTGCCCCTTTGACGCGCAAGCGGTTGATCGCCTTGGGGAGCAGGACTTCGACCTCGCCCGCCAGCCCAAGCGCGGCGGCGGTGAAGTGGCGGAAGCCGCTGCCCGGCGTCAGACCCGCACCCAACACAAAGCGGCGGTTGCGAAAAGTGATCTCCCTGCCCACCGGCTCCTGCCCGGCAAAATCACTCTCCTCCAGCGCCCGCTGTTGAAAGAGAAAGCCGTGGTCTGCCGTGACCAGCAAATTGTTGGCGTTGGCATTGGCCAGCTTTTTGACCAGCTTGACCAGGTCATCGAGGGTGGCGGCGACGGCCTCCACAGTCTGGCCTTCGCTTTCCAGCTTGTCGCCCACGGCGTCGATGCGGTTGTGGTAGACGTAGAGCACCTCGTTGTCACGCATCAGGGCGCGGCTTTCCTCGCGCCCGAGGGCGATCAGTTCTTCGGCCTTTATCGCCGTGGCCCTGCCCGGCAGGGCGCGGTTGAGGACAGCCTTGCGATATTCTGTGCCCTGCGTGGGTGCGCCGTCTACACTGGCCGCACCGTCCGGCGCCAGCGCCAGTTCCGTGTGCGGCAGCAGCGCCGCCATGCCCAACGCGGTAAAGCTGGGCAGCACGCCCAGCAGCGGCTCAAGCTCGGCGTCGTAGCGATCCTCCTGGCGGATCAGCCGCAGCAGCTCCTCGCCCGCCTCGTAGCGCAGGGCATCCGAGATGATCACCGCCACCTTATTGTTGCGCAGCAGAAAGGGGCGCACGGCGATCGCGTAGAAGTCCGCCTGGCTGCGCACGGGTGCGGCCTCCCAGCGCCGGCAGGTGTCCACCCACTGCTGCCAATTCGTGTTGAGCGGCAGCACATACTGGTTGGTGTAGAGATTCTCCACCTGTTCGATCAACGGCGCGAGCAGCGCAACCTGGTCGGCCTGGCGGCTGTGCTGTATGCACTGGCGGTAGAGTTGATCGGCGCGGAACCAGGTGGTTGCGTACTGCTGGATGCTGTCGGCCGGCGAACTGCTGGTGAGGTCGAGGCGGGAGAGCAGGTCAAAAAAGTGGGCTGCCAGTTCCACAGCTGTGTAGACGTGTTCATAGCGGCTGTACCAGTGGCCGGCGCGGCGCTGCTCCACCAGTTGGGCGCAGGCGGAGGCGGGCAGCGTGCGTTTGGCCACATCACGCGCCAGGCCGCTGAGCACCTTCTGGTCGATCAGTTCAAAGATGTCTACGCCGGCCAGCGCGGTGTAGGGGCGCTGCTGCAGCTCATGCTCGATCTCCAGGTCGGCAGCCGCGCGGCCCGACAGCACGGCGAAGGCAGCCTGGTGGCGCACATTGTCCTTCCAGCGTTTGAGAAAAACGAGGGCATCGGCGTTGAGCGGCGACGGCTCGCCCAGCGCCAGCTTATAACAGCCTTCAAACAGGTGCAGGGCAAAATCGGCGGGCGTGGGTGCGGCGGATGTGTAGCCAAAGGCGCGGGCGGCCCGCTCCCACAGCAGCCCATCCAGCCCGCAGCGGCTGATCAAGGCCATCTTAGTGCTCTTGTCCTCCGCCAGTTCGCCCAGCAGCGCCTCCATGATCTCTTCCAGGCGCGGCTCAGCGCCGGCGGCCACGGCCAGCAGCTTGAGCAGCACCTGGCGGTGGTTGTCGTCTGACTTGAGCAGATGGGCCAGGGCGGTGCGGCGCTGGGCGCTCTGGAAGAATTCGGCATGGGGGGCGAGGTGTGGGGCGAACTCCTGGCCCAGCCCCAACTCGGCCAGCCAGAGCGCGGTCTGGTCGGCGCGAAAGACGACGTTGGCAAGCTCGACATCCAGCAGCCAGTTGTGGATTGGCTCCGGCTGCGGGCCGGCGTGATAGAGCAGGAATTGGGCGGACGGCTCCCGGCGCAGCAGGCGATGTTTGACGTCAAACTCATTGTTGGCCAGCACGATCTTGGTGACGCCGGGCAGGGCAAGCGCATCAAATTCGAGCCAAAGCTCCTGCTTCTCGTCATACCAGAAGACAATGCGGTGGCGCGCAAAGAGACGGGCGAGAGTGGCGGCAAGCTGCGGCATGGCGGCGTCCATCGCGCTATTCACTCAACCCCGGCACGCGCCGCAGCGCCTTGCCGAACTTCGCATAATTCACCTTCACCCCGTCATCCAGATCGATCTGCACCTGCTGTGTGGCCAGCGGGTAGAGCACATCGTTCTCGTAGGCCGTCAGCTCCGCCAGCATCTTGTCGATCTCCCCTGTCTCTTTGAGCGCGCGGCTCTTGTCGGCGGCGGGTGTGGCGGTGCTGATCGCCAACTGCTGCAGGTGCGCACGGCGGGCGGCCAGCTTGGCGACAAACGCGCGCAGATAGTCGTTGAGCACCACCGACACCGTATCGGGGCGGTAGCGGTGCATGTAGATCAGGGCGTTGAAGCTGCCCTTGGGGCTGGAAAAGAGCCAGTAGATGGGGCGCTTCTGGTACAGCTTGAGGTGATGGTCGTAAAAATCGCGCAGAAAATAGGCGCGGATATCGCGCCCGATGGCATTTTCCACAAAGGCCAGGTTCTCGGCAAAGTATTCGTCGCCAAAGGCCAGGCGCAGAAAGCGCTTAAAGCGTTCGGGGGCATCGTCGGGAAACCAGTCGCCGGCCAGAATAGGGATCACGTTGTCCTTGTCGGGGACAAAGGTAGGTGTGGGAACCTGGCGCAGATACTCTTCCAGCGTCTCACCCTGATTGGCGAGGATGAGGCCGGGTTTGTCGAGCGAATAGCGGCCGAACATGCAGCCGGCGGCGTAGGAGATCAGCTCGCGCATCGTATCCGCCCGCAGCAGCCGCTCCAACTCTTCCTCGCTGCGGGCGCCGCCGTAGCGATAGTGCGGGTTGCAGGTGAGGGTGATCTCGGAGAGGGGAACGTCGGGCGTGAGTTCGTCCTGGAGACCATAAATTGGGAGAAGATCACGGTTGTTCTCCTGCTCAATATCTCTTACTTTATAGATGACCTCTTTCCAATAATTGTACACAGTGGTGTACATACTGGAAAGGGTATTGTGGTTAGTTGCACATTGCAGTAGTGTAACCCGCATGAACTTCCAAGATGTCTCAACAGTGTGCCAATCTTCGCTTGCAAGCTTTACTGCCTGCACTGAGCGTGCCTCTGTAGCTTTATGTGTTTTGTTGTCAATAACTACAGGAAGTTCTGCAAAGTCGCCGGATTTGAAATGCATGGTTGGATTCAGTATGAAGGATATAAAACCCCCAACTTTCGAATTGCAAATTGCCGCTGCATAGAATTCAGAAATACCGGAATTTGTGCGCCTAAATGCACTTAGCCCTGCCGCATCAAAAAGGTATCCAGCATCAAAAAACCTTACTGTAAGACCCTTCGTTGTAATATCTGACCAAGAAATAAATTCGCGAAAAATATAGTCTAGATTAAAATTGTGAGCCCAAATTCGAGAGCCAGACGGATGCAATCTAGTCTGCAATTCCTCGCCGTCGTTGTACCAGTTAACAATCCAATTATCGTTTCCTGCCCACTTTCTATATTCACCTCCCTTACTATACGGAAACCAGTGACTACCGCTATTTTTAGCATCATCTCGCGACCTGCATTGTCGCCCTATTCTCTGAAGGTTAACTTCATACCAGAACCGCACATAACGTTCGTTATTTCCAGTAGTAAGTCCTTCTCTAGGTTCTAAAAATTGATCCATTTGCTTTGCTAAGCCAAACACAGCTATTAAATCTTCGGGAGCCCAATACGCAATCGGCGACCCAGGAATCTTCTTGAAGTCGGCGGCAGCGGCACGATAGCAGCTAACTTCTGCCTGGCCGGAAACGACGTTAATCAATTCCGCTTCTTTTTCTGCTTCATTGCTGCCCTGCACCAGCCGGATAAAAACGCCTTGATTGGCCTGAGATGCCTGCACACAAATTACAAATGCCGTCGCTGAGACTACTTCACCCCCAATTGAATCAAAGGCGTGCGCTCCCAAATGGGCCATCGCAACGATGGCATGTCGATCCAAAATGTTGTTGCGCAGCTTTTCGTAGGACGACAAAAACATCCAACTCTGCATCGTAATCATGGCGACCATGCCACCCGCTCCAGCAAGCGTCATATTGCGCTCGATAAACATGGCAAATGTGTCGGATTTGCTGTCAGGGTATTCGTTGCGGGCAAAGTCAGCCAGAGCCTCATCCATCCCTTTGCCTAAATAGGGGGGATTGGTGACGACGACATCATACTTCTTTGCCAGATATGCCACCTGCCGCAGCACGTCGCTAATACGGTCGTTTAACTCCTGGTTGAAGAGGTCGCTGGCGGCTGCGATGCGCGCCTGCACTATAGCCACCTGCGTCGCGCGCAACTGCGGGCGCAGCAGGGAACCGATGCTATCCATGTTGACAAATGCCCGCAGGTCAGCCAGCAGCGCATCGCGCAGCGGCAGATCGATCAAGGTGCTTCCCAGCGCCTGCAGCCACTCCAGCGAGTCCAACTCGGCATCCTTGAAGTGCACCGGATGCAGGACGCAGACGTTGGGATGCACGCCGCGGCGAAAGAAGCGGCTGTCACGGGTGCGCGCTTTCATGCTGAGGGCGAAGGCCGCCAGCGCACCGGAACGCTCGTCAATCTCCATGCCATACAGGTTCTTTTGCAGGATCAGACGTGGGATGTCGGGCGGGTTGTAGCCTTCCTCTTCATAGATGGCGTAGAGCAGGTCAAAGGCGTAGGTGAGCATGTGGCCGGAGCCGCAGGCGCTGTCGCAGACGCGCAGTTCTTCGGGCGTGCTGATGCGCAGGTAGTCGCTCACCGGCTCTTCTGGGGCCAGATAATAGGCCATGCGCTCGGCCAGGCGCGAGGTGGGGTGGTTGAGCAGCCACAGCCGCCCCAATGAATTTTCGACCAGGAAGCGCACGATCCAGTGCGGTGTATAGAGCGCAGTCTTGGCCGGCAGTTCATCGGCCGCTACCTTGCCGCCCGCTTTGACTTTGGCATCGACGGCCTCCTTTTTCTCGGCGATGTAGAACTGGTACAGCCAGCCGATCACCTCTACGTCGCGGCAGACCTCTTCGCTCAGGGTGGCGTGCAGGGCGTGCAGGACGGAGTTGGCCGACAGCAGGTCGTCGGGCATCAGCAGTTCGGTGTAGTCAGCGATCGGCTCAAACAGAAAGGGCATGACGCTGTGATAGTGGTTGCACGCCGCCACGATGAGCAGGCGATAAGCCTCCTGCTGCGGGTCGGGCGCCGGGATGCGCTCGTCCAGCAGGCCGCGCACGCGCTCGGCATCCGCGGCAAAGAGCGGGTCGATCTGCCCAGCCTTGGCTTCCTGCAAAATTTCGGGCTGGCTGCTGCCGGGCGCGGGCGAGACAATCCCCAGCGGCGTGTAGTGGTTGGCGTCCATAAAGCACAGCGCGCAGAAGCGGTTGAACCAGGTGTAGGCGACACGCTCGACCACCGCTGCGCGTGAATTGGTCGCGATCTCGGCGCGCAATTTCTGCACCGCCGCCGCCCGCGCCCGCAGATCGGCGCTGTCGCCGTGCAGCACGAGTTCGAGGCGAGCCGTCACCTGGTCGGTGAGCCGGCGGCGGGCAGCTTGGGCAAATCTTTCGAGGGGCCTGGTGTCCATTGTGGCGTTCGCTTCTACTGATTTGAGGCTGAGGGCGCGCCTGTATGACAAGCGGCAACCATGCGGCTGTCCTGCAGCTTACGGTGCTGAATGCTGCCTGGAATTATACCACCTTGCGGCATAAAAACGCCCCTGGTGGCGCAGCGCGCACCCAAGGACGTGAATCAGAAGGGTTGAGGTGGATGTGGCTGGACGCTAGGCGGGACGCAAGGAGCGCTGCGGGTTGTTGGCTTCCGGCCCAAGCAGCAGAAAGATCCATAAGGCCATCGCCCGCAGCAGTTGGTTCCAGCCAATTTCGGGGGCAAAACTTGGTTTGACCTGGCGCCACATCTCCTGAACATCGGGGTAGGCCGGGACAAAGCTGCGCTCCCAAGCTTCCACATACATGCCCACCACATTGTACGTGTCCGGGTCGATAATCGCATAAATATCGTCGCGCAGATAAACCTGGACACCCCGCACAGGCTTGCCGGTCAAATACAGGATCATACTGTCGGTTTCAGCATCGTAGTTGGCCCACACATTGGTGGGTCGCGGCCAATGTTCCGGCTCCGCCACTTGCATGCGGGGGTGAGCACCAAACAGTTGGGCTACGGTTTCCATACAACTACCTCATTGGGTTTGGGGCGATCCACAGCATAGGCCGTAATTACCTTGCCCCTGTCGCTGTCAAAATGAACACACACCTTCAAAAACTGTTCCGGCATATCCCAAATAGCACCCTGCTTGTAGTAGTTCTCAACCAAGTCATCGTTGACGTCGCACGTGATGAGATCGGGAGCTTCAACGGCAAGCAGGATATACTCAATTTCTACACCAGGATGGCGGACAATGATGTGTGCAAAATACCTGTTTTCGTACAGAAGTACATTGTTGCGGCGCGGGTCCCAGGCGTTAATCAGAACGACTGCCATACATGCTCAGTTCCATAACGGGGTTTATAGTATTTAGGATAAAGGATAACCTGGCAGCTTGTCAATAGAACGACCATTCTGGTTTTTCAGCCGATCTGCACTTGTTTGCCTGTTTTGAGCGCATCCAGCATGGCGCTGCGCAAGGCGGCCAGGTAGCCGTCCACATCGACCTCGTCGGCAAGCCGGCGCTTGGGAAAGGCGACGAATAATTGGGTGGCGGCGATGCATTCGACCACTTTGGGCCGCCCGCCGTCGCCGTTATCGCCGTCGTCGCCGCCAGGGGGGGAATACGGCTGTGGCGTGCGTACAGCCGCTGACCCGGCCATCACCTTGCGCTGCATCTCTGTGTAGCTGGTTTCGTCAAAGTGCCGCACCTTCTCGCGCAGAACCGCGATCAAGCTCTGCTTCTTTAGTGCCTGTGCGAGCTGGCGGAAAGGTTGCGCAACTTCTTCCTGCTGGGCGGGCGTAAGGTCATTGTACTCGGCCATGGCCGCCAGCCGCTGCCGGCGCTCCTCCACCTGGGCCAGCGCCTGGGCTTTTTCCGCTTCGACGCGGGCTTCCACGACGGCGCGGATACCGTCGAGCAGGCTCTTGGCCTGCTGCATGCGGTTGCCCTGATAGCAGGCGGGGTCGGCCAGGATGGCCGCCAGTTGAGCGGCCTCGTCGCCGGCCACATAGGTGAAGTTGGCATCCTGGGCCGCCAGATAGAGGCGCGCCTCACTGTATATCTGGCTTTGGCTGCCCTTCATAAAGCGGCGCAGGGGGTCAACCACCGCTTCTTTATCGTCGAGCAGGCTCTCCATCTGCGCCGGCAGATCGACCAGATAGAAGTCGTAGTGCTTGCCCACCAGCGGGGTGATGGCTGCCAGCGGCCTGTTCAGGCTGGACAGGAAAGGGTAGTCGGCTTGCTGCGCCGCCAACTGCTGCAGCTCGGCGTGCAGTGTGGCCAGGGCGGCGGCGGTTGCCTGCGCCAGCGCCTTAGCCTCGCTGCCGTGCGCCGGCGCGCCAAAGTATTCGTTGTAGAATTCCTTGAGCCGCCGCACTTGCGCTGGGCTGAAGTCGGTCTGCGGCGTGATGACGATTTGGCCAAAGTCGCGCGTGTTGCGCAGCGCCGCTTCCAGTGCGGCATCTTCCAGTAGATTGGCGTCACGGCGCAGTTCGATTTTGCCGCGCGCAGAAAGCTTCGCCAGGTTGCACTGTACTGCCGCCAGGCTCCAGCCGTAAGGCTTGCGCTGGAAGCGCGTGACCAGCGCCTGGATCACCGTGCGCAGCCCCTCGCGCTGGTTGGCCTGCATGTGCGCCAGCAGTTCGCCCTCCGCCTCGCTAAGGCCGGCCCCGTCGTCGCCATACAGCGTTGCAGCGGGCTGCAGAAAGCCGGCAATGTCGGTTTCGCTGTAGGCAATGCCGCGCAGCATACTCAGGTGGGGATAGGCGCGCACCAGCAGGTCGTAAAAGCCGTTGATGACGCGCCCGCGCGGTTCGCTGCCGGAGATGTCGAGTTCCTGGCCGTCGACAACCAGTGTGGCTTGCGCGGCCAGCTCCAGGAGCAGGGTGCGCAGGCGCGCCTGGCGCTCGCCGTTCTGCGCCTGCTTTTCGATCAAAATGTGGCGCACCGATTCGCTCTGCGCCGTGGTCAGGTTCTGGCGGATGTACTTGTCCGTTTGTGTGTACTGCAGCACGTCAGCCATCAGCCGAGCGTTGGGCGGCAGCACGACCAGCAGTTCGCTGCGCCCCATCGACTGCGCTTTCAACATAGTCAGGCTGCCGGCGTGCTCATAGAACGGGCTAATCAAATGAATCGCCAGCTCCTGGTCGTGTCCCATCAGCTGGCCGTCCACCTTGCGTGCGAAGGCGTAGTCCTGGCTGTTGGCGTCGTAGCGGATTTTGCGCTCTTTGAGTACATAATCAAAGAAGAGTTCGTTCAGTTGGCCGGCTACAGCGTCATTCTCGACTTCGGTGTTCTTGATTTCCCGCTCGACATCTTTTTCCTCATTGGTAAGGTACTCATAAACATCGCCTACGCGCTGGATGTAGGTCTGTTGTTCGAGCAAGTTGAGCGCCTCCTCGATCTGCTTGCGCAGCGCGGGCAGGTCCACCCCAAATGCAGGCAGCAGGAGCACAGTCAGATTGCGCAGCGTGGCTTTGAAGCCGCGCACGTACTTGACCAGGAAGAGCGCCTTCAGCGGCTTGATGGCCTGCGGATCGTCCAGGTTGGCCTCGGCCGTCAGAATCGAGGCCTGGCTCTCTGCCTTGAGCGTACTGCGGATGCCCTCGAACATCAGGTCAAAGGTAGCCAGCGATGCCAACGGCTCATTCGCCATGCGCACAGCCACCTGCTGAAAAACCGAGAGCAGCGAGCGCTCGCCCACCGAACTATGTTTGCCTTCAAAGGCGTTATGGTCGGACAGCCCGCGCAGAGCGGCCTGAAAGAGCGGGAATTGGTAGGAGACAAATGGGTAGCTGTGCACAAACTCATCGCGGTTGCGAAAGTTGCGGTAGACGATCGAGTTGTCGGCAAAATCAAACAGGGTCTTGAAATTGTTGTGTTCGCGCTCATACACCTCTGTGAGCAAGTCGACGCCGGCGCTGTTCTTTTGCAGCAGGCGGCGGCGGATGACCTCGGCCACGTCGGCGCTGGTCAGCTTCATGCGCGTGGCAAAGCGTGCCATAATTTTGGAAAAATCATTGGCCGTCTTTTTGCTCATTTCGCCCACCACTTCGCCCATCTCCTCTTGCGCCGTGACAATGATCCAGGCGCGCCCGCGACTTTTGGAGGCGAGGCTCTCGGCGATAGTCTGCAGGTTGGTCATCAGCCTGACGTTGTTGGCGATATATTGGCCGGCCTCATCGACAAAGAAGTTGAGACGAAAGTCGGCGGGCCGGCGCTGGAGAAAGGATTCCACTTGGTTGGCGAAGTCTTCAATCGACATCTTATATTCCTTGCGGTACTTGTCCAGGATGGCCTGGGCGTCGGCAGCGGGTGCGCCGGTGGCGTCAGCATAGGCAGCGGCTATGCTGCGACCTTCCAGCAGCGCCTGCTCGCGCCCAACTTCCCACGCCTTGCCGGCCACACGGCGATAGGCTTCCTGAAAGGCAGCGTACTGTGCGCGGCTGTCCAGGTCGCGCTCGAACTGGGCGATATAGCCTTGTTTGCCGTAGTAGCCGCAGCTTTCGTCAAAGACCTTGACAAAGACCGCCAGCAGGGCGTCGATCTGCTCCTTGCTGATCACATCAGCCTTTTGGTCGATGTTAAAGAGAATGCTCTTGGAGGGTATGGCGGCGGCCTTGCTCAGGTCGCCGCGCAGCATGGCATTGCTCTGGACTTCTTCTTTGGCCAGAAACAGGTCGAGCACTGCTGCGCCTTCCACCTGCCGGTTTTCCAACAGCAGGGCCAGCATTTTGAGCAGATGCGACTTGCCCGAACCGAAAAAGCCTGAAATCCAGACCCCATTGGCGTTGGTGTAGTGGGTATATGCGCCTAAGAACTCCTCCAGCCGCTTGGCCAGTTCGTTGGTGAGGATGTACTCCTCCACCTCGTTGCGCAGCCTCGCCTGGTCGTCAGCTTTGATTACGCCCTCAATCGGGCGGTCGATGGGCTTGGCAAAAATAGCGGACAGGGTAGATGCGGTCATGGCGCTGCTAGGCCTCTACATGATAGATATTAAACGCGCGGTAATATTTGTCGTCGTGCGGGATGTCAAACAGGTTGAGCGAAGTGCCCGTCTCGCGTTTCTGATCATAGTCACCCGGAAAGAACAGCACGGTCGGGTGGCGCTTGGCATAACGCTGCAGGTTGTTGAGCACGTTGTGCGAACGGATATACGGGAACACTTCCCCCACGCCGGTGAGAAACAGAATGTCAAACGGCTGCGTATCCAGCCTGGCAGCGATGGCCGGGACCAGGTGCGTCTCAGGGTCCAGCACGTTTTGCAATGTTTCCAGCAGTTGATCTTTGGGCGTCTCGCTTTCAACTGCCAGCAGTTGATCCCAGATGCCCCTCTCCTGCAGCAGCGTGATGGACAAATCGTACAAATCTACTTCCAGCACCTGGATGCCTTTTTCGAGCGCCAGTCGGGCAGCGAGTTGGTGCGCCAGCCGCTGCATTTCGACTGCTTCGCGCGGCGCGTACGGGCAGATAAAGAAGGGCACCTCGTTGCCGATCCCGCGCATTTCCAAAAAGCGCGAGCTGGCGCAGAGCGCCAGGAGACGGTCAAAGCGCTCTGGTATGCTCAGGCGGCGGGCGTCGTCGTCGGTTGAATCCATTGCTGCAACTCTCGTTGGCTTGTCGGAAAAAGAGCAAAGTGCTGCGGGTCGTCGGCAGCGATGGCTGCCGCCAGGTGCGGCGCCGGCAGCGCCGGCACGATGCGCAGGCTCGCGTCAACCAGTTCCGCCTCGCGCATTGTCTTAAAGACGATCTGGCGCTGTTTGCTGCGCGTAGCCGGGGCCACGCCTGCCACCTCAGGATGCCATTCCGCTTTGCGTTCAAAAAACAGGTCATAGTCGCTCAGCGCCAACTGCAGGTCGAGGCGCAGGTATTTTTCCTGCACTATTTCCACGGCAAAATCATAGATGAACCGATAGCGCTTGCAGACGGCCAGCCACAGCAGATAGCGCTGGTCGCCCGGCGCGGCGTCGTTCAGCAGCAGCAGCTCCGCCGCAGTCAACTGCTTCAGGCGGGAGATTCCCTCGCGGCAGATGCGCTGCGAAGCATTGGCCGTGCGCATCTGCAGCAGGTTTGCGGCGACCACCCTGGCGCGCACGGCAGCCCAATCTTCCGTTTGGGCATAGAGATTGGCCAGCAGCAGTGACTCGCGATAGAGCAGTGCGGCGGTCGTGAAGGACATGCTGTAGCGTGGGCGGTTCATAGGCAGCGTGCTCTCTGATCTTGGTTGGCAGCCAGTATAACATGGGCTAGCGCCGGCTTCCCAGTCGTAAACTGGACGAAAGGGTAGGTTGTCGCTATGCTGGTGTGCAAAACCATCTTCTCCATTACTGAATCAAAATTGCCTTTGTACAGCAAAAAGGAAAACCGTCGTGGATCACGCCCAACGCAAACATGTTACTGTACTCGGCGCCGGCCTGGTGGGCAGCGCTATTGTGGCCGACCTGGCCCAGGATGCCGATCTGGCCGTCACCGCTATCGATGCCAGTCCCGCCGCGCTGGCACGGTTGGCGGCGGCCGGCGTGCGCATCCAGGTCGCAGATCTGGCGGCGCCGGGCGCGATTGCGCCGCTGGTGGCGGAGGCCGATCTGGTGGTGCTGGCCGTGCCGGGGTTTATGGGCTACGCCGCTCTGCGCCAGGTGATCGAGGCCGGCAAACCGGTGGTGGATATTTCGTTTTTCAGTGAAGACGCTTTTGGGCTGGACGAGCTGGCCAAGGCCAAGGGCGTGACCGCCGTGGTTGACTGCGGCGTGGCCCCCGGCATGGCCAACATCATTGCCGGCCATGTCGAGGGTCAACTCGACCGCATCGACCGCTATCTGTGCTATGTCGGCGGGCTGCCCAAGCTGCGCCGCTGGCCGTTTGAATACAAGGCGGTCTTTTCACCCATCGATGTGATCGAGGAGTACACGCGCCCGGCCCGCTTTGTCGAACACGGCCAGGTGGTCGTGCGCCCGGCGCTTTCCGGCGTGGAATTGATCAACCTGCCCGGCGTAGGCACGTTGGAGGCGTTTAACACGGATGGCCTGCGCTCGCTGATGCGCACCTTTGCGGCCCCTGATATGAAGGAGATGACGCTGCGTTATCCCGGACATGCCAACCTGATGGCTGTGCTGCGCGAGAGCGGCTTTTTTGGCGACAAAGCAATCCTCGTCGATGGGCAGCCGGTGCGCCCGCTGGCGCTGACAGCTCGGCTGCTTTTTGACCAGTGGAAGCTGCAGCCGGGTGAGGAGGATTTCACCGTGATGCGCGTCGTGATTGAGGGGCGCAAACAGGGGCGGCGGCTGCGCTACACCTACGATCTGCTCGACAGCTACGATCGCGCCACCAACACCACCTCGATGGCGCGCACGACGGGCTACACCTGCGCGCTGGTGGCGCGCCAACTGCTGGCAGGGAAGTTTGCGCAGATCGGCGTCTGCCCGCCGGAATATGTGGGGCGGACTTCCGGTTGCTACGCCCACCTGTCTGCGGGGCTGGCGGCGCGCGGCATTGTGTTGGCGGAGCGGGTGGAAGAAGAGGAGCCAAGCGACAGTGCGGTTTGAGTAGACCGAGCAACCGGTCGCCCGCATGGATCGGGAACCATTCACAAAACGCGTACAAAGCAATACATTTTTTATAGCAACGCTTCTGTAGAATAGAGCGTACTGATACTCGCAATTTTTTTGCGCCAATTTTATCGTCACTGCCAACAAAGGAGCGCATCTTTTGCTACCGAGACATCCGAAACCGGCAATTTTGGCCCTGGGCACGGCGCTGCCCGGCTACATCATAAGCCAGGAAGCGATCGGCCGTTGGATGGCTGAATCGTTTGGCGACCAGCGCCGCCTGCAGCGGATTGTTCGTATGATCCACAGCCAATCCGGCATTGACACCCGCTATTCCTGCGCGTCCGCCTATTTGGAGCCGCCGCAGCAGTCGCGCTTTGCCCCTGGCGTCGACCCTGCCAACAGCGCGACCACCGGCGAACGTATGCTGATCTACGAACGCGAGGCTCCGCCGTTGGGGACGTCAGCCGCACGCCAGGCGCTGGAGGCGTATGCGCAGCAGCGCAAGCAAAGCGTTGATCAGATTGCCGCCAGCGTGACCCATCTGATCGTTGTAAGCTGCACAGGGCTGTTTGCGCCCGGTCTGGACTTTGTGCTGGCCCAGGCGCTGCAACTGCCGGCGACGGTGCGCCGCACGCTGATCGGCTTTATGGGCTGCGCGGCAACCTTTAACGGGCTGCGCGCCGCCGCCGAGATTGTGGCGGGGCAGCCGCAGGCGCGCGTGCTGGTGGTGAGCGTGGAACTCTGTTCGCTGCACAACCAGCCCAGTGACGACTATGAACTGTTGGTGGGCGCCTCGATCTTCTCGGATGGGGCGTCGGCCTGTCTTGTCGGCTGCCCGACGCCGGGCGACAGCGACTTTTTCCGGCTGGACGACTTCTATACGGCGATCCAGCCGGACACCCAGGAGGAAATGGCCTGGAATATCCGCGACCACGGCTTTGTCCTGCGCCTTTCGCCGCGTGTGCCCAACCATCTGGCAGTGGCGGCGCCGGCGGCGCTGCAGGCAGTGTTTGGCGGAAAACGTCCGCGCTTCTGGGCCATCCACCCCGGCGGACGTGCCATCGTTGACCGGCTGGCCAATATTTTTGCGCTGCCGGCGGAAGCGCTGACGGCGACGCGCGAGGTGCTGCGGCAGTATGGCAACATGTCGTCGGCCACCATTCTCTTTGTGCTGGCGCAGATGCGCCGTCAGCTGCGTGAAGAGGCCGCGCACAACGCGCCGGCACAACCTGGGGAGCTAACGGGGGTGGCGATGGCGTTTGGGCCGGGGCTGGTGGTGGAGATGAGCCGCATGACCTATGTGCCGCCGCTGCCGCCGCTTTCGGAGCAGGAACATCGTGTGCACAGCTACAGCCAGAGGCGCACCCATGAACCGGCAGTCTGAGGCAGAGCGCCTGCGCGATGTGGTGGTGGTGGGCGCCGGTCTGGCGGGCAGCGGCGTCGCGGCGGCGCTGGCGCGGCGCGGCTGGGATGTGCTGCTGGTCGAGCGCGACCGGCTGCCGCGCCATAAGGTCTGCGGCGAGTTTTTGTCGCCGGAGGCGCAGGGCAGCTTGGCGCAACTTGGCCTGCTGGAGGCGGCGGCAGCGTTGGCGCCCGTCCCTTTGTATGGGGCTGCCATTACGACACCGGGTGGGGCGACCGTGGCGATGCCTCTGCCCGCCGCCGCCTGGGGTTTGAGCCGCTACGCCCTCGATGCCGGGTTGGCCGCAGGGGCGGCGCGCCATGGGGCTGAAGTGTGGCAGGGCGCCACGGTGCTCTCTGCGGCCCGGCAGGGGGAGCGCTGCCGGGTGAAGGTGCGTCGCGCCGTCAGGTCAGCCGGCGGCGCAAGCGCGGAGCGCGAGCAGTGCGTGACGGCGCGCGCGCTCATTATGGCCTGTGGCCGGCACAGCACCGCTGCGTTGCCCCCGCGTGACGCCGTGAGCGGGCAGGCACAGCAAGGATGGCGCCACTGTGTCGGGCTGAAATGTCACTATGAAAAGGTGACGATGGAGCCGCGTGTAGAGTTATACCTCTTCTCCGGCGGCTATGTCGGCATCAACCCCATCGAAGACGGGCGCGCCAATGTCTGTGTGCTGATTACCTACGCTGCTTTTCAAGCGGCAGGCAAATCTTTGGCCTGTGTGCTGGAGGAAGCGGTGCGCCGCCACCCTGAACTGGCGCGGCGGCTGCAGGGTGCGCGTCTTGTGACGCAGAGCGAATGTGCGGTGGCGCCGGTGGACACCCAGCGCACGCCTGCGCCGTGGGATGCCGCGCTGGCGGCCCCCTGTCTGGGCGACACGGCGGCCATGATCCCGCCGCTGGCGGGCGACGGCATGGCAATGGCTTTACGCTCCGCCGAACTTTGCTGTGCGCCGGCGGATGGCTATCTGCGCGGCGACCTGGCGCGCACGGAGTGGCAGGATGCCTATACGCGCGGCTGGCGCACTGAATTTGAGCAGCGGCTGTGGCTGGGGCGCAGCCTGCAAAGTGCGCTGACAACCCCGCTGTTGGGGGATGTGCTGGCGACTCTGGGGCAGCGGCTGCCGGGTGTGGCGCAGTGGCTGCTGGCCGGCACGCGCGGGCGGGCGCGATGAAACGGCGGCAGCTGCTGGAGATCCACGAGCAGCCGTGGTGCCCGGCGGAGATTCGTGACGGGGCGACGGACTGCCTGCGTGCGATTGCCAACCTGACTCAGCAGTATCGGTTTGTGCTGCCGCTGCTGGAAAAGGTGCTGATGGCCGGCGGGAGCCGGCAGATTGTCGATCTCTGTTCCGGTGGGGCGGGGCCGTGGTTGAGCCTGGCCCCGCGGCTGCAGCGGCGCAGTGGGCGCTCAACGCCAGTGCTGCTGACCGATCTGTTTCCAAACCGGCAGAGCAGCGAGAACGAGAATAGCGAGAGTGGCGACAGTAAGATGGGCGGCAGACCGGCCAACGTCACCTTTGTCGCTACGCCGGTCGACGCTACGCAGCTGCCGGCGGATATGCCGGGGCTGCGCACGCTCTTTACTGCGTTTCATCATTTTGAACCCGCTACAGCCCAGGCAATCCTGCAAAATGCGGTGGATCAGAAACAGCCGATCGCCATCTTTGAACAGACGCGGCGGAGCATTTGGGCGCTGCCGGTCATGCTGTTGCTGCCGCTGCTGGCGTGGCTTGTTACGCCGTTTCTGCGCCCTCGCCATTGGTCGCGCTTCTTCTGGACCTATATCATCCCGATCATTCCAGCCGTTTTATGCTTTGATGGGATTGTCTCTTGCTTGCGCACATATGAACCGGATGAACTGCGGGCACTGACAGAGCAACTGCATGGAGATGCCTACACGTGGGAGAGTGGGCGGGTGCGCAGCCCACTGTCGCCGATCGGGGTGACGTATCTGCTGGGGTGGACGCGCTAAGCAGCGGCCATCTCTTCGCCCCTCACCTCCTGCGTCTGGGTGAGATTGGTATGCATGTCGATAAAGAATTTTTCAAGAGAGTGGGTCATCTGCGTCCTCTCTGTCGGCAATGAGCTGGGCGCTTTGCTCGCCCGTAGCCGTCATGCGGATGATCCGTTCGTCTTCCCCAGCGCCATACTGCAGTTCCACCAGCAGATGGTCGGCGGGAAGCAGAGCCGCCACTCGTTCCGCCCATTCAATCGCCACCACTGCGTCGCCGGCGTCGAGCAGTTCTTCCAGCCCGATTGCGGCTGCTTCACCGGCTGCCGCTGCCCCCAGCCGGTAGGTGTCCACATGCACCAGGCGCACGCCGCCGGCGGTATACTCGTTGATCAGAACAAAGGTAGGGCTGGCAACGCGGCTGCGGACGCCCAACCCCAGCGCCACTCCTTGTACAAAGGTGGTTTTGCCTGCTCCCAGCTCTCCGTGCAGGGCAATGACCTGGCCGGGCCGCATGTGCAGCGCCAGGGCTGCGCCGGCGGCCTGTGTCTCCGCTGCGCCCTGGCTGTGCAGCTCCAACTGCGTCCGCTGCGCCATGCGCTTACTCGCCCTTTTTCTTCTCCGCGCCATCCATCCCGATCTCGTGCAGGATTTCAGCCATCATCTCACGGTACTCCGCCACCAACTGCTGTGCGCGCTCATTGCATTCCGCCTCAGCCACCAGCTCAAAGCGCGGCTTTTCCGGGTTGGGCGACAGATGCACCCATTCGCTTTCGCTCAAGTGTATCTTAAGGCCGTCGATTTTTTCCACCTGGCGGTGCAGGTTGCGGTTGAGCAGCATACGCATGACGGCCCCTTTGGCTTCCCACGCGCACTCCACCGTCTCCTGAGCGAGGAAAAATTTCGGTAGATAGTCAATCACGGCGCTCAACGACATCTTGCGGATGGCTAGATATTCCAGCAGCCGCACAGTCGCCATCATGCCGTCGACTGCGGGCTGAAAACCGGGAAAGATAAAGCTGCCGGCGCCGTCGGCAATCATCAGCACGCCGATATAAGAGGCTGTGTGCATGGGGCCATGCAGATTTTGCGTGATGCGAAAGAGGCGTGCGCCGTGCCAGTTGGCGATGGTGTCAAAGACATTGGGCATGGTGACGGGCGCCGCCACCGGCCGGCCCGGATGGGCGTAGAGGGCCAACTCCATCATCAGCGCCGCCGCCGTGATGTCGTCGATCATGTGGCCCTGTTCGTCGACGAGAAAAATTTTTTCGCCGCCTACATCCAACTGGACGCCCAGGTTAGCCCCCAGCGCCTGTACAATCTTGCCCACCCGCTCCTGGTTGGCCTTGAATTCGGCCTGCAGCATGGCCAGCTTACTTTCGTCCATGCGGGCGTTGAGCGGCACGACATCAACCCCCATCTGCGTCAGCACGTCCGCCAACGTATCGGCGGCCAGGCCGTGCGAATAGTCCGTCACCAGCTTAAAGCCAAAGTCGCGGATGCGCTGTGCATCGACGTGGCGCATAAAGTCTTCCGTGTAGACGGCAATCGGCTGGTGCGCATAGTCGATCAGCCCGATCTCGTTGAGAAAAGCGCGCCGGAAGTCCTCGCGGAAGAAGTTGCGCTCGATCATTCGTTCAGCGGAATTGCTTTGGTTCAACCCTTGGTTGTCAATGATGCGGATATCCACCACGCGCTGGTCAAAGGGGCTAAGCCGTACATGGATGCCTGCCGAGGTGTCCTTGCGCTGGCGTACAAAGTGGCGCAGCACCGGAATGGCTACGTTGCCCAAGTCCCAAACATTGATCCCGGTGCCGGGTAGCCCGCTCACCAATGCGCGTTTCAACATACGTGCGCTGCGGTGCGCGTCACGGTTGATGGCGACATAGGAGCCTTTCGGCAGCGCCGCCCCCACCGCCGCACTCAGCTTGGCGGCGAATTCCGGCGTCAGATCGATGTTGACGACTCCGGAAACGCCAAAGCGTGAGAATAAGGCGCGCCGACCCTGGTTGCCCCAGATGATGCTGTCCTTGATCGTAGCGCCTGCCTCGATCTCTTTGTGCGGCCACAGCTTGACGTTGGGGTGGAGCACGCTGCCTTCCCCCAATACGCAGTTGTCGCCGATGACCACCCCTTCATAGGCTACGACATGCGCCTTAATGCTGCACTGGCGCGTGATAATTACTCCGCGCAGCTCGCACGACTCGCCCACATAATTATTGCGCCAGATGACGCTGCGTTCGATGCGGTTGTAGTTATCAATGACGGTGTAGTCGCGGATGACGGCCGGCCCATAAATGCGTACGTCGCCCTTGATTTTGACCTCATGCCCCAGATAGATCGGCCCAAACAACTGTGCGCTGGGCGCAATCTCGACATTCTCGCCCACCCAGATGCCGCCGCCCAGATGGGCGCCGATGGGCTGCGCCAGCCGCAGCCTGCCATATAAAACGTCGGAATTGGCTTTCAAATATTCGGTGATGTTGCCGACATCACACCAGTAACCGTCGGAAACATAGCCGTACAGCGCGCGGCCGTCCGCCAACATACGCGGAAAGAGTTCGCTCGCAAAATCATATGGGGTGTCGTCGGGGATCAGATTGAGCACCTCCGGCTCCAACACGTAGATGCCTGTGTTGACTGTGTCGGAGATAATCTCACCCCAACTGGGTTTTTCTAGAAACTGGGTGACGCGGCCTTGCTCATCGGTGACAATGACCCCGAACTCAAGCGGATTGGGCACACGCGTCAGGGTGATGCTGGCCAGCGCCCCACGCTCATGGTGGGCCTGCACCAGTTCCTGCAGATCAATGTCGGTCAGCGAGTCGCCGCTGATGACAAGAAAGGTCTCGTCATCCAGATAGCGCGCGGCATTTTTGACGCTGCCCGCGGTTCCCAGCGGCTGCTCCTCGACGGAGTAGGTCAGCTTCATGCCGATGCTGCTGCCATCGTCAAAAAAGTCTTGGATCGCCGCAGCCATATAGCGCAGCGTGACAATGACTTCCGTGATGCCATGCAGCTTGAGCAGGTCAAAGATATGGCCGATGACCGCCTTGTTGACGACAGGCACCATCGGTTTTGGACGCCCAATCGTCAGTGGGCGCAGACGGGAGCCTTCGCCACCCGCCATCACGACAGCTTTCACAAGACCTCCAGGGACAGTACGCTAAGCTGCATCAGCCGTTTAGATGGGGGGCCACGGATAATTGCGCCGCTGCGCGATGGGAGCAGGGTAAATGGCTCGGCGCAGCAGTTGATCCACACGCTTGCGTAAGGCTGCCCACTCCTGCTTGCTCAAAAGCGCCCGCAGTTGGCGCGCCGTAACGCTCTCTTCGCCAGCCAGTTGCGCGCTGAATGTGCGCAAATTCGCAAGCAGGGGCGGCTCGATCGGCTCACAACTAAACTCCCATATGACGCTGCGCAGTTTGTACTCGGTGTGGAAACAAATGCCGTGGTCGATTGCCCACACCCGTTCCTCGGCGCCGACGAGACAATGGCCACTCTTGCGATCTGCATTATTGATGACGTAGTCAAAGAGTGCAAGCCGCCGAAATGTGGCGTTGTAGCGGGCATCTTCCGCCGCGGTAAAATAGTGGGCGTCGCTGTCATGGTTGATAAACAGTTGCACGCTGCCCAGCCCGCGCGTGCCTTCGCGCAAAACCGTGGAGGGCACCAGACCCCAGCCCAGTGCACTGCTTACCAGGTAGGCGGCGGCCTCGCGCTTGCACAGCGTGCCCCACTCAAAATCCCACAGTGGGTTCTCCCCCCGCTGCGGCTTGTAGACCGCAGGCAGACTCATCTCGTCCTCGTGCACCAGAACGAGAAAGCTGTGATTGGAGCTATAGGGCAACAGTCCCTTCTCTTCCATGGGGCCGCGCCGGAGGATTTCCAGCGCCTGCTCTTCGCTCAGCGTTACGCTCATAGAACGATTGGCATTGCATGGCCATCGGTGCGCGGGCAGAAGTGACCGGCACGCTCGATCGGCCGCCCGCACAGCGGGCAGAGCGGTCGCCCCTTGGCTACCACCTCCAGCGCGTGATCGCCCAGGGTGCGCATCTGCTCGCGCGTGGCGACAAAACGTACGCTCGGCACCTCGTTGCTGTCGGGGTCCACGACCGCGCCTTGTTCGTCCACGATCAACGCTTTGGCAATGAGCCAGACGGTGTCTTCATCCTCATCGTAGCCGATCATCAACTGGCCGATGCGGAATGCCGGCTCAAACGGCTCATCGGCAAACAAGATCTTCTTGCTGCGCGCAGCCGGCGGCAAGTCCGGATACTTGCCTTCCAATTCTTCCAGCAGTTGCAGTACGCTCACCGCCAGGCTGCTGACCTCTTGCTTTTCCAGCACAAGGCTGACTACCTCGGCGCCGGCGCGTCCCTGCAAAAAGAAGGTGCGTTTGCCCGGCTCGCCAATGGCATCAGCGACAATCTGATCAATAGGATTCAAGTCGTGCGTAAACTCAGACATAGCATATACACTCGGTGGGCCAATTAGAACAAGTCATGGTTATTCTCACACATCAGACGCCCGGCAACCCCAGATCGGGGCCTTGTGCGCCTTGTTGCTGCTGCGCAGCGTTCGCAGGCTTCCCATTCGGCGCATGAGGCTCGGTGTCGTCCTTGCCTGCTTCGTGCTTTTTGATCTCGAATTTGGGCAGTTCAGCCAAGTAGTTCATCCCCAAGACCATAGGGCGCCCGTCAAAGAATCCTAGCACGCTTACCGACGCCGTAGCAATTGCGATCCGTTGAAACAGATCCAATGGGACGCCAAGGTAGTGGGCGAGGACTGTGCGGATGACATCGCCGTGGGTAAAAACGGCAATTGCCTGATCGGGGTGCAGGCTGCGCAGCCGTTCGACGGCTGCGACGCAGCGAGCCTGCACTTCACGCAATGTCTCGCCTGCGGGAAAGCGGAACATGCTGGGATAGTGTTGGACTTGCGTCCATTCCGGCAGTTTCCCTAGTTCGCGCAAGTCCGCCCCCTGCCAGTCGCCGTAGTCCACCTCGACCACACCCGGCTCGACCTGAAGCGGCAGCCCACGCTGGGCAGCAAACGGTTCGGCTGTCTCTATACAGCGATCCAGGGGGCTGGAATAGACGGCGGCGATCGGCTGTTCGCTCAGATAGACGGCGAGCGCCTGCGCCTGCCGGCAGCCCTTTTCATTCAAGCGCACACCGGCTGTGCGCCCGGCCAACTTGTGCGTCGATACGTACTCATTTTCGCCGTGGCGAATCAACAATACATAGGTCATTGCCATGCTAAATAACCATACTCAATTGCCACACTTCAGCAGCATCCAGGCTGCTGCCCCAAGACCGGCGTGCTTGCTGGGAACAGGTTGTGTTTGCCAACTTGCACGAAAAATGCTACAAAGGCGGTAGACTACCTCAAACTGGCATCAAAATGGCAGATGTCAACATGCATATCAAACAAAATGGCTGCGCCACTGACCAAAGCATAGCATAGGCGACCCCATTGTAGAAGTGGATAACCTTACCTTCTGTCGATGATTCTTCTCGATGATTGCCCCTCAATGATTACCCGCTGCACTTCCCCACACCCTGCCCCGCGCTGGCTGCTCCTGCTGGGCGTCTGCGCCTTCTTGATCTCCGCCGGCTCGCTGCTGCTGGCGGCCTGTGGCTCCTCCTCCGCTCCTGCTGAGGCTGACCCGCTGGCATTGTACCGTCCTGCCCTCAAAAGCGAATTTCAAAGCGATCTCGACATGCAGGCGTTTATGCCGCGCTACGCCATCAGCGCCACACTGGATGTCGAGAGCTTGATCCTGACCGGCACGGCGCAGATTGTTGTGCCCAACAGCAGCCCGGACCCGTGGCCGCGCATCGTGTTCCGGCTCTACCCCATGCTGCAGCACTATGGGGGCAATCTTGTGGTGATGAGCGCACTGGTCAACGGCAAGCCGGCAACCTTTGACTACACCAATGACAATACTGCGCTGCGTGTGGACATGGACCGCCCGCTGCTGCCCAAGCAGGAGGCGACGGTGCAGTTGAGCTGGCGGCTTGAGATCCCGCAGTGGACAAACCAATCCAGCGTCTATGCCCTGTTTGGCCGTTCGCAAGAGATGATCAGTTTGCCGCTCTTTTATCCGTCTCTGGCTGTCTACCAACCCGGCCCTGCTGTCGGCTCCGGCCGCTGGTGGCTGGCGGATGGCAGCGAGCGCGGCGATGCCGCTTTTAATGTGGCTTCGCTGTTTGCGGTGACGCTGACGCTGCCTGCCGATTGGACGCCCGTCACCAGTGGCACACAGCTCAGTGTGACGCTGGTGAGCACAGGGGTGGAGAATACGGGGGTGATTTCTCCGACGGCGCAGTATTTCTTTGTGACCGGCCCCTCGCGCGAGTTTATACTGCATACCAGCCCGCTGTTCCAGTCCGTGAGCGGCGAAGTGTATGGCACACGCGTCACCAGCTACTACCTGCCTGGCCAGGAAGCGGCGGGCAAGGCTGTGCTCAAATATGCAGAGCAGTCGCTCGCCATCTACAGCGATCATTTCGGCGAATATCCTTTCACCGATATGCGTGTGGCCCCTGCCCCCACCTCCTTCCGCGGCATGGAATACCCGCAGTTGATGCTGCTGGGTATCGAACTCTATACGCGCTTTCGCGAGAATCTGGAACTGCTGGCTGCGCACGAGATGGCGCACCAGTGGTGGTACAACATTGTGCACAACGATCCCGTCAATGAACCGTGGCTGGATGAGGCGTTAGCCGAATATTCAATGAAACTCTACATGGAAGCAATGCGCGGCGAGGGCAACGCCGGTTTATTTCAGGTCAAACGCTGGCAGACGCCGCTGGATGGTCTGCGGGCCAAAGGCCAGGATGTGGCTGTTGACCAGCCGGTGGCCAGCTTTCTCAACGGCACGCAGTACGAGACCATCGTTTATGGTAAGGGTGCGCTGTTCTACGACCGCATCCGCGACACTATCGGCACGCGCCGCTTCGACCGCTTTTTGCACAACTATCTCACCACCCACCGCTGGGGCATCGTCGACACGGCCACGTGGCTGGCGGCCCTGCGCGACCTGCCCGATCCGTCGCTTGTTCCTCTTTTTGACCAGTGGATCAAGGCGCCTGTCGCGCAAGTCAGCCGCAGCCAGGCCGAAAGTACGCCTGTTCCTACCTCACCTTAATCCCGGCCAGCCAAAGGCGGCTGATGCGCGGCGGCGCCACAGGCCGCCGGCGGCAAATCCATGCACACCTGCATGCCTGACGGTGAAGAGGCGGCTGTGGTCATAGTTGCCCCCACGACAGCCACGAGCGCTGTGTGCAGTGACAAACCCTGACCGTTGGTGGCAGCAGGAATAGAGGATTTGTCGCCCATTCAGGCATTATTGCTTGTCTCTCTGGGTAAAATGGCGCTGCTCTCAACGCCTTTTTTTGTTTTATACTTGCTGCTGTCTGGCTATGTACCGTTTGCCCAGCCGGCGATAGAAACAAGATTATGGGCAGCGAGGCACTCTTTAGTATGATAAATCATGGCGCAATCACTACCGCCCTGCTGTTGGCTGTCCTGCTGTTGCTGGCGGCCGCCCTGTTGGTCTGGACAAAACTGTGATACGCATTGTGTTGGCGGATGACCACGCTGTTGTGCGGCAGGGCATCCGTGACTTCTTAGAAGACGAATCCGATATGCAGGTTGTGGCGGAGGCGAGCGACGGCGCCGCGGCCAAATCTTTGATCCAGGAACACCAGCCTGATGTGGCTATTCTGGATGTGCGGATGCCGCACGCCAGCGGCATCGATGTCGCCGCCTGGGTGCAGCAGGAGGGGCTGCCCGTGCGCGTGCTCATCCTAACCTCTTATGACGATGAACCCTATGTCGTGGCGGCTGTGCAGGCAGGCGCCAGCGGCTACCTGCTCAAAGACGCCCAGGCCGCTCAAATTGTCGCCGCCGTGCGCTCGGTTGCCACCGGTCAGATGGCAATGGGCCGTGAGGCCGCTTATAAGCTGATGACGCACCTCAACACCTCCAGCGCAGCGGCTGAACTGGTGGAGGCGCTGACCGAACGCGAACTGGAAGTGCTGGGCATGGTGGCCAGCGGCGCAACCAATCGCGGCATCGGCCGCACCCTGCATATCAGCGAACGCACGGTGCAGGGCCACATCGCCAATATCTTCGGTAAGCTCCAGGTTGCCAGCCGCACCGAGGCGGTGACGAAAGCGCTGCAGTTGGGGCTGATCAAGCTGCCGGGCGCGGCATCTTAGGCCGGCGCACATGACAAAGCTGCTTTCCCGGCTGCATCTGCGCAGCTTGCGTGTGCAAGTCCTGTTGTGGACAGTAGCCCCGCTGACTATCCTGCTGATCCTCTTTTCGCTCACCGGCGTCGGCACCCATCAGGCATCCATGCGCCAACTGGCCGGCGAAGAAAACAGACGTCTGCTCACGCTGATGGCCAATGCGGTTGGCTCGCAGTTGGAGGGCAAAACGGTGAGCATGCGAGCTGCCGCCCAACTGCTGGGCCATGACTACAGCGATGTCGCCATGCGTAACTCGCACCTGGCGACTGCCGGCAAGCTGCTGGCTGGTTCGGAACTGGCGCTGCTGGGGCTGGAGGGCGAGCTATTGGGGGCCGCGCCGGCCCCACCTACTTGGGTGGGTGCGCCGGCAGTCGCTGCCTGGCCGGCCGCCGGCGAGGATGCTGGGTTG
This sequence comes from Caldilineales bacterium, assembly GCA_038205395.1. GTDB lineage: Bacteria > Chloroflexota > Anaerolineae > Caldilineales > Caldilineaceae > Fredericiella. Next base: position 58,735 of record JBBRBX010000004.1, read on the forward strand.
ATTGTGGTCATCCCTGATGATGCGCAGCTCGCTACGGTGATTTGGCAGGTGGGCATACCCGATCAAGCTGCCTGGCTGGTGGCCGGTGAACCCATCACGCAGGTGGTGCAGAGCAGCGGGCTGCTGCTGTACGGCCCGGCGCACAGCAGCGGATTGGTGTTGATCGACGGCCAGGGCCGTCTGCTGTATCAGGCCGGCGACCAGAGTGCGGCTGCGCTGGATGCCGCTGTCGCTGCCGCCGGCGAGTCGGGCGCCTATTTTGTGCGCAGCGGCGGCGAAGATTATGCCGTCACCTATGCCGCTGTCCCCAGCACGGATTGGCGGCTGCTGCTGCGCGAGCCGTGGCAGGGATTGAGCGCGCCGCCGATCCTGCTGGAGCAATTGACGCCGTTTGTGCTGCTGATCGCCATCGCCGTCTCGTTTCTCACCCTGCTGTTTGGCCTGCTGTTGGTCGTGCGCCCGCTGCGCCTACTCAGCGAACGCACCCGCCGCATCGGCGGCGGCGACTTTGCTGCGGCTGGGGAGCCGGTGGGCGGCGTCGACGAGATCGAGCATCTGCGCCAGGCTGTCGATCAGATGGCGCAGCAGATTCAAGGCTATCAGGCAGGGCTGCAAAGCTATCTGCACGCAGTGACGCGTGCCCAAGAAGAAGAACGGGCGCGGCTGGCGCGTGAACTGCATGACGAAACGATCCAGACATTGACCGCCCTCGACCATAAAGTGCAGAAGCTGCAGCGTCTGCTCGAACATGAACCGGACACGGTGCAGCAAAGTATGCAGGATCTGCATCGTATGGTGGCGGAAGCAACCGGCGAAGTGCGGCGTTTCAGCCGCGCCTTGCGTCCGCTCTATCTGGAGGATTTAGGATTGGCGCCCGCGCTTGGGTTGTTGGCCAAAGAGGCGGGCGCCGGCTTTACTGTGGCTGGTGCGCCCCGCCGCATCGCGCCTGATGTCGAACTGGCGCTTTACCGCATTGCGCAGGAATCGCTCAGCAATGCCCGCCGCCATGCCCAAGCCGCGCAGGTGGAGGTGACAATCGTCTTTGCGCCCCAGCAGGTGCGGCTGACCATTTGCGATGACGGCATCGGCTTTCGCCTGCCCGCTGACCGCTCAGCCTTGGCGCGCAGCGGCCACTTCGGGCTGATGGGGATGCAGGAACGGGCGCAGTTGGTGGGCGCGCATGTGACGATAGAGAGCGCCCTCGGCCAGGGCGCCGCCGTCACGGTGACGGCGCCCACAGTATAAAGCGATTCCGATAGCTTGCTATTCTTCCCGCTATTCTTCAATCCGGTAGTTGCGCATCATGCCGGTGTCCGAGTGCTCCAGATTATGGCAGTGGTAGACAAACAGGCCGGGGTAGTTGTCGAAAGAGACCAGCACTTGCACCCGTTCGCCTGGCATCACCAGCACAGTATCCTTCCAGCCTTCATCGACATAGCCGGGCTGCAGCGTGTCCCAGCCGGCGCGCTGCGCCTCATCCACCTCGCGCTGTACAACGCGGAAGTGCACGCCATGAATGTGCATGGGGTGCGCCATAAAATCGCCCATCGGTGCACCACCGCCTTGACCCATCAGCTCTGCGGCGGCGCCCAGCGTGTTATCAAACTCCCAAACCTCGGTTGTCCCCAGCTTCACCTGTTCTTCAGGGGCCACGGCGTTCATCTCAAAGGTGTGGCCGTTGATCGTCCACTGCATGGCGTTGTTCATGGCGAGCACAAAGCGGCGCGGCTGTGCGCTGTTGATGGCGTCACCTGTCTGCAGCGCGGCCAACGGTGTCAGGCTCGCCGGCAGTGCGGTCGTGACCTCTTCTCTGCGTTCGGCACGTACGGTCAGCACATCAAAGGCCGCGCCGTTGGCAAGGCTGCCGCTCTGCGACCCCATCATACCCATCATGCCGCCCATTGCCCCGCCCATTGCCCCTGCCGCTTCCACCCCTTCATAGGTGAGACTTTGCAGCTTCAGTTCGGCGCCCTCCGCCAGATCGCTGAAATCCGCCCAGATTTCCAGCCGCTCACCGGGGGATAGCGCTACATAGGGGCGCGTCAGCGGTTCGGCCAGCAAACCGCCATCCGTGCCCAGCACCGTCATCGGCCGGCCATCGCTCCAGGCCAGTTTGTAGATGCGGGCATTGGAGCCGTTGAGCAGACGCAGCCGATAGGGCCGCGTGGCTACGGGCAGCACGGCATTGGCCTGGCCGTTGACCAAGATGCGATCGCCCAAGAAGCCCATCATCTGATCCATCATGCCGCCCATTGCGTTGCCGGCCATTGCGTTGCCGGCCATTGCGTTGCCGGCCAAATAGACAAGCTGGTTGTCGGCCTGGAAACTGCGATCCTGGAGCACCAGCGCGATATCCTGCTCGCCATCCGGCAGCCCCAACTGTGATTCCTCGGCATCGCTCACGATAAACAACCCCGCCAGCCCCTGGTAGACCTGCGGCCCGGTGCTGCCGTGTTTGTGAGGGTGGTACCAGTAGGTTCCAGCGCGGTTGCGCACCTCAAACTCGTATACATACTCGCCGCCCGCCGCCACCAGATCGTGCGGGCCGCCGTCCATGTTCTGCGGCACAATCAAGCCATGCCAGTGGATGTTGCTCTCTTCTGCAAGCTGGTTTTGAAATCGAATCCGCACCCGCTGTCCCGTCTGCGCACGAATGATGGGGCCGAGATAGCTGCCGGGCAGCGTCTGCAATGCCGCCGGGTCGCCTTGCAGCACGGCGCCCGTGTACGACAGCACCGGCGTCGCCGCACCGGGTAGTACTGCCGCCATGCTTGGCTGCGCCGTCAGCGCAATCTCCAAATCCACCGGAGTGGAAACTGTTGTGGCAGCGGCCTGGGTGGTGGCTGGGGAAGCCCCTGCGTTGCGCTGCGCCGGCAGTTGTACGGGCAAGCTGGAGCAGGCGCTGAGTCCGGCGCCGGCCAGCCCCACGCCGCTTAGGATCAGAAATCGGCGCCGGCTGATGCCGCGATTCAAAATGGTTTTGTTCGTAGCCAAAATAAAATGTCTCCACTTTTATGTCAGTGTTATCGAGTCACACACGCATCCGCCGGTGGCAGCCGGCGCACATGTGTGAACCAGGAGTCTACTGCCTAACTCGGGAAAAGGCACCGTGGCGATTGCGCAGGCATGAATGCGCAATTATGCCTAGACTGTTTGAGGGACGGATTTGATTTCGTTGACCATCTCTGCTAGATTATATATCAACATATGTTTATGTGTTGGGGGTAAATCAGAATGGGACAGACACTTGCTTGCGCTGCCAGCCATGCCGATGCGGATTTGCTGCTGGTTGCCCAGCAGCACCTGCTGGATGGTATTACCGCCACGCACGCCGCAGAACTGTTTGGCGCTTTAGCCGACCCGACTCGTGTGCGCATCGTCGGGCTGCTGGCGCATGCGGAACTGTGTGTGGGTGATCTCTGCCTGCTGTTGGCAATGAGCCAACCGGCTGTTTCGCACCATTTACGACTGCTGCGCACACTGCGCATCCTGGCCGCGCGCCGGGAGGGCAAACATGTTTTTTACTCGCTGCTCGACGATCATGTTCACCAACTGTTCCATCAAGGGGTGGATCATGTCAGCCATGATTAGTGCTCTTGTTGGAGACTATGCACCACCTGATTTCTATAGATGTTCAGATAATGATTCTTGACGCGTGAACGAGTAGCTCACCAGAGTAGAAGCACGGATCTTTATCTGAATGTCTATAGCTTGCGGCTCAGGAGCCTATGCAAAAATTAAAGCTTGAATTACCTATCGTCCTACCCACAATCGATGCCCGTGATCAGTGTGTTCGACTGCTGACCGACCATCTGAATCATATGCGTGGCGTTGAAGAAGCGCATATCGTTACAACCAATGGTGCAGCGGAACTTTGCATCCACTATGCGCCGAATCTCGTTTCATTGGCCCAGATCGAACGGATCGCCGGCGAAGCCGGCGCACAGATCAGCGCTCGCTATCGCCATGAGCAGTTCCCCTTCACCGGGCTGGATGCCGCCGACGCCGCCAATGTGCTGGCGCAGGCGCTGCAAGCCCTGCCCCGCATGCTGCATGCCAGCGTAAATTATGCGGCGGGTTTGATTTTTGTTGCTTACGACACACAGCAGCTTACCCGCCCCCAAATCGATGCTGTCATCCAGCGCTGGGGAGCTAGAGCGCTGCCCCCTGAAGACGCTGTGCCCACCCCCTCCCAAGCCGGCGCAGACGAAGAGCACGCACACAAAGGTGCGCCGGCCTTTCTCCCTCATTGGATCCAAACTCGTTGGGAACTGGCGTTGGTTGCTTTGGCCGGTCTGCTTCTCGCTGCCGGTTGGCTGGGGACTGTATTTTTAGGTTTGCCCTCAGAAATCGCCTTGATTTTCTATCTCTTGGCCTACCTGGCTGGTGGCTGGGATATTGCCACGCATGCTGTACCCGGTCTGTTGCGCGGTAGATTTGATACAGATGTGCTGATGTTGGCTGCTGCGCTGGGCGCCGCCCTGCTGGGGGAGTGGGCCGAAGGCGCTTTTCTGCTCTTCCTTTTTTCCTTAGGCCATGCCGGCGAACATTATGCCCTGGATCGAGCACGCAGCGCCGTTAATGCTTTGGGGGCGCTGATGCCACAAACTGCCCAGGTGCGGCGCAGCGGAACCGTTGAGACTGTCAGCGTTGCGGCGCTGGCGCTTGACGATATTGTCGTGGTGCGGCCGGGTGACCGGATTCCTGTGGATGGCGTTTTGGCGGCTGGGGCCGGCGCTGTCGATCAAGCGGCTATCACCGGCGAAAGTGTGCCGGTGACAAAAGTGGTTGGCGATGAGGTCTTTGCCGGCACAGTGAATCAGGAGAGTGCGTTGGACGTGCGCGTGACCCGCCTGGCCGCTGACAATACGTTGGCGCGTGTGTTGCGTATGGTGCAGGAAGCACAAAGCCAACAAAGCCCGACGCAGCAGTTCACGGAACGATTTACCCGCTGGTTTGTACCCGCTGTCCTGCTTCTTGTTGCCTTGGTGATTGTGGCGCCGCCTTGGCTGGGGTGGATGCCTTTAAGCGATAGCTTTTACCGCGCCATGCTGCTGCTGGTGGCCGCCTCCCCTTGTGCGCTGGCAATCGGCGCGCCCGCCGCTGTCTTGGCCGGTATTGCTCAAGCTGCGCGCAATGGCGTTCTTATCAAAGGCGGCGTCCATCTCGAAAATCTGGGGCGGCTGCGCGCCATGGCTTTTGATAAAACAGGCACCCTCACGCAGGGGCGCTTTCGTGTAACCGATGTTTTGCCGGTTGCTCCGCTGACGGAAGAGCAGTTGCTGCGTCTGGCCGGCGCAGTGGAGCAGCAGTCAAGTCATCCGCTGGCAAAGGCGGTGGTGGAGGCAATGGAGGCCCGTGGAATTGCTGCGCCCGCCGCGCAGGCTGTACAGAATGTAGCCGGGCGCGGGCTGCTCAGCCAGGTTGACGGCCTGCCGGTGCAGATCGGTTCGCTCTCGTTCTTCCAAGAAACCGGCGGCATTCCGATAGAACCCGCGTTGGCGGCTGCTGTCGAGGCGCTGGAACGCCAGGCAAAGAGTACGATACTGGTGGCGTCCGGTGGACGTATGGCCGGTGTGCTGGCATTGGCGGATCAGCCGCGACCGGGCATTGCTGCACTGCTTCAGCAGTTGCGCCGGCTGGGGATTGCGCAGCTTGTCATGCTGACCGGAGACAATCGAGCGGCTGCAGAGCAGATCGCCGCGGCTGTGGGTATGACCGATGTGCGCGCCGGTCTGCTGCCGCAGGACAAGCTGGTCGCCATTCAGTCGCTGGAGCGGCAGTACGGCCCACTGGCCATGATCGGCGACGGCGTCAACGATGCTCCTGCTTTGGCTACCGCGACGGTGGGGGTAGCGATGGGTGGGGCCGGTACAGCCGTGGCGCTCGAAACTGCCGATGTGGCGCTGATGGCCGACGACTTGAGTAAGCTCGCCTTTGCCGTGGGTCTCAGCCGCGCCAGCCGGCGCATTATTGTGCAAAACGTAGCGATCGCTTTGGGCGTGATTGGCCTGCTGATTTTGACATCTGTGCTGGGTGTTGTGCAGTTGAGCGGCGCCGTTATCCTGCATGAGGGCAGCACCATTGTGGTCGTCCTAAATGCACTGCGCCTGTTGGTTTATAAGTAATTCTGTTGGGCTGCTATCGGGAGATGTGTCGTGTACGCAGGCGTGACTACGCCATATTGCCTATTTGCCACGATGGCTTTTGCGCTTGTCTGCGGCAGAGAAGAGGGGTAGGGTAGAGATCGATGTGTTGCAGCAAAGGAGTTTGAAGATGATGTGGAACTATGGGTATGGCATGGGTGGCTGGATGGGTGGCTGGTTTTGGATGATCTTGGCCACCATTGGGGTTGTGCTCTTGATCGTGTGGGCTGCACGCAGCTTTTCGGCCCCCCGCAGCAGCCAAAGCACCTTGCGAGACGACAAGTCGGCGCAATCGACTGCCGTGGATGCATTGGAAATGCGCTTTGCGAAGGGCGAGATTAACGAAGAGGAATACCGCAACATGCGGCGCACGTTGACCGGCGGCTGAGCGAGCCGGCACCAGCCGTGGTGCCGCGCCGGCTGTTTTCTGAGGCTGCCATCCGTGCGGATGGCAGCCTCAGCTTTTTACCGGAGACAGACATGGCTGCAACGGCTTGCTACTGCAAAATCTGCTGCAAAAACAGTTTGGTGCGGTCGTGCTGCGGGTTGGAATAGAAGGTGTCGGGTGTGCCGATCTCCACAATCTCCCCGCTGTCCATAAATACGATGCGGTCGGCCACCCCGCGCGCAAAGCCCATCTCATGTGTGACGACTACCATCGTCATCCCCTCCAGGGCCAGCCCTTCCATCACCTCGAGCACCTCGCGAATCATTTCCGGGTCCAGGGCCGATGTCGGCTCATCAAACAGCATGATCTGCGGCTTCATCGCCAGCGCACGCGCGATTGCCACCCGCTGCTGCTGGCCGCCGGAGAGCTGGCCCGGATACTTCTGCGCTTGTTCGGGGATCTGCACCCGCTCCAGCAGCTCCATAGCGTGTGCTTGGGCTTCCTGCTTTTTGCGCTTGCGCACATGGATCGGCGCCAAAGTGATGTTCTCCAGCACAGTCAGGTGGGGAAAGAGGTTGAACTGCTGAAAGACCATCCCCGTCTCCATGCGGATCGCCTCAATGTTGCGCACGTCGCGCGTGAGCGGAATGCCGTCCACAGTGATGTCGCCGCTTTGATGCTCCTCCAGCCGGTTGATTGTGCGGATAAAGGTGGATTTGCCCGAACCCGACGGGCCGATGATGACCACCACCTCCTGTCGCTTGACGGCCAGGCTCACGTTTTTGAGTGCGTGAAAGTCGCCATACCATTTGTTCACGTCACGACATACGATAATGTCTTCCTGCAATGCATGACCAGCCATCGCTGTCTGCTCCCCTTTGTTTAACGCTTGTCCACGTTCAGTTGTTTTTCCAACTGGCGGCTGGCAGTGCTCATACCGAAACTGAAGATAAAAAAGACGACTGCAATAAACAAATACACCTCGCGCGCCACACCCCCCGGCGTACCCAACCACTCCGGCTGTTGGATGACCGCTTTGCCGATGCCGACTAGTTCGAGCAGCCCCACCAGCGACGCCAGCGACGTATCTTTGAACAGGCCGATAAACTGCCCGACAATGGCAGGGATGACCTTAGTCAGCGCCTGCGGCAGGATGATAAAGCGCAGCTTGTCGAAACCGCTTAACCCCACCGCATCCGCCGCTTCATACTGTCCTTTAGGAATAGCTTGCAGCCCGCCGCGCACATTTTCCGCCAAGTAGGCTGCGCTGAACAGCGTAATGGCTACCATCACCCGAATCAGCGCTGACGGGTTGCCCCAGTTGTCCGGCAAAAACAGCGGCAGCATGGTCGCCCCCATAAACAGCAGGGTGATCAACGGCACGCCGCGAATGAGTTCGATATAGCCGACACAGAAGCCCTTGATGACCGGCAGGCTGCTGCGCCGCCCCAGCGCCAACAATACGCCGAGTGGAAAGCTCATAGCGATGCCGACCACCGCCAGCAGCATCGTCACCATCAGGCCGCCGAAAAGCGCTGAATCCACAAAGGGCGCAAACGACCAGACCAGCCCGATCGCCGGCATCTCCACGCCGCCTTTGAGCATAATAAAGGTAAAGGGCAGGCTCAACACCCAAGCCCAGACCAGCCAACTGCTGCGCAAAGGCATTTTCAGGCCGGCAAGATAGCCCACCACAATCAGCGCCAGCGCGCCGGCCATCAGCAACTGTGCCTGCATTCCCAGCGGCACCAACGCCAGCACACCCAGCAGCGCACCCAGCCCAATCGCCAGATTGCGCATGATGCTGCCCCAGCGCCCGGCGCTGACGCCGAACAAGAGGCTGACGACCAGCAGCACCACCGCCGGCTGCCACACCTGGTCGATGGGGTAGGGGCCGACGGCAAATATTTTGCGGTTGGCCCAGACCGGTTCCCAATAAGCCGTCAACAGCCAGCCCGCCAACCCGCTCACCACATAGTAGACAAACAGCAGGGTCAGCAGCGAGAGAATGCTATTGGCAACGCTGCTGAAGAGATTGGCGCGCAGCCAGCCCAGCACCCCCACCTCGCTGCGCGGCGGCTTTTGCGCCGGCGCCGGTGGTTTTGAATTGACCCATGTTCCCGATTGCAGCTCTGTTGTCATAATTGCTTGTCCGTCGCGCTTTCCCGTCAGCGTTCTACAATGGCGACCCGCCGGTTGTACCAATTCATCAGCGCCGAGACCATCAGGCTGATCGACAAGTAGGTGGCCATCACGACCAGGATCATCTGCACCTCTGCCCCTGACTGGTTGACGATGATGCGAGCCACGTAGAAGAGATCAGGGTAGCCGATGGCGATCGCCAGGCTGGAGTTTTTGATCAGGTTCAGATATTGGCTTGTCAGCGGCGGAATGATGACGCGCAGCGCCTGCGGCAGCACGATCATGCGCAGGATGCTGCCGGTCGGCAGTCCTAGGGCGCGGCTGGCTTCCCACTGCCCGTGCGGGACAGCGTTGATGCCTGCGCGTACGATCTCGGCAATATAGGATGCGGTGTAGATGACAAGCCCCAGCAGCAGTGCGGCAAATTCCGGCGTCAGGCTCAAGCCGCCGCGGAAATTAAAGCCCTGGCGCATCGGCTCACTCACGACCACCGGCGAGGGAGTGCGCCAGCTCAGGCTCTCCCCTGCGGGCAGGTCAAAAAAGCGAAAATCGCCGTTGCCGTCGGTGTACTCCTCGCCCAGCGGCTGCCCGTCGCCATCCAGCAGGGTAATCGGCACATAGGCCAGCGTCTCGTCTACGCCCGCGTCATAGCGCTGGTTGTCATTGGCGTCAATGTAGAGGGTGCCGCGATCGCCGCGCCGTAGATCATAGGCTACAGTCTCCGGCAGCAGCGCTGCATTGGTGACAAAGACAAAACCAGCGGCCGCCACGGCGATAAAGACGATCAGGCCGAGCAAAAAGCCACCGCCCACGCGCCCGCTGCGCTCAAGCGCCCGCCGCCGCAGCCAGGCCGTCACTACGCCGGCCACCAGGCCGCTCAGCAGCCACCATAGCCACGGCGCGCCGGTCTGGCTCAAATACGGCCAGGTGAGAAAAATGCCGCGATTGGACAAAAAGCCTAGGTTGGACAGTTCGGTTGCCTGATCGATGTTGGGCAGCGCCGCTACAACACCGAAATACCAGAACAGCAACTGCACCAGCAGCGGGGTTGAGCGGAAGATTTCAATGTAGGTCTGCGCCAGCTTGTCCAGCAACCAGTTGTTGGAGACACGCGCTACGCCGACCAGTACGCCCAGCAGGGTCGCCAGAATAATGCCCACCACGCTGACACGAATGGTGTTGGCCAATCCAATCAAGAAGGCGCGGAAGTAACTCTCTTCGGGGCGAAAGATTGGTCCTTCGGAGATGGCAAAGCCTGCTGTCTGCCCCAAAAAATTCCAACTCAACGGCGAGCCGGATGTATTGTTGATCTTGGACAGTTCCGAGATCATATTGCTATACAACGACCAGCCCAGCAGCAGCACGGCGGCGGCAAAGATGATCTGCAGAATGATGGCGATCACCTTGCTGTCACGGTAGAAGGGCGGTCTGGCGTTGGGCAGTACTGTGGTGGCCATAAGTGGGCTAGATGTTTGTGTAAGAGGGTTGAGATTAAGAGGGTGAGGGGGCGCTCATGCACCCCCTCACGGCACAACGGACTGCCAACAGCATCCGGCAGCTTTCACCGCCCATCTCTAGCGGAACGGTGGGCTGTAGAGTAGACCTCCATCCGCCCACTGTGCATTCTGGCCGCGCGGCAGGTTGAAAGGCGTATCCGGCCCCAGGTTGCGGTCCCAAATTTCGCCATAATTGCCGACCTGCTCGATCACCTTGACCATGAAGTCGTTCGGCAAGCCCAACTTGGAACCTAGGTCTCCTTCAACGCCCAACAGGCGCTTGATGGTCGGGTCTTCGCTCGCCAACATATCCTGCACGTTGGCGCTGGTCACGCCGCTTTCCTCCGCCTGGATCAGGCCAAAGACTACCCAGCGCACTGCATCCGCCCAAGCCGAATCGCCTTGCGCAACGGCGCCCGCCAGCGGCTCCTTGGACATGGTGTCGGCCAGGATGGTGTGGTCTTCCGGAACCTGCAATTTCGTCTGGCTGGCAACCAACCCGGACTTGTCGGTGGTGAAGCCGTCGCAGCGGCCTTCGTCATAGGCAGCCAGGGTTTTGTCGTTGTCTTCAAACACAACCGGGTTGAATTCCAACCCGCGCGCCCGGAAATAGTCGGCCAGATTCAACTCAGTCGTGGTGCCGCTCTGCACACAGACGGTCGCGCCATCCATGTCTTCAATGGAGGCGATGCCGCTGTCTTTGCGCACAATCATGCCCTGGCCGTCATAGAAGTTGATGGGCATAAACTCCATACCGACTTCGGCGCTGTCGCGCGTGGTGGTCCAGGTGGAATTGCGGAACAGCACGTCGATTTCACCGGTCTTAACCAGCGTGAAGCGGTCATTGGAACTGGCGTATTTGTAGTCTACTGCGCCGGCGTCACCCAACACCGCCGCAGCAACTGCCTTGCAGAAGTCGATGTCAAACCCGGCATAGCTGCCGGTCTGGTCGACGACGCCAAAGCCGGGCAGTTGGTTGTTGACGCCGCAGACGATCTTGCCGCGCGATTTGACGGTGTCCAGCAGGCTGCCGGTCTGCGCTGCAGGGGCCGCAGCATCTGCGGCAGGCGCAGCTTCGGTCGCCGTGTCGGTCGCCGCAACTTCCGTTGCTGCGCCGGCCGCCGGCTCCGGCGAGGCTGCCGGTGCCGCGGCAGGGGCCGCACAGGCTGAATAGATGATAGCAATGACCAACAGGGCTACGCCCATCGTAGAAAGACGCCTACTCATCGGATCTCCTTTGAAGTACATTATGGTTAACGGAACTTGATTAACGGAACTTGCTTGCGCAATTGATGTAACAGAATCGGTTGCTGCGGTTCGGAACCGCCAGGCCGGCGAGGACACTATATAGCCGGCCAACCATTTTCTGTGGACAGTAACATTTCGCTTCGGGCCATCATTGGCAGCCGTGCACCCTTGCTGTTACTGGAGCGGGACTATACCATGTGCAAATTGAACTGTCAAACGCTTTTTTTGCTACAACCTTACGGTGTACCCCTTTTGGCCCTCAGTACCCAATGGGCTATAATCGACGTGATTTTGTCATGGAGCAGCGCCGTCACGGGCTGCACGTTCCCGGTTAGAATGTTCCCGGTCAGTACTAGCCCGGTTATGGAGCAACTGCATGTCACCGGAGTTGATTAACACAATAGGCACCATCGCCGGCATCATTGTTGCCGCACTCGGCGCCTTTCTTTTTGCCTTCTGGATTGCCATGGGCATCTGGACATTTCATGATATCCGTCAGCGCACGCGCGATTGGCTGGTAATTCTGCTGGCTGTGGCGTTGGTCGTCATCTTCCCGCTGATCGGCCTCATGCTTTATATGATGATCCGTCCCAAAGCCACACTGGCGGATGTCTATGATCGCGCGTTGGAGGAGGAGGCGCTTCTGCGCGAGCTGGAGCAGACGGCAGCCTGCCACAACTGTGGTGTGCCTGTGCAGGAAGCCTGGGTCTACTGCCCCAACTGTCACAACCAACTCCAGCATAGCTGCCCGAATTGCAGCAACCTGGTGCGCAATGAATGGGAAATCTGTGTCTTCTGCGGCGCGGCGCAGCAGCGCCCGGCGCATACGGCCGCTCCCAACTTTGTCCCAGGGCAGGCCACCATCGGAGCAGCCAAGCCGCAGTTGGCCACCACCACCCAGACTATGACAGGGCAGAGTGTGACGGGGCGACCAGCTCCCAGTCAGGTGGGGCAGCCCCAACCGGCCCCCGCCACCACCAGCCGCTCCTTCCGCAGCCCTTTCCGCCGTGAATCCGCACCTCCGCCCGCTATGCCCACGCCGGCGACGACAATTCCGACCACACCACCGCCCGCACCCGATATCGACGATACGCCTTATCGTCCGGCTCGCCTGCCTGAATAGCTGCTGGTTTGTCGTGGGGAGAGGATTGCATTCTCCCCATGGCGCTCTCATGTCTGATGAATGCCATCACCTTTGACTTTTGGGACACCATCGCCGTCGATGATTCGGATGAACCCAAACGCCAACAACTAGGTCTGCCTTCTAAGGCGGATGCGCGCATCGAGTTATTTGTCGCACATATCGGCAGCCACTATTCCGACATCGCCCCACAGCGCGCCGCCGACGCCTATCGCCAGGCAAATGAACGCTTCCGCTATGACTGGCAGACCCACCATCGCACGCCAAGTGTGCGCCAGCGCATCAGCTTTGCCTATGAGTGTCTTGGCCTCGGTTCTGCGCCCGGCAGTTATGCCCGTCTTTTGCGTGAGATCGATGTGTTGAGCCGAGAAATCGAGACCATGGAGGTGCGTATCGCCCCCACCTTCGCCCCCAAAGTGCACTGGGCGCTGCAAACCCTGGCCCAAGAGTACACCCTCGGGATTATTTCAGATGCTATCCACACCACCGGCAGCGGGATTCGCCATCTGCTCTACCAGCAGGGGCTTGGCCACTATTTCCGCTTTATGATTTTCTCCGACGAAGTGGGCGCATCTAAGCCGTCGCCCAAAGTTTTTCGTTACGCTTCGCAAGCGATTGGCTTGCCGCCGGAAAAGTTTGTGCACGTAGGCGACCGCGAAAGCAATGACATCGCCGGCCCTCGTTCGGTGGGGATGCACAGCATCCTCTACACCGGCGTCGTCGACCGCGGCAGCGCCAGAACGCATGCGACCGCCATCTGCCGCCATTTCTCCGAACTGCCCCAATTGATCCGCCATCTGCGTTAGACCCCTGCTATACTAGGGTCGCTATGAACCCTAGCCTGCCTCTGGACGTTACACGCGATGGATCGTTGGAGCCTGTCTACGCGCGCCTCGCCGACCGCTTCGCCGCCTCTTTTCCGCTGTCGCTCCCCGGCGCCCGCACGGTCGGGCGCGAAGCGGAATTTCCTATCGTGGGCCAGCGCGGAGAAGCGGTGGATATGCGCCGCCTCTGGAATGTGCTGCTGGAGGCGGACGATATGCAAGCCGAGTATGGGCTGGCCTCCGCTGGGCGTCCACCCTTTATCGTGGGCCTCAAGGGATATGACTACAGCTACGCCTTAGAGGTGGGGCTGGGGACCATTGAAATCAACACGCGGCCCTGCCGTCATTTGTTTGAAGTGGAGGCCATCATCCAGGCCGCGGTCAGCCGTCTCGTGCACGCTGCTGCGCGCTTTGGCTGGCGTGTGCTGGGCTATGGCGTGCAGCCGGCCTCTCCGCCTTCGCTCGGCCTGATGGCGCCGAAGCAGCGCTATCTCAGCCTTTACCGCGCCATGGGCGATCCGTGGCTCTGGTACACCGTCACCGCCTCCGACCAGCTCCAGTTCGCCATCCGCCGCGACGAAATGCTGCACATGCTCAACTACGGCAACCTGATGGCGCCTGTCATCATTGCGCTGTGCGCCAACTCACCCGTCTATGCCGCCCAGCTCAGCTCCTTCTGCAGCGCGCGCGAAGGGGTGATGGCCGCCATCCGCGCCAACGAGCACCGCCACGGCATGCCGCCGGCACCGTTCACCAGCCTGCACGATTTTGTGCGCACGCTGGCACAGGCATCCTATCTTATCGTGCGCGAAGGAGGCGAAGTGCTGCCCAACTCACGCCCTTTCTCGGCGCATCTTGCCGCCAATGGGCCGGATTTCCAGGCGTTTCTTTTTCACGACCACTATATTTGGAACAGCGCACGTTTGCGCGCCGCCTACGGCACGCTCGAAGTGCGCCCCGCCTGCCAACAGCCCTGGGGGGAGCAGATGGCTGCCGCCGCGCTCATCCTGGGGCTGGCCGAAGCATCGCTGCCCATCCTCGCTTACATCCAAAATATTCTGGGCGGCGATTATTGGGAGCGGCTGCGCATTTATCACCAACAGGCCACCCAATATGGGCTGCGCGCGCCGCAGCCCGCTCCCGATTTTCTGACCACAATTGTCATGCAGGCCCAGACCGGCCTGCGTGCGCGCGGCTTTGGTGAAGAGCGCCTGCTCGCGCCGATTTGGACGCGCCTGGACCGCCTGCAGAATCCAGCACAGCGGGCGCGCATGATCTTTCAGAGTGACGGTCTGGCGGCCATGACGGAAGCGGTGGCGATCCGGTTGTAGTGCTGCCGGGCCAGAGATACGTCAGCACAGGCTTTAGCCGATTAACCCCTCCACAATCTTAGCCGAGGAAAGCACGCCCGGCAGTCCAGCTCCGGGATGCGTCCCCGCACCCACAAAATAGAGGTTGTCAAAGTCCTCCGACCGGTTGTGGGGCCGGAACCAGGCCGACTGCAGGAGTGTCGGCTGCACGCTGAAGGCTGATCCTAAATAGCTGTTCAAGTCGTTTTGAAAGTGCAGTGGATCGATATAGTGCTCGGCTACAATGTTGGCCTGCAGGTCGGGCAGATAGTTCTCTTCCAAGAACTGCATAATGGCGTTGCGGTAGGGCACAGCCGTCGTGGCCCAATCAATGTTGGCGCCCAGATGCGGCACTGGCGACAGCACATAGAATGCCTCGCCCCCTTCTGGGGCCATGCTTGGGTCGGTTATGCTGGGCATATGCAGATAGAGCGAGAAGTCCTCCGGCAGATCCACGTTGGCGAAAATCTCGCGCAGCAGCCCCTTATAGCGCTCGCTCAGGATGATGTTGTGGTGTGCCAGCTTGCCTTCGCCTGCGTATTTGCGTTTGGTGCCGAAGTAGATCACGAAAAGCGACATGCTGTACTGCTTGCTCTTGACCCAGAAGTCGCTGTTGGTGCGCCGCTGCGCTTTGGGGATAAGGTTTAAGTAAGTCCACGCCACATCTGCATTGGAGACCACGGCATCCGCCTTGATCAGCGTGCCGTCCGCCAGCCGCACACCCGTGGCCCGCTTGTTTTCGATTTCGATCTCTTTGACTTCGGTGTTAGTGCGCACCGTCACACCCATCTCCTCCAGCAGCCTGCCGAAGCCCTGCACGATGGAGCCTGTGCCGCCCATGGCGTAGTGGATACCCCATTCGCGCTCGAGATAGTGGATCAGCACATACAGCGAGGCGGCATCCAGCGGGTTGCCGCCGATCAGCAAGGGGTGAAAGGTAAAGCAGCGGCGCAGAAAGTCATCCTTGATAAACTTGCTCACATAGCCGTAGACGCTGCGATACGACTGCAGACGAATCAAGTCGGGCGCCACCTTGAGCATGTCGCTCACATGCAAAAATGGTTTGTCGATGAGCGCCATGCCCGAATCAAAAATTTCTTTGGTGGTGGCCATAAAGCGGGTGTAGCCTTCTTTGTCCGCCGGGTTCCACTTCTCGATCTGGCTGAGAATAAATTCGTGGTCACCGTTGTAGTCCAGATAGCGCCCCGTGTGGTCGAAGATGCGGTAGTAGGGGTCGATCGGCACAAGCTGATAATAGTCGTGCGGATTACGACCGGCCAATTCCCAGATTTCATCAAACAGCCAAGGGGCGGTAATGACCGTCGGGCCTCCGTCAAACTTGAAGCCGTTCTGCTCATACACATAGGCGCGCCCGCCCAACTTGTCGCGCTTTTCCAACAGCGTCACCTGGTGGCCGCGCGCTGCCAGCCGCACCGCCGCTGCCAGGCCGCCAAAGCCGCTCCCGATCACTACAATATTTTGACTCATCATGCTTACCCTTCAAATGAAGTGGGAAATTAAAATCGTCCGTTAACGCTCTTAAGAGTTATTTTCCCGCCAATCGATAAGGGCCGCAGCCTACACAAGTAGGCTGCAGCCCCCCTGTCCTTGCTCACGCGCTGCGCGGGCTTCTGTCGCGCACAAAAGCGGCTACTGCCAGCACTGTCAACAGCGCAGCGAGGCCTGCCGCTGTCCACGCCACCAGCGCCACGTCGCTTTGCTTCACCGCAATGCCGATAAATGCCCATATCAGTACGGCCGTGTAAGCCACGTCACGCCAGCGGTTGAGAAAGATCATCCCCAGCGCCGTCGCGACTAGCAGAAGAATCACCGTCCACACTGCCGGCGCCAAAAAGCTGCCGTCCCAGCCTACGGAAACCAGGTAGGTGGCTATATTGGCGACGGTAGCCACCGTCGCCCAGCCCAGATAGATGCTAAAGGTCAGATGCGTCGTCCACCATTCACCACGTGTAACCTGCTTGCGCGCCGGCGCCAGCCGCAAATAAACCATACTTAAAGACACCAGCAGGACGGCGATCAGCCCCACGCTAAACAACAAGAGTTCATGGTGCCAGAGAAAGATCCAGATTGTGTTGGCCAGGCTGCCGAGCACATACCACCAGCCGATGGCGCGCAGCCGCGGGTTGGTGCGCTGGCTGGGCAGCGCCTGGTAGACCATATAGGTCAGCGATCCCAAGTAGATCACGCCCCAGATGGCGAAGACATAACCTGCCGGGGTGAACAAGGTGACATACTTGTCCGAAATCTCGCCTGTCTGCACACCATTGATGGGCAGCGCATTGGCCAGCCCGTTGATGGAAATCGTCACCAGGGTAATCACAATGACTGCAAATTGCCGCCAGTAGTCACCGCTGGTCGCCTGATCACGGCTTTGTTCCGCCGGGATTCCTTGCCTCAATGTATTGGTCGTCATTCATCTCCTCCTTAATTGCAATGGTTTTGCACAGATTTTATATCACTTTGCGGTAAACTGTACAACTTTCTACTGCACAGGAAAGGTAAAAATATTCCTATTGGGGTCTATTTTTGGATATAGATCCGAGCCAAAGCATTTTGGCGGCGAAAAAAGAGCTGGGTGCTAAAAAAAGACACCGAGTTTCGCCCAGAAACTCGGTGTCCTTTCTCGCCTACCCTATATTCTTTGTAAGAAGCGCACATCGTTGGAGTAGAACAGCCGGATGTCGTCTACGCCATATTTGTTCATAGCCTGGCGTTCAATCCCCATGCCAAACGCAAAGCCGCTGAAGATGGCAGGATCATAGCCGCCATTCTGCAGCACAACAGGGTGCACCATACCGGCTCCCAGAATCTCCAGCCAGCCGGTGTATTTGCAGAGACGGCAGCCTTTGCCGCCGCACAGGACGCAGTCTACATCCACCTCGACGCTGGGTTCGGTGAAGGGGAAGTACGACTTGCGAAAGCGGAACTGCCGTCCCGCGCCATACATCTGGTTGGCGAAGTTGAGAAGCGTGCCTTTCAAGTCGCTAAAGGTGATGCCGCGGCCAATCGCCAGCCCTTCGACCTGGTAGAACATCATCTCCGAGCGTGCGGTGACATCTTCCTTGCGGAACACCTTGCCCGGCAGAATGACGCGGATCGGGGCGGGCGCATACTGGCGCATGGCGTGGATCTGCCCTGGGCTGGTATGCGTGCGCAGGATTACGTCCTTCTGTGTGGTAAAAAAGGTATCTTGCATCTCGCGCGCAGGATGGTCGGGCGGGAAATTGAGCAGTCCGAAGTTGTAGTCATCGCTTTCCACTTCGGGCGAATCAAATACCTGAAAACCCATGGTCTGCAGGATGTCGATGATCTCGCGCATGGCCTGGTTGGTGGGATGCAGTTTGCCCAGAAGTGGCCGCCGCCCCGGCATGGTTACATCGACGCCTTCACTGGCCAGGGCCGCTTCCATTTCGACCTGTGCCAGTGCTGTCTGCCGCTCCTGCAGGGCTGCGTCCAGTACGGTTTTCACCTCATTGGCCGTTTTGCCCACCAGGGGCCGTTCTTCCGGCGTCAACTGTCCAAGTCCGCGCAGCAGCACCGTCATTTTGCCCTTGCGCCCTAAAAAGGTGGCGTACCACGCTTCCGTGCCGGCTGTTGTGACGGCCTCAGCCAGTGCCCCTTCCGCCTCCGTGCGCAACTGCAGCAGTTGTTCTACTAAATCCGCCATGATGTACGTCCTTATCTGCCAGCCCAGACTGCGCGAAATTCCACATCTCCATCCATGCTGTTTATTCTACCATTCAGCGCCTTGCCGGCCCTACTTGCCGCCGTACCAGAAACCGCGGCTCCAGGCATGTTTGTACAGGCGCTGGAGCAGATCGTCCGTCAGCGACGCATCTGCAGCCGCAGCATTGGCTTCTGCCTGGGCAACATTGCGGATGCCGGGGATCACGGTGCTGACGGCAGGATGAGCCAGTGCAAAGCCGAGCGCGGCCTGGGCTGCACTCAAGTCCGTGCCTGCCAATTCTTCTTTGATCCTATCCACGCGCGCTACGGCCCGCGCCATACGGTCGCCGGCAAAATAGCTGCTGCGAAAGTCGTCGTCGGCAAAGGTGGTCTCTGCCGTATACTTGCCGGCCAACACACCTTCGTCAAAGACGACGCGCACCAGGATGCCTACACCCTCTTCGGCGGCGGTTGGCAGCAATTCCGCAGCCGGTTCCTGCTCAAAAATATTGTAGATCACCTGCACGCTGTCCACATAGCCTTTGCGCATCAGGTCGATTACGCTGTTCTGATCCGGTTCAGGTGTAGAGACGCCGATGGCACGAATTTTGCCCTCCGCCTGTAGTTGGCGTAGGACGTCAAAAGGCTTGGGGTTTTTGTTCCAGGCGCGTGTCCAGGTGTGCAGTTGCAGCAGGTCCAG
This sequence comes from Caldilineales bacterium, assembly GCA_038205395.1. Lineage (GTDB taxonomy): Bacteria > Chloroflexota > Anaerolineae > Caldilineales > Caldilineaceae > Fredericiella. The sequence continues at coordinate 77,856 of JBBRBX010000004.1, forward strand.
ACAGTCGGTCTGCAAATTGTGCAGCCGCTCTTCGACATTCTGGCGCAGATAAGCTTCGGGATAGCGTTCCTCGGCCACGTCATAAGGGCTGGGCGGCCAGTTGCCGGGCAGAGGGGGCGTTTTGGTGGCGACATAGACGCGCTCACTGCGTTCGCTCAGCACCTGGGCGATCAGCCGCTCGCTTTTGCCGTTGCCGTAGCCGGCCGCTGTATCAATAAAGTTAACGCCCAAATCGATGGCGCGATGCAGGGCCGCCAGCGAATCGCTCTCATTCTGTGCTCCCCAGGAGCCGCCGATGGCCCAGGCGCCGAAGCCAATGGCCGAAACCTCCATACCCGTGCTGCCCAATGTGCGGTATTGCATTGTTTCTCCTCTGGTGAAGTGCATCTGTGAAGTGCACCTGTTTATTGGTTTGCGCGCTGCTTGGCAGTATACTGTGCTGCGATCTGATCAGCACAAATCTGCTCATGCCCTGTCCACTGTACAAGGAGATTTATGCATGCGCCGCATTCTTTGTTTTGGCGATTCGAATACGTGGGGCTATGACCCCGCCAGCGAAGATCGCTTTGACGACGCCATCCGCTGGCCCGGTGTTCTGCAGAGCACTCTCGGCCAGGACTATACCATCATTGAAGAAGGTCTCAGCGGGCGCACTACTGTCTGGGACGACCCGATTGAGGGCTTCAAAAATGGTCATGACTATCTTGTCCCCTGTCTTGCCACCCATCGCCCGCTGGATCTGGTCGTACTCATGCTGGGCACCAATGATCTCAAGCGCCGCTTCTCGCTTTCTGCCTATGACATTGCTCAGGGAATCGGCGTCCTGCTGCACGACATTGCCGCCAGCGCAGCGGGGCGTGCCGGCCAGGCCCCGCCGGTGCTGCTGTTGGCGCCGCCGCCCGTGGCCCGCCTCACTGCCTTTGCCGAAATGTTTGAAGGCGCCGAGGCCAAGTCGCTGCTCTTTGGCCAGCACTATCGTGCCATGGCTGCCCAGTACAACTGCGCCTATCTCGACACCGCAGCCGTCATTCGTTCCAGCGATCTTGACGGCATTCACTTTGAGCAAGGCGAGCATTACAAGCTGGGCCGCGCCGTCGCCCAGGAAGTGCTTGCTTTGATCGGCGATTGGTGAGCCGCTGCGGTGACAAGTGAAGGGCGTGAGGCAGGTGATAGACGGCGGCCTGTGGCTATATATGTGCGTCCTATTGCGGTAGATGATGCTCGCTCCTATGTTGATCTGCTGGCCTGGTTGTACAACGAATCATTCTACCCAGTCGTCAACCTGATCGAAGGCAGTATGAGCGCCGCCGACTGGCGCGCCGCCATCACTGAACTGCTGGCCGGGCGTGAGCGTATCATTCTGGTGGCAGCGACCAGCGATGAGGAGACGGGTATTGCGTCGGAATTAGCCGGCTTTCTCAGCACCACTGCCGGTTGGTCCGGATCCGACCGCTCCGACCAGATCCATAATTTGCGCATCGTCATCGGCATCCGTGAAGCTTATACAGGGCGAGGTCTGGGCACACGACTCTTTGCGGCGCTCGAAGCCTGGGCGCGTGCCGCCGGGGTGCGCCGGCTCGACTTGACCGTCGAAACCGAGAACAAGCGTGCGCTGGCGTTGTATTCTAAAGTGGGCTTTCTCGTGGAGAATACCATTCACAACGCTATCCAAATTGAAGGCCGCTGGTTTGACGACTATGTGATGGCCAAATGGCTGAAGCCATAGCTGCGTTGCAGGGGCTTAACGACGAGGGATCAACCATATGAAAATTACTGACATTAAAACCTATCCGGTCTGGGTTGGCTCGCGCAACCAATTGGTGGTCAAAGTAGAAACCGATGAGGGCATCGTCGGCTGGGGGGAGTCGGGGCTTTCGGGGCGGGAACAGGCGGTGATCGGCGCCATCCGCCATTTTCGCGAATGGCTGATCGGCTGCGACCCGCTGCGCAGCGGCGCGCTCTGGCAAAAGATGTACCGCAGCCAATATTTTGAGGGAGGCCGGGTGTTGACGGCCGCGCAGGCCGCCATCGATATTGCCTTGTACGATATTACCGGTAAGGCGCTGGGTGTGCCGGTCTATCAACTGCTGGGCGGCAAGCAGCGCGAGTGGGTTCCCTGTTTTGCCTCGACGACGGCGCTTATGGGGCCGGAACTGGTCGAGCAGGTGCAGCTGTTGGTTGCACGCGGCTGGCCGGCGATCCGCACCGGCGTCCATCCGGGCCACGCTGAGGGCGAGGATGAGTCGATTTTCGAGCCGCGCCTTTCTATTGCTGAAACGGCGCACTGGCTGGCGACCGTGCGCGCCGCCGTTGGCTCTGGGCCTGTTTTAGGCGTCGACTATCACCATCGCCTCTCTGTGGCGGAGGCAGCCTCCTTCTGCCAGCGCATGCCGGCAGGAACGCTCGACTTTTTGGAGGAACCGATTCGTGCGGAAACGCCCGATGCTTATGCTGTGCTGCGCCGGCTTACGTCGATTCCGTTTGCGATTGGCGAGGAAGCGGCCAGCAAGTGGGCTTTTCTGCCTTACCTGGAACGCGACTTGACCCAGTTTGCGCGTATCGATGTCTGCAACGTGGGCGGTCTCACGGAAGCGATGAAGGTGGCGGCGCTGGCCGAGGCCCACTATATCGACCTGATGCCGCACAACCCGCTGGGGCCAATCTGTACGGCCGCCACGGCGCATTTTGCCGCCGCCGTCCCCAACTTTGCTTGGCTTGAGACACGCGTTTCGCCCACCGAACAACTGGGTTTTTTTGACCCTGACTGGTTCCCCACCCAGATGCGCCAGGAGGAATACCGGCTGTGGGTTTCCGATGCGCCTGGGCTGGGGGTGGAATTTAACGAAGAGCGCGCGCAGGCGAGCGACTTCCACTACTGGGAAGCGCCTCATCTGCGCCGCCGTGACGGCTCAGTGACTAATTGGTAACGGATCGGTGAGCGGGACCTTGCGTCGGGGCAGTACGTATGACGAGACGGCCCCAGGCATTTGCCCGGGGCCGTCTCGTCTCACACAACCTATTCAACCCACACCACGAAGGAGAAAAGGAGAACCCAGATCAGGCAGCAACCACGTCTGGGGTTTCCAGCATCACATCGATCTCACGCAGCACGGTCACGCGGTTCTTGCCCTTGACCTCGTACTCGCGAATCTCGATCAACTTCTCTTTGGGCATGCCGGGCAGTTTGACAACGATGTCCTTGGCGGCCATCTCATCATAACCGGGCATCACGGCTTCCATAGCGCTCTCGACCTCGATCTGTACTTCTTTGGCCACTTCTTCGGCCTTAGCCTGGAACTGGCCGAGGAATTTTTCAACCTCATTCACGACGGTCTTGGCGTTTTTGGAGACAACATCGACGCTGTCCTCCACTGCATCGACAACCTTTTTGACTTCAGGCTGCTGCTGCACCTTGTGGAACTGCTTGTTGAACTCCTGCTCAAGCATCTCGCCGCGCTTCTCGGCCTTGTCGATCAAGCTTACGCCGGCGCCCCAGAAATCCTGCGCCTTGTCATAGGCCAGGCCCCACATGCCGATGCTGGCCAGCATAACCTTGCGGCTCATATCCTGGCTGGACTTTACGCTATCTTCGACCTTTTCCTGCACGTTGCGCAGGTCGACATTCACGTTAATTTTCTCGTTGATCATTCGTCGCTCCTTATTTGGTGAACACAATGCGTGTCAACACCGCTACCCATACCTGTTTGAACATTTCAAGCCATTTTCAATTTCATAACGCAATGCGTTACAACCACAGTATAACGCATTGCGTCATGGATGTCAAGCATCAGTTTTTGTCGATTTTTTTAGGGCTTGTTTGATGGCGCAGCGAAGTGTGAGACAATTGCACACATGGATATTACAGAAACGTTTATGGCGGAGACACGCCAATCCTGGCGCGAGTGGCTTGCAATCCACCATGCCGGCAAAAAAGAAATCTGGCTAGTAATGCCCAAGAGTGCCCCCGCATTGACCTATCTGGACAGTGTGGAAGAAGCACTGTGTTTTGGTTGGATTGACGGCATTGGAAAGCGTATGGATGCTGCGCACAGCGCACAGCGCTTCACGCCGCGCAAGAGCAACAGCCATTGGACGGAATTGAACAAGGAGCGCGCCAGGCGCTTGATTGCCGCAGGTTTGATGACGCCTGCGGGCTATGCCTGCCTGCCTGATCTATCTTTAGAAACATTCTTCATTGCGCCCGATATACTGGCGGCGCTGCAGGTCGACGCTGAGGCTTGGCGCAATTTCCAGAATTTTCCCGCAGTGTATCAACGGATCCGCATTGGCTATATTGAGGAAATGCGGCGGCAGCCGGACATATTCAAGACGCGCTTGGATAACTTCTTGAAGAAGACCAGGCAGAACAAGCAATTTGGTGGATTGGTTTAGGCGGAGATTGCCTATAAAACACCTGTGTACTACCCCTGCTAAATGTTTGTCACCTATGTAGCCGGCTTCACCTGTTTCTAATCTGAGTGCCTGCGCCTGGCGTCAGCAGGCCGGTCTATCAAACTTGAAGTCCTGATAGGCGACCAGACGTGGAACGCCACACAAGCCCGACGGCCGCACCACACCCTCCAGGAGATTGATCAACGTGTTCGCCATCCGCAGTTCCAGCAGGTTTTCACCCGGCTGGAGCCAACGTGTAACCTCTACCGTATAGGGTTCCCACAAACAGACAGAGACCCTCTCACCGTTGACGAGCACCTCCAGTACATCGTCCACAACGGGCGCGTCGAGGAAGATTCGTTGTCCGGCTAGATCAGCGTGCAACTCAAACCAGCACCGGTATACGCCGCGACCGGAGTAGAAGGGATAACCCTGGTCAGTCCAGAACGTGGGCTGTAGCTGGCGCTTGAGCGCCGTGATCGCATAGCCTCCCTCGATGCGTGGGCGCAGGCTAAAATCACCGACCAGTTTAAGCAGATCCAGTAGACCGTCAGTGGCCGCAGTCACGACTAGACGCAGCGCCAAGATGTTTTCGCCTGTGTGCACATACGCACCGACGGCTACAGCCTGCATTTGGATGTCAAAAGTGCTGCGACGCGATGGAGAAGTTACAGCCTGACCATTGACAAAGAGCCGCCACTCCGCACCACTGAAGCCGTCGACGATCACATCCAACTGCGAAGGCATGTGGTCGATCTGAAAGGTACAGCGGAACCAGACCGGCAACGGGTAGGGTTGCGCAGGTTCGGCCGGCAGTTGATAGGACCAAGCGCCGTTGCGCATGGGCAGCCAGCCATTCGTGTCGGTGTCGGGCGAAGCATAGGCCGCGGCAGGCGCCCCTGCTGTTTCGGGTGTCGCCAACCAGTGCTCGATCACAAGCCCGCTGGCGTCTTCTGCGGCAAATTCCCAGAGTCCATCAAGCGCCGGCAGTGCAGCAGACGCCACACCTGGTGCAGTCAACTGTGTTTGTTGTCCATCGTGTTTGACGACAACTTCGCCCTGGGCAACTGCACCATAGCCATGAATGACGGCGTCGTCGAAGCGCTCAATCACTAAATTTGTTGCGACGATGTGTCCTGCCCCGACAGAGCTTGCCAGAATAAAACAAGACCCGACCGCAGGCAACCGCACCTGAAAGCGGGTAAAGTCGTCCTCCAGACTTGTGGGCGCAATCGGGCGTTGGTTTCCGGTAGCTGGGTCCCAGTTGCTTAACTGAAGCGCACCGGGGAGCGCAATCCACGCACTTTGGGCACGTTTTGTTGGATTGATGAGAAAATAGAGATCCTGCTCGTCCTTGACGCGATGCAAGCAGAAAAGCTCTCGGTTGTCGAGCTCAATATCTGGGGCTAGCAACGCGTTTAGGGCGCACTACAAGGCGTCGGCCACTGCGGTGCGTGCGCTTTCTACTTCAGCGCTGATCTCTTGGCGCTTGCCGGTCGCCGGCTCAAAGAAGTAACGGTTCTCATCTCCCACCGTCTCGATGACAAAATGGGGGCTTTCGGGGTGACCGGGCCGCCCCAGTTGTTCCTGAAGGCGCCACGGAAGCTGACGCGCAAGGGCGTAGCTGCGCAGGAAGCTGGCGGTACCGCCGCGAGAATGGGTCTTTTCCAGTACTGTGAGGTCGATTTGGTCAGCACAATCGCGCTGGCTCTCGACAGGATCGATACCAAACAGCGCCTCCATGCGCGCAACGATATTCACGACTCCCGCTGAACTGAATGCCTGGTCGGGCAGAAAAATCATGCCTCGCAGCCGCCCGCCGGCATTCACAAATTCTTCAAGACGTGAGACAGTGTTGATCTTTAGATAGGCAATGGGCGGTAGAATGAGCAGTTCGTAGCGTTCCTCCGCGACGTGAATGCATCCGTTCTCAATGCGAGCGCCGGCCAGGATATCTTCGTCCAGGTAATCAAAATCATAGCGCAGGCGCAGGAGCAGATCGGTCAAGGTGTTAAAATCGTGCTCCGTGCGTTCGCCGGAGGCGGAATGCGTCTGTGGTGTGTAGGTGGCGAACATACTTTGGATTGGCCAGAGCACAGCCACCTTGGCGGCGTGCCGGCCCACCGTCACTTGCGGCAGGGGCCTGCGGCGCAACTGGGGCCATGCATGCAGAGAGAACAAGCAACGCCAGCAGCGCAATCGCTACCGCAAAACGCCAAGACTTGAATGACATCTGTCCCTCCAGTGGATTGAACATAAAATAGTTGTTACGAGCGAACCACGAAAAACGCTTGCCGGCGCACAGGATTCAGGCGGGGTCACCTCCTTTCGCCGCTTGTGCGGGCGCAGTCGATGCGCGCAGCAGCAACTGACTATTTACACTAAAGATCTGCGGCGGCGGCGGAAACTGGCCGTTGATACGGTCCAACAGTAGTTGGCAGAGACGCCGGCCAATCGATGTAATCGGTGTAGCCATTGTGGTCAACGGCGGCACTGAGAAAGCACTTAATGTGATCTGGGTGCATCTCTGAAAACGAGAAGGTAGTGTATCTAGTTCGGTGGAAATTAGCTTAGGCATTGAAAAGGGTAATTTGTTGAGAGATGACAGCCAAGAGGCCTATAATTGACCCCGTTGTCAAGACCACGGGACGACGAAAATAAGGTGGAACGAAAAGCGACAACGGCATGAGCGTTCAAGCGAAATGGACCTCAGCGGGCGTGCGATAGCCAAGACTTTGGTGTGGCCGCTCGTTGTTGTAGAAGTGGAAGTACGCAGCCAATCCGGCTTCCAGTTCAGGAACAACGGCGTAGTCTTTGAGGTAGATGTCCTCGTACTTGACGCTGCGCCAGAGGCGCTCAATAAAGATGTTGTCCAGTGCCCGCCCGCGGCCATCCATACTGATCTGGATTGCGGCGCTTGCCAGGCAGGCCGTGAAGGCATCGGCTGTAAACTGGGCGCCCTGGTCGGTGTTGAAGATCTGCGGTCGCCCCTTTTGCAGCGCCTGCTGGAGTGCATCCAGACAGAAGTAGCCATCCAGTGTGTTGGAGAGCTGCCAGGTCAGGACATAGCGGCTGAACCAGTCGATGACCGCCACCAGATACATGAAGCCCTGGCGCATCGGCACGTAGGTAATGTCCGCACTCCAGACCAGGTTGGGCCGGCTGATGGCGAGTCCGCGCAAGCGATAAGGATAGATGGTATGTCCTTTGGCCGCCGTACTCGTCTTGGGCTTGGGATAGATGGCCTGCAACCCCATCTTCGCCATCAGCCGCTGCACACGCTTGTGGTTGACCGCATGTCCTGCCCGGCGCAAGCAGGCGGTCATGCGCGGCCAGCCGTAGAACGGCGTGCGCAGGTATTGCTCATCAATCAGCCGCATCAACTGCAGGTTGAGCGCCGACTCGCCCACCGGCTGGTAGTACCAGGTCGAGCGAGGCAGCCCCAACAATTCACACTGCCGGCGCAGACTGAAGTCGCAATGAGCAGGCTCGATCATGCTGCGCCGCACTTCAACTGAACTGGGCAGCTTTTTTTTTCACCCATTCCAACTCCATCTTGAGCCGTCCGATCTGCTCATACAGTTCCGACTGCATCGCCTCCTGCTCTTGCTGCCCTTCCTTGCCCTGACCAGCAAACACTGCCACCCCTCCCGCCAGCAACTGCCGTTTCCACTGGCTGATTTGGTTCGGATGCAGGCTATGCTTGCCCGCCAACTCACTCAGCGTCTGCTGCCCCTTCGCTGCTTCCAACGCCACCCGAAACTT
>JBBRBX010000005.1:0-79919 GCA_038205395.1 Caldilineales bacterium
GCTCCAGCTGGCGGTGGCGGTGGACAGCGGCGGCGAGCTGCTGGGCGTGCGCGTGCCGCAGGGCAAGGTGCTCTACCTGGCGCTGGAGGACACCGAGTTCCGCCTCTCCGACCGGCTCAAGAAGCAGACGCTGGGGCCGGATGGCCGCTGCACCCTGGACGTGGTGCGGCATGGCGACGCCGACTTCCACACCGAGTGGTCGCCCTTCAACGAGCAGGGGCTGAGTGACCTGCGCAATGCCTTCGACAAAGGCTACAAGCTGGTGATCGTGGACACCCTCAGCCGCGCCGCCGGGCGGCTGGACCAGATGGACCCGGTGGAGATGACGCGCCTGCTGGCGGTGCTGCAGCGGATGGCGGTGGACCACAAGGCGGCGCTGCTGCTGGTGGACCACCACCGCAAGTCGGCCCGCTTTGCGCTCGACACCGACCCCATCGACGACATCCTGGGCAGCACGGCCAAGGGCGGCGTGGTGGACTGTGCGCTCGGTCTCTACCGGCGGCACAACGAGGACGAGGCAACGCTCAAGCTGGTGGGCCGCGACTTCAGCGACCGCGAGCTGGCGCTGCAATGGGACGCCGCCCACTTCCGCTGGCAGACGAAGCCGGAAGCGAGCGGCAGGCAGGGCGCGGCAGCCGGCAGGCAGGGCGCGGCCGCGCACTTCACCCTGCGCGAGCAGGAGGCGGTCGACGCCGTGGCGGCGTTGGGCTGCGCCAGCCTGGGCGAGCTGACGGTGCGGCTGGGGTTGAACAAGAGCAACCTCTACCACCGGCTGCAGAACCTGTGCGGGCGCGGCGCCTTGCAGTGCGGGCAGGGGCCGCGCGGCTTCGTCTACAGCCTGCCCGACGACGCGCAGGAGCAGGCAGTTGCAGCGGTTGCAGCGGTTGTAAACGCTGCGGAAATGGCAGCAGAGATGACCACTACAACGACAACCAGCGCAGAAACCGAAGTGGTTGCGGTTGCAGAAGTTGCGCCGGTTGCAGAAATTGCGCCGGTTGCAGAAGTTGCGCCGATTGTAAACGCTGCGGAAATCGCAGAAGCGACTACAACGACAACCAACGCAGAAGGGCTGGTTGCAGAGGTTGCAACGGTTGTAACGGTTGTAAACGCTGCGGAAATGGCGGCAGCGGCTACAACGACAACCGGCGGGCAAGCAGCGGCGCAGCCAGGCAAGCGCAAGCGGCGCGGTGGCAGATCGGCGGGTGGTGGCGGCGGGCGATCTTGTGGCAAGATAAGGGCGAAACGCAAAAGGAAATGAGCGCCGCCTGCCGGCGCTCCCACACAAAGGAGCTATCACGATGGCTGTCGAGCTTGATGCAGCGCTTGCCCAACGTTTGCAGACGGAACAAATTGCCTGGATCACCACCGTGCGGGCGGATGGGACGCCTGTGCCGACGCCGGTCTGGTTTTACTGGAACGGCGAAACCTTTTTGATCTACACGCAGCCGGAGTCGCACAAGCTGCGCAACCTGGCGCAGCATGACACGGTGACGCTCAACTTCAACACCGACTCCTACGGCGGCAGTGTGGCTGTCTTTACAGGCAAAGGCTATGTGGATGACCAGCCGGCCCCGGCGGTGGAATGGGAAGCCTATCTGGAAAAATATACCGAAGGCATCAAAATGCTAGGCATGAGCCATGAAGAGATGGCGCAGCGGTATTCGACCGTGCTGCGCGTGCGGCCAGAGCGCGTGCGCGCAATGCCGCAGTAGCCGCGCGGCGGCGGGGTTGCAACCAGCCGCCGCGCAACAGAAAGGGAACCGGCGCGTCTACCAGGCGTAGGCTTCGGGCGCGGGCGCGCCGGTGCGCAGCGGGCGGCTGCGGCTGATGTCGAAGATGCCGTCCAGCCGCTGGAGCGTCTCCGCATCCAATTGCAGCGAGGCGGCCCGCTCCAGCCCATCCAGATGATCCACGGTGCGCACGCCGACGATGGCGGAGGTGACAGCCGGCTGGTGCAGCGTCCAGGCGATGGCGACGACGGATTCGCTTTCGCCCAGTTCCCGGCAGAGGGCGGAGAAGTCGCGGAAGACGGCGCCGTCGCTGAGGCTCATGCCGTACTCGCTCTCCACCTGCTCGGTGCGCGAGCCGGCAGCCGATTGGCTCTTGCCTGTGAGCAGACCGCCGGCCAGCGGCATGTAGGGGATGACGCCGATGCCGAATTCTTGGGCGGCGGGCAGCACTTCCAGCTCCGGATAGCGGCAGAGCAGGTTGTACATGGACTGCTCGGAGACAATGCCGGTGCTGCCGCGCTTCCAGGCTGCGGCCTGATACTTGGCCAGCCCCCAGCCCGGGAAGTTGCTCGTGCCGACATAGAGAATGTCGCCCTTGAGCTGGAGCCGCTCAAAGCTTCCCCAGAATTCTTCCGGCGTGATGTGGCGGTCGATATGGTGCACCTGGTAGAGGTCGATGCGGTCGGTCTGCAGACGGCGCAGCGAATCGGCCACCTGCATGCGGATCTTGAAGTCGGAGATGCCGCCCTCTTCGTTCGGACCGGACTGGCCCATGCCGCCGTAGACCTTGGTCGCCAGCACAACCTGCTCGCGGCGGCGGTTGCCCTGCTGGAACCAGCGCCCGATGATCTCCTCCGAATGGCCGGAGGGGTCGCCGTAGACGTTGGCGGTGTCAAAGAACTGGATGCCCATTTCCAGCGCGCGGTCCATAATGGCGAAGGACTCTTCCTGGCTGGTGCGGCGGCCAAACTGCATCGTGCCCAGGCAAACCTTGCTGACCTTGACATTAGAGCGGCCCAGATATGCGTATTCCATGCGCTGTTTCCTTTCGTTGCATGCAATAAATCAGTAAAAAGTAAATCAGTGGAAAGTAAATTGGATGAGGGGGCAAGCCCGATTATTATGCGAGGGGGAGAGACTTTGCGCAAAAAATCCGCGGTTGCAGCTTGATAAGAGGAGGATTCCCATGCAGCTTGGTTTTGTCAGTGCAATAGTGCCCGATCTGTCGCTGCCGGAGGTGGCGTCGCTGGCGGCGGCCTTGGGCTACGGCTGTGTAGAGTTGATGTGCTGGCCGCAGGGCAGGGCCGAGCGCCGTTACGCCGGTGTAACACATGTAGACGTGCTGGGACTGACGCAAGCGGATGTGCAGCAGATCAACGAGCTGATGGACGGCCACAAGATCGCCATCAGCGGGCTGGGCTATTACCCCAACCCGCTGGCTGCCGACGAAGGTGAGGCGCAGGTGGCCGTGGGCCATCTCAAGGCCGTCATCCGCGCGGCGGAACTGCTAGGGGTGGAGGTGGTCAACACCTTTATCGGCAGCGATCCCAGCAAGTCGCTGGAGGAAAACTGGCCGCGCTTTCTGGCCACCTGGCAGCCGCTGGTCGCCTATGCCGAAGAGCATGGCGTCAAAATCGCCATCGAAAACTGCCCCATGCTCTTTACGCGCGACGAATGGCCGGGGGGCAAGAACCTGGCGCGCAGCCCGGCAGTCTGGCGGCGCATGTTCGACGCCATCCCCTCCGTCAGCTTTGGCCTCAACTATGACCCCTCGCACCTGGTCTGGCAGCAGATGGATTATTTAGCGCCGCTGCGCGAGTTCAAAGATCGGCTCTTTCATGTACACGCCAAGGATGCGCGGCTGGATCGCCACAAGCTGGATGCGGTCGGTATTCTGGGCTATCCCAACGACTATCACACCCCTAAGCTGCCGGGGCTGGGGGATGTGAACTGGGGGCACTTTTTCTCGCTGTTGAGCGACAGCGGCTACCGCGGGCCGGTCTGTGTAGAGGTGGAGGATCGCGCCTTTGAAGGGGAATTGGCGCTGCGCAGGGCGGCGCTGGCGCAGAGCCACGCCTATTTGCGCCAGTACCTGACGCAAGACCTTTGATTGCTTTGCGCCGTTTGTGACAAAACCAAATCCGTAACTGCAAAGGAGAGTAGCATGGATGTAACCTACGCACAGGTGGCTAAGATGATCGACCACTCGCTGCTCAACCCGACCATCCCCGACCAGGAACTGGAAGCCGGGATCGCGCTGGCGCTGCACTATGATGTGGCCAGCGTCTGCATCCTGCCCTATTCCCTCAAACGCTGCGCCGAACTGCTGGCAGGCTCCAACGTCAAGGCCAGCACGACTATCGGTTTTCCGCACGGCGGCCACTGCCGCAGCATCAAGCTGGCCGAGGCCGAGCAGGCGCTGCGTGATGGCGGCGAAGAGCTGGATATGGTCGTCAATATCAGCAAGGTGTTGAGCGGCGATTGGAATTATGTAGAGCAGGAGATTGCGGCGGTGACGAGCTTGACGCACGCGGCGGGGCAGAAGGTCAAGGTCATCTTTGAAAACTGCTATCTCGACGACGCGCAGAAGATACGGCTGTGCACCATCTGCGGCGATGTGGGCGCGGATTGGGTCAAGACTTCGACCGGCTACGGCCCCAGCGGAGCCACCGACGCCGACCTGATCCTGATGCGCCAACATGCGCCGGCGCATGTGCAGGTCAAGGCGGCCGGCGGCGTGCGCACGCTGGAGCGGCTGCTGGAAGTGCGGGCGCTGGGCGTCACGCGCTGCGGCGCCACGCGCACCGCAGCCATCCTGGACGAACTGAGCGTGCGCGCCGTCGCTTCGCTCTGACTTCGCTCTAACCTGGCTGTGGCGACCATCGGTATCTTTGATTCGGGGGTGGGCGGGCTGTCGGTGGCGGCGGCGATCCGCCAGCAGCTGCCGGGGGCCGATCTGCGCTATGTGGCGGATACGGCGCATGTGCCCTACGGCCCGCGCCCGCTGCTGGAGGTGCGTGGCTTTGCGGCGGCCATCGCGCACTTTCTGATCGAGCAGCCGGTGCAGGTGGTGGTGGTGGCATGCAACACAGCCTCGGCGGCGGCGCTTTATCCGCTGCGTGCGCGCTTTCCCGCCACCCCCTTTGTGGGGATGGAGCCGGCGGTCAAGCCGGCGGCGGAGCAGTCGCGCACGGGCCGGGTGGCGGTGCTGGCCACGCCGGCCACCTTCCAGGGCGCGCTCTTTGCCTCGGTGGTGGAACGCTTCGCCCACGGCGTAGAGGTGATCCCGCAGATCTGCCCAGGGCTGGTCGAGCAGATCGAAGCGGGCGCGCTGGCGACCCCGCAGACCGAAGCCATGCTGCGCGGCTGGGTGGAGCCGCTGCTGGCGCGCGACATCGACGCCCTGGTGCTGGGCTGCACCCACTACCCCTTTGTGCGCCCGCTGCTGGAGACGATCTGCGGCCCGCGGGTGCGGGTGATCGATCCGTCGGCGGCAGTGGCGCGCCAGGTGGCGCGCGTGCTGGAGCCGGCAGGCGCGGGGGGCGCGCCTGGTGAAGCATGTGACAGCCGGATGGGGGAGAGCCGCTACTTTAGCAGCGGGCCGGCGGCGCACTTCTGCGCTGCACTGCAGCGGCTGGGCGCGCAGCCCGGTTCTGTACGCCGGGTGGTCTGGCGCGACGGGCGGCTGCTACAAAATGATGCCTAGCGCAAAGAGTAGGCTGAAGATCAACCCCAGCCGTGCGGTGCCGGCGAGGGTGCGGTTGAGGGTGGGGCCGTCGGTGGCCTGCGCCACGCTGCGCGCCAGCGGCAAGGCCAGCGGCGCCGTCAGCCACGGCAGCAGCACCCAGGGGCCAAAGTCAAAGACAAGCCACAGGACAGGCGGCACGGCAAAGGCCAGCGCCAGGCAGAGGGCATACTCGATGCGTGCGCCGCGCCGGCCCATGCGCACGGCCAGCGTGTGCTTGCCGGCGCGGCGGTCGGTTTCGATGTCGCGGTAGTTGTTGACGACCAGAATGGCCGTCACCAGCAGCCCGACCGGCACGGAAGCCACCACCACCGCCCCCGTCAGGCTGTGCGCCTGCACAAAATAGGTTCCGCAGACGGCGGCCACGCCAAAAAAGAGAAAGACGAACAGCTCGCCCAACCCATAATAGCCAAAGGGAAACGGCCCGCCGGTGTAGGCCAGCGCGGCCAGGATAGCGCTGACGCCGACGGCTAGAATCGGCCAGCCGCCCACCCAGACCAGATAAAGCCCCACCAGCACCGCCAGCGCAATCACGGCGATGATGCCCAGCCGCAGTTGGCTGGGCGGGATCAGCCCACTGGCCGTCACGCGCGTGGGGCCAAGCCGTTCGTGCGTGTCGGCCCCACGGAAGAAGTCGGAGTAGTCGTTGGCAAAGTTGCTGAGGATCTGCAGCAGCAGCGCGCCCGCGCCCGCGGCCAGCGCCGGCAGCAGGGCAAAGGCGCCGGCAGCATAGGCCAGAGCCGCCCCCACCACCACGGGCGAGAGCGCCGCCGGCAGGGTCTTGGGCCGCGCCGCCAGAATCCAGGCCTGGCGGCGGCTGATGGGCGGTTTCTGCGCTGCGATCATGGTTCTTCCCTTTGTCGGTTGCCGGTGGATTTGCCGGTGTTGGATGGATCGCTTGCTTTGCCTTGCAAGCGGCGGTGGATGGCTACCGCCGCCTGGCGGAAGGAGGGCTGGTGGCTCAGCAGGTCAAAGGCTTCCGCCAGAATCTCCAGCTTGCTGCGGCTCTGGCTGCTCTGCGCCAGTTCCAGCAGATCCGCCAGCAGCGGCTCCTGGCCGGAGGCGATCATGCTCATAGCCATATAGCGGTAGACGTCGGCGTCGCGCGTCTCCAGCAGCCGGCGTCGCAGAAAGTCACGGCCATACGGGCCGCTGTGGTGATGGATCAACAGATGCACCAGCCCCAGTTGGAGCGGCAGCGGTGTGGCCGGCTCGCCAAAGCGCGCCAATACCGCCGGCAGCAGGCTCTGCGGCAGCGCCACCAACTGGCGCAGACATTCGGCGCCGACTTCGGCCACAGGCGCCGCCGGGCTGCTGAATACATACGACCACAGCACCGTCAGCTCGTCCAGCGCACCCAGGACGCGCGCCGCCGTCAACGCCGGCTCGCCCGACATCGGCTGCACATAGGGGTCGACCAGCAGGCGGGGGGCATGAAAGCGCGCCTGCTCGTCGTCCACCTCGCTGAGCACGACCAGCGCCGACGCCCGCAGCAGCACGGCGTCTTCGGCAAAGTCGGGCGGCCAGAACTCATAGGTGGCGGCGGCTTCGGCCAGCAGATCGGCGTCGGCGCGCACGGCCAGCGGGCGCAGCGCTTCCAGCAGCGCGCGGCGGAAGTAGGCGCCCTGGTCGCGCACCCCCTTGTTGGCGGCATAGCGTGCGTAGAGGCGCAGGATCGGCTGGCGCGCCTGCGGGTCGGGGCGCGCCGCCAGCAGCGCCAGCGCCGCCTGCATCACATCTTTTCTCTGCTTGCCATCCAGCAGCGTGACGGCATAGGCGGCCTGCGCCGGAGGGTCGCCCGCCAGGTCATGCAGTTGTTCCAGCAGCGGTGACTTGGGACGCGCCATCAATCTCCCCCCTCAGCGGCGAATGCGAAATACCAACTCGGTGGCAAAATAAAACGGTTCGACCTGCCAGCCGCGCCCCGCCACCAACTGGTCAAACTGAGCGGCATATTGCTGCGCCATCCCCTGTTTGCGCCCGCCCAGGCTGTGGACGGGGTAGGAGACGATCAGCACCGGCGCGTCGATGGCGTCGAGCAGGCGCGCCCCCAGTTCGCGCTCCACCTGCTGCAGACAGGGCAGCGCCTTGAGCAGCAGCGCCACATCCGCCGTCCGCGCCGGCGCGCCGGCCAGCAGGTCGCACTGCCAGGCTTCCCCACGCTGCCCGACGGCGGCAAACCAGCCGTTGATCAGCGCCACCTGGTCGGCGTAGATGTCACAGGCCCAGTAGACGGCCTCCGCGGCCAGCGGCATCCACGGCAGTGCCAGCGGATTCAGCCCGCAGGCCAGGTCGAGCAGGCTGCGCACGGGGGGCAGCCCGGCAAACAGTTGGCGGTAAAAGTCATCCAGGATGGGCAGCCGCTCGCGCGTGGAGGCATGGCGCGCCAGCAGCGTGCGGCAGAGCGGGCGCAGATCGGCCTCCTGTGCCTGCGCGTCCGCCAGCGCGGTCAGCCATTCGTCGCCGCGCAGGGTTTCTACCTGGTAGGCGGCGGCGATCTGGTGCAGCTTGTTCTTGACCGCTTTAGCCGCCTCTTTGGGGCGCGCACCGTTGGCCAGCTCGCGCGCCGCCAGGCTGCGCACCAGGGCGGGGGCAATGGCCGCATACTTGGCGCCGGCGCGCACGGTCGCCACAACCTGCTCCAGCGGCGGCAGCGGCTCGCTCATGCGCCCGCACCCATCCCCTGTGTGCGCAGCGCCTGCAGCAACCGGCTCATAAAGCGCAGATTGTGCAGCGTGCACAGCCGTTGAAAGGCGGCGTCGTTGGCGCGGTAGAGATGGCGCAGATAGCCGCGCGAGTAGTTTGTGCAGGTGAGGCAGTCGCAGGTGGGGTCCACCGGTTCAGCGGCCTTGATATACTTGTCGTCGGTGACGTAGAGAAAACGCAGCCAATCGGTGCGCTGGGTGGCGGGTTCGCCGACCATCACATAGAGGCGGCCGCGGCGGGCGTCGCGCGTGGGCAGCGCCGAGTCAAAGATGTTGTAGCCCAACGCCACGCAGGCGGCGACATTGGCCGGATGGCCGACGCCCAGCGCGTGCATGGGAAAGCGCGCCGGGATCAGCTCGCGTGTCCAGCGCAGCATCTCGTCCACCAACTGCCCTTCGGCGTCCAGCGGCCAGCCGCCGTAGCCATAGCCGTCAAAGCCGATCGCCAGCAGCGCTTCGGCGCAGGCGGCGCGCAGATCCGGCTCGCCGCCCCCCTGCACGACGCCAAAGAGCAGCGGGCGCTGCTCCGGCGGCAGCCGCTTCTGCGCCATCAGCCGGTCGAACTCGGAGCGGCAGCGTTTGGCCCAGGCCAGCGTGCGCCGCACTGAAGCCTCCTGCACGGCAAAGGCATCGTCCACATGCGTGCACTGGTCGAGACACATAACCACATCGGCCCCATAGGCTACCTGCAGCTGCACACATTTTTCGGGCGTCAACTGAAACTTGCGCCCGCCGCTTTCGGGGCGGATGGTGATGCCGTCTTCGGTAATCGAGCCGTAGCGCGGATTTTCGCTGATCAGCGAGTAGGCTTGAAAGCCGCCCGAATCGGTGATGATGGGGCCGCGCCAGCCGCTCATGCGGTGCAGCCCGCCCAACGCCTGGACGGTGGAAGAGCCAGGGTGCTGCATCAGGTGGAAGGTGTTCATCACCAGCGCCTGGATGCCGCACAGCCGCAGGTCTTCGCTGTCGACGGCGCGCACGACGCCGGAGGTGGCGTCGGGCAGAAAGGCCGGCAGCGCGATGCGGCCGTGCGGCAGGTCGATGCCGGCGTGGAGCGGCTGAGACTCGTTCATGGCGGGGGGCAGGGGCTTACCAGCCGCCCTTGAGCGCACGGCGCAGGTCGCGCTCGTTGTCGCGCTCGGCGATGGTGTCGCGCTTGTCGTGCTGCAGCTTGCCTCTGGCTACCCCGATCTCGATCTTGGCCAGCCCGCGATCGCTGATGTACATGCGCAGCGGGACGATGGTATAGTTGCGCTGGGTGGCGGAGGCGTACAGCTGGGCGATCTCGCGGCGGTTGAGGAGCAGCTTGCGGTCACGCACTTCGGGGTGGTTGAAGCGGTTGCCCTGCTCATAGTGCGCGATATGCACATTGAGCAGCCACGCCTCATTGTTGCGGACCAATACAAAGCCATCCTGCAGGCTCACCTTGCCGGCGCGCACCGATTTGATCTCCGTACCGGTCAGGATGATGCCGGCTTCGTAGACTTCTTCAATAAAATATTCGTGGCGGGCCTTGCGGTTGCTGGCCACGGTGCGAGCGCCTCGCGCTACTTCTTTTTCTTTTTTCACCACTCACTCTCTATCATCTGCTGCGGCGGGGCCTGGTTAAGGGGCCTGGTTAAAATGGGAACGCCCGCGCCCGAATCCGGTTCAATTACTGTACAGTTGGCGTGCCGGCAGGGGGCGGCGTGCTGATGGGTTGTGGGCTGCCGCCCAGCAGTTCGATGGCCTTATCCAACTGCGGGTCTTCGCCGGCCTCACGCTGTTCGTCGCTGATCGCCACCGCCACATCCGGCTCCAAGCCCGTGCCGTCGATGGTGCGGTCTTTGGGGGTGAACCAGCGGGCGATGGTGACGCGCATGATGGAGCCGTCGCTCAGCGTCTTGGGAAGCTGCACGCTGCCCTTGCCGTAGCTCGTTGCGCCGACAACCTGGCCGCGGCCGTTGTCCTGGATGGCCCCCGCCACAATTTCGCTGGCGCTGGCGCTGCCTTCGTTGACCAGCACCACCAGCGGGGTATCTTTGGCGGTGGCCTTGCCGGTCGTCGTGTACAGTTCCTCTTTGCCGTCGGCAAAGCGCTCGATCAGCACGTCGGCATCCTCCAAAAAGACGTTGGCCACCGCAACCGCCTGGGTCAGCAGACCGCCGGGGTTGCCGCGCAGGTCAAATATAATTCCTTTGGGGTTCTGCGCCAGCGCGTCGCTCACCGCCTGGCGCACGAGTTCGCCGGCGTTTTCGTTAAAGCTGTTCAACTGCACATAGGCCAGGTCGCCGTCCAGCGTGTCGGTGGCGATGGTGGGAATCTCGATGCGGTCGCGCAGGACATCGACATCAAACGGCTGCTCTTCCCCTGTGCGCACAATGGTCAGCACCACCGTGCTGCCTTTGGGGCCACGAATTTTGTCGATGGCGGCAGAGAGATCCGTGCCGACGACGCTCTCGCCATCGACGGCGATAATCAGATCGTCGCGCTTGACGCCTGCCTTCCAGGCCGGCTGGTTCTCAAACGGCTCCACCACCCGCACCGTGTCAAACTGGACATCCCAATCCACGCGCGCCCCGATGCCCTCAAAGCTGCCTTCCAGGCTGGAGCGGAAATAGTCCGCCTCCTGGGGAGTCATAAACGAGGTGTTCGGGTCTTCCAGCGTGCCGAGCACACCCTTGATGGCCCCATAGGTGGCTTCGTCGGTGGAAGGCAGCTTGCCATAGAAATCGTTGTAGAGCAGATCCATGGACTCCCAGAAAACGTCAAACTTCGGATACAGTTGTTCGCCTGCGGCGCTGCTACGGCTGCCGGCAGAGACGGAAGGGGAGGTCAGCGCGCCGGCGCCGAAGCCGAGGCCAAAGCCGACCAGCAGCAGCGCCGCCCCCACCACCACCGACAGGCAGGTGACGAGGAGCGGGCGGTTGCCGCGCAGAGAGCCGCCGGTCGGGCCGCCGCTGGGGGCGTCCACCAGCGGGGTGGCGGCTTCGGTATAGGGCGGCAGATCATCCGCGGCTGCGCCTGGCGTGGGGCGGGGTTCGTTGGTCATGGCGTAAGCGTCCTCGTTTGTGCAGTTTGAACGGTGGCAGGCAGATCGGCCAGCGCGGCGGCCAGCGCATCCTCGCCCTCGGCCACCACAACATCCGGCTCCAGCCCCTGCCCGCTGATCTGGCGGCCATTGGGGGTGTACCACTGGGCGTTGGTAACGTGCAGGCTGCTCTGGTCAGCCAGTTCGTGGATCAGCTGGACACTGCCCTTGCCATAGGTTTTGCGCCCGACCAGACGGGCGCGGCCGTGGTCGTGCAGGGCGCCGGCGATGATTTCACTGGCGCTGGCCGTGCCCTCATCCACCAGCAGCACCAGCGGCGCGCCGCCGGCCAGCTCACCGGGGGTGGCGGACAACGTTTTGCGCAAGCCGCCCGCCTTCTCCTCGACCACAATCACGCCGCTCTCCAGCCACATATCGGCCTGGGCCACGGCGGAGTTGAGCAGCCCGCCGGGGTTGCCGCGCAGGTCCCAGACAAAGCGCAGGGCGCCGGCGTCGCGCAGCTCGGCCAGCGCCTGGCGCATCTCATCCGGGCTGCGCTCGCTGAAGATCGTCTGGTGCAGATAGCCGGTGGCCGGGCTGCCGGGTGCACTGTCCAACAGCCGCCATTCGATGCTGGGCGTCTGAATCTCAGCGCGGGTCAGGGTAAAGGTCAACTCCTGCACGGCTGTGCCCAGGTTGGCGTCCGGACTCACATCCGGGCTTGCGTCCGGACTCACATCGGGGCCGCCGCGCTGCACCAACAGCGTGACCGTCGAGCCGACCGGGCCGCGCAGCAGGGCCACCAGTGTATCGCTGCTCATCTGCGGCGGAATCTCCTGCTTATCGACGCGCAGCAGCAGGTCACCTTTGCGGATGCCCGCCAGCGCCGCCGGCTGTCCCACCAGCGGGGAAAGCAGATAGCCGGCCTCGCTCGCCTCCAGCCCGGCGCCGATGCCGCCGAACTTGCCGGCAAGCTGGTCGCGTTCCAGTTCGCGCGCCTGCGGCTCGACAAAAAAGGTGTAGGGGTCGCCAAAGCTCTGCACCATGCCGGCGATGGCTCCATTGGTGCGCTGGGCCGTGTCCGGTTTGGAACCAAAGAAGTCGCGATCCAGCAGCCCCCACACCTGCCAGTACTTGGCCATATCCGCTTCGGCGGCAGCCGTGCCGCTGCCGGGGGCAAACACAATCGGCGCGGCCCCGTCATGCAGCAGCGGATAGGCGGCATAGCCGGCGATCAAAAGCAGCGCGGCCAGGAAGAGTGCGGCCAGGCCAAACAAGAGTCTGCGTACCCACATAGACTGCGCATTGTAGCATAGGAGGGGGATTATCTTCTCAATCGCTGCGGCGCTCTTGCTGCCGAGCCGCCTCGGCTGCGGCCTTGCGCGCCAGCGTATGCCACAGGTGCAGCGTCGCCTCCCCCAGCCGCGCCGCCTGCTCGGTGATGCGCTGCTGCTGCAGCGGCTGATCCGGATCAGTCAATGCTTCCAAGATCAACCTTTGCAGTGTGGGGGAGTCGTGCCGGCCGGATGGGTTCGGTTGGCCTGGTTCCAACTCCGGCAGCATTTTCCAAGTAATTTCCGCCGGCGAGAGATCGGGGTAGCGTCGGCGCAGACGGCTGCGGACCAAATCCAACACCAGTTGCTGCACATTCAGCATCGTCTGGACGCGCGCGCGCCGGGCGAAAGCTGCGCCCAGCGTTCATATTCGTCCCAATCGATCGGTTCGCAATCCGTGCGATACGATTCATCTATCGGCATAGCTGCTGCCAGTATACCACTTATCCACCGTTTCCTGTCCGCCGATTCAGGCGCAGATTGCACCGATTCAGATGACGCAGATTTCTCCCGTCCCGCACAGGCCGCGCCGCGCCAAGGGTGCACGTTCTCTCTTTGACGGAATCGTGCGCAATTACTATACTGATGTGGGGAACCCATGATGCACAAAGATCAGGTACTGCTTGTACTCAGGCAGCATAAGCAAGAGCTAGCCGTAAAATATGGCGTCACCCGCCTGGGCATCTTCGGCTCTGTGGCGCGCGATGAATTAACTGCAGCTAGCGACATCGATATTGTCGTGCATATGGCGCCGGATCTGTTCCAGATGGTGCACATGCGGGAGGAACTGGAGCAGTTGCTCAACGCGCCGGTCGATCTGATCCGCTATCAGCAGTATCTCAACCAACTGCTCAAAAAGCGCATTGATGCGGAAGCAATCTATGTTTGATCAGGAACTGCGGCAGGCGATAGAGCAAAGTCACATGTCTAACGTGCCGTAAGCCCCCGCTCCTGTTGTTTTTGCTGCTGCACGTACTCGTCAAGCAGCATCCGAATCATCTTTTGATAGGAGATATTCTGTTCCTGGGCGACTTGTTTGAAATAGTCAATGCTCGCGCTCTCCAGCGTAATCGTTATCTTCACCTTGGTGTTGCGTTTCGCACGTGCGGCAAGCTCAGCCGCAGAGGGAAGAAAATCATCCTTGACCACTTCCAACTCCCCAAGCTCCTCATTCTCCATATAGTCAACCGGTTTGCCGGCGGTTCGTCTGTTCATATCGTTCCTTGACCAAGGGCCAGAAGCCAGCCCCGGAATTCTAATAGGGTCGGTTCGATGCGCCCCTGCCACTGACGAAGAAGCATTGCCCAATTCAAGCCGCCGCCGTATACCCCTCGCCCACTGGCCGCGCCTGGCCCAGTGCGGCCAACGTCGCCAGCAGCTCTTCGACGCGGCCCAGGCGCGCTGCGGCGGGGCCGGCAAAGGCGGCGGCGACTTGGGCGGCGGTCAGCGGGGCGGTGGCGGCGTGCAGGATGGCGCGCACGGCCGCAGCTTGGGCGGCCATGCCGGCAGGCCAGACGCCCAGGGCGGCGGCGGACGCGGCGGTGGATGGCGGCGCGCAGGAGCGGCCGGCCTCGTCTTCTGTCACCAGCGGCTCCTGCACGGGGGACAGCCCGGCGTGCGCGTCCTGGTAGGCGGGGCGCAGCCGGCGGATGTGGCCCTGCGCCTCTTCGGCGGCGCGCTGCCGGTTGAGATCGGCCAGCCGCTGCAAGAGATCGGCGTCCGCCAGGGCTGCGGGCCAGCCGTAGGCAGCGGCGACGGCGGCGTCGAGTTCATCATGCAGCCGGCGCAGCACGGCGACCAGCCCCTGCGCGTGTACGGCGCGCTCCTTGGCGCTCAGGGGGGCGCCGCTGCGCTCCTGGGCCAGCACGTTGTACAGGTCGGTCAGCGTCAGCTTGGGATGCAGCGCCTGCTGCCGCTTGCGGTGGGCGTCCAACTGCTCGGCCAGGTCGCGGATGCGCGCCTGCTGGGTCGGCGTGGCGTCGGGAAAGGGAAAGGGTTCAAAACAGCGCGTCTTGTTGTAGCGTGGTCGATCTTCAAGTGTACCACCTGCGGCCAGCGCCCAGGTGACGTGGATGTGGCTGGACAGTATGCCCAAGAAGTAGGCATCATCCAGGGCTATCGCAATCAGCATGTTGTCGGGCAGAACGGCCTCGTCTAAAAAGACAAAGAAGCGATGCTTGGCGGTTTCGACGGTGGCGATATAGCGCTGCAGGCCGGCCAGGGCGGGGCGCAGATTGGCGCGCGGTTCGCCGTGAATCCACCATTTTTCACGGTACGCCGCGCGGCGGTTCTGGTCCCGCTCCGGCTTGATCCGGTCATACAGCCACTGGTAGATCGCCGGGTAGCGGTCGCGCACCTCCTGTTCGCTCAAGCCAAACAGGTCGATGACATAGACGCCGCGCGGGGTCTGGGTGATGTCACGGCCGTTGCGATACGGCTTGATCACTTCCGCCAGAGAACTTTCGCTGCCATAGCCAAGCAGTACAGCTTCTTCCTCGGTTACAATAAAACCGGCGCCATGCAGCTTGACGCCTGGACAGCTAAGCTCAGCGTTTGCCAGCAATGGCCGGCATCCCGCCACATCCGCCCCAATCGTGAGGTCCGGCAAAATTCGGCCGATTGTCGTGGAAAACGTAAGAGCAGGGGTTTCACCTTGACTCTCTTCTCGTATAACACGCAACAGTGTGCCGGCGGCTGTGCCAGACGCCCCAACAGTCATGGCAATTCGCACCGCCGCGCCTTGCGCGGAATCCACCCACGGGTGGTCAGGAATCGCATACAGTACGCTGAGCGGCGGCGCAGCCTGCATGTGGTGCTCCAACACGCGCCGGCTGATGGTCTGCCGCAAACTGTTGGTCGTGATAAAGCCAAAGCGCTGGACCTGCCCGGCGCGCGCCAGCTCCGCCGCCTTGTCCCACCAGAACATGACGTAGTCGGCGGAATCGGGCACGTGCGGGTAGACGGCGCGCACGGCTTCAGCATAGCCGTCGCCCAGCGCCTCCCGCATCCGCGCCGTGCCGATAAAGGGCGGGTTGCCCACGATATACTCCGCTTCCGGCCACGCCGCCGGGCGCGGGTTGAGATAGCGGTAGACCGGCACACGCCCGCTTTCGTCCGGCGCCGGCTCGCCTGTGACCGGATGGGGGCGCAGGCTGCGCCCATCCCAGCGTGTGACGGGCTGCCCGGCGGCATCCAGCAGCGGTTCGACCGCATCCCAGGCCAGCACGGCGTCGCGGCAGACGATGTTGTGAAAGGCGCGCACGATCGGTTCGGGCGGCTGCACATCGCCGCGCGTGCGGTAGTGCCACTGCAGATAGCCGATCCAGAGCACCAGTTCGGCAATGGCCGCCGCACGCGGGTTGATCTCCAGCCCCAAAAACTGCTGCGGCGTGACCTGCATGCCCTCCATCTCCAGCGAAAGCTGGCTCTGCCCCAGTTCACCCAGCACCTGCAAGACTTCGCCTTCGATGCGCTTCATGTGTTCAAGGGTGACATAGAGAAAGTTGCCGGTGCCTGCGGCGGGGTCGAGCACACGCGTGTGCGCCAGGCTGCGCTGAAACTCTGCGACCACACCCAGCGCCATATCCGGCTGCCCCTGCTCGTGCAGCAGCAGCGCGGCGGTCTTGACGCTGGCCCACTGGCTGCGCAGCGGCTCGATGACCGCAGGCAAGACCAGCCGCTCGACATAGGCGCGCGGGGTGTAGTGCGCGCCCAGCTTGTGGCGCTCGACCGGGTCCAGGGCGCGTTCGAGCAGCGTGCCGAAGATGGCCGGCTCGACATCGCGCCAGTCCGCCTGCGCCGCTTCGCTCAACAGCTGCAGTTGGTCGGCGTCCAGCGGCAGCGCTGCGGCATGAGCGTAGATATCGCCGTTAAAGCGGGGGATATGGGTGCGCAGGATGACGGAGAAGCCGCCCGTGTCCATGGTCTGCCACAGATGTTCGACCATCGGCTGGAAGCTGGGCACGTTGTGGCGCAGATCCGCCAGCAGCTGCGTAAACGAGCGGTTGGGCAGCAGCCCCACATCCTCGGCAAACATGGTGAACAGGCAGCGCATCAGAAAGTGAGCCACGGCGTCCGGCGTATGCTGCGCCTCCAGCGAGCGCGCCAGCTGCGCCAACTGGGCGGCGATGGCGCGCGTCACGCGGGCGCTGCGCCGCGCCGGGTCCAGGCTGAGCGGGTCGCTCCACACGGCCGCCAGCAGATCGCGCACTGCCGGCTCGAGCAGTTCGTCCAGGGCAATGCGATAGTTCTGCGGGTCGGGGAAGGGAATATATTGGCCGCCGGTGCGGGTGAACTCGCTGTACAGCTCGATGGTGGCGCCCACATCGACCACGATCAAGAAGGGCGGTCTGCCGCCATCGACCAGCTCCGCCGGCGGCAGGTTGCGGGCATATGCCTGCGCCTGCTCCTTGGCGCGCTCCATGGCGGTGTCCCAGGTGACGGTGCCACGCACGGCCGTGCCGCGCTTGCGCCCGCGCCGTGCCTGCTGCGCCGCACTGGAGAGGGGCAGCGGTGCGCTCCAGGCGTCGCTGCCCTGCTTGGCCTCCAGCACAAAGCAGCCGCGCTTGTAGAGGTCGATGCGCCCCGTGCTGCCGTGGGGCAGCGGCGCCGCCTTCTCAAAGACATAGGCGTTAGCGCTTGCGTCGGGTGTGCTGGGCTGCGGGCGCGCCACAGCCAGCACGTCGCACAGTTCGGACAAAAAGAGCTGGTAGTTGGCGCGTTCCGCCGCGCCCGAAGCGGACCAGCGCTGCAAAAAAGATTCGAGAGAAGACTGTTCGGACATAGCGGCATTTCAGCAAACAGGCGGCAGGTTAGTGTACAGAGTATAGCATACGCCGGCTCCGGCTGCCGGCTTGCTGGAGCCATCTTACTGCAGCGCGCCCGCCTTTGCTTAACACGCAGAAAGCATTTGACAGATTTTACCCCATGCCATACAATAAAATTAACACTTCGGTAAGGAGACTCTCAGTTCTGTCTTTGCCGTCGCCAAGGCAGTTGTGCAGCACACATTGCAGCATCCACCTCTGTAATCTCTGCACACGCTGCGCAACCTTTGCGCCTCGGCGTTAGATATTGCCTTTGCAGAGCAGATTGCAGGCCATAGATGGTTGCAGTATGATAAAAGCGCATTCCCAGGGACAACCCGCCAACCACCTATTCACCGATCCTGGAGCCTGCTATGCTGAGCAATGCCCCGCTGGCGCAACCGTACACCGTGCAGCAGCCCTTTGGCGCCAACTCGGCGCTTCACCGGCAGATGCTGATCAACGGCCTGCCCCTGCTGGGCCACGAAGGCATGGATTTACGCGCGTCGCCGGGGGCGGCGGTGCGCGCCGTGCAGGCAGGCAGCGTGCTGCGCGCCGAGACAAACCATCCCCGCTACGGCGCGGTCGTGCTGCTGGGCCACGAATGGGGACAGACGGTCTATGGCGAGTTGGGGCGCATCAGCGTGGCGCCGGGGGCGACGGTCAAGGCGGGGGAAGCCATCGGCGCACTGGCGGAGGGGACAGCCGAGCCGCCGCAGCTTCACTTTGGCCTGCGCATCCGCCCGTTTGCGCTGGATGACGGCTGGGGCGGGAGCAGCGACCCTGCCCCCTATCTGGCGCGGCTCAGCCAACCGCGCGGCCCAATCATGGGGCCGCACATCATCGGCGGGGTAGGGCCCCATCTGGAGCTACTGCGCCGCTGGCAGCCGCGGCTGATCACCGTGCTGGACCCCAACCCGGATGAGATGGCGCGTCTGCGCGCCGCCTGCCCCGACAGCGTGATTATTGGGCGTATCTTTGTCACCGACACAGACGTCGAAACCCGTATCCGAGCCAATCCCGAAGCAGCCGCGCAATGGGCGCACGAATTGACCATGCAGCGATTGACACCCCATGTAAATTACTGGCAGATTGCCAACGAAGTGCTCACCGGCGCGGCGGATCTGCCGCTGCTGGCCCGTTTTGAAGTGAACCGCATGCAGTTGGCGGCGACGGCGATGTATCTGTGCGCGCTCTTTGCCTTCAGCGTGGGCACGCCCGACCTGCCGGAGGCGGATCGCATGGGGCTGTGGCGGCTGCTCTATCCCGCCATCGAACTGGCGGAGCAGGCCGGCCATGTCGTGGCCGTGCACCAGTACGGCGCGCCCGATCTGTGGCAGCCGAGCCAGGATTGGTACGGCTACCGGCTGGAGCACCAGGTGCTGCCGCGGCTGCCCTTCAAAAAGGTGCAGTTTGCCGTCACCGAGTATGGCATCGACGGCCTGATCCAGGGCGGCGCGCCGCGCGGCTGGCAGAATTTCAGCGACGCCGCCGGCTATGCGGCGCAGTTGATCCGCAGCGGGCGCTATCTGGAACGCTTTAGCGGGCGGGTGCTGGGTTACAGCGTCTTTACCCTGGGCCACAACAACCCGTGGCAGAGTTACGAAATTGCCGGCGCCACGGCAGAGCAGTTGGCCACATTATCCCCGCGCGGGAGTTGGCTGGAGGCACAAGCAATGGACAGCGGCATCACGGCAGGTGGCAGCATGAGTTCCGATCTGGGCGCAATCGGCGCGGGGGGCGGCGCAGGCGAGCCGCCGCCGCCGGGCGGCCCCACGCCGCCGGTTGCGCCGGTCATCAAGCCGCAGGAGCCGGGTGCGCCGGCAGGAGGTGCGCCGGCAGGAGGTGCTGCGGGCGCGGTCGAACGGCGCGTGACCGGCTGGGCGGATACGCTGCATCTGTCGATCAAGACGGTGGCCGAGCGTCCGGATGTGACCAGCGGCGATGTGGACTATGTGGTCAAAGATGTCTTTACGACCCGCGGCGGCAGTTGGGATGTCAGCAGCGACCCCTACGCCGTGCCGCAGTGGGCCAGGGACGCCTATCTCTCCGGCGCCTTCCAAAAAGCCTTTGAGCGAACCAATCTGTATGCGGCGGTAATCGGGCTGGATGGCCAGTTTATGAACGACCAGGAGATTGTCTTCTGGACGGGCGGGTTAGAGAAACTCACCGATCTGGGCAGCACGACTTGGGATGTGAAGAGGACAGCGGAGCAGCCGGGCTGGGCAACGATGGTGATGTACAGCAGCAGCGCCTATGACCCCGCCGCCCAGGAGGGGCCGTGGTGCTGGGCGCCGAACAAACCGCTGCCGGCGGAGGTGCTGTGCGGCGGCGGGCTGCCCAACGGCGAAAGTGTCTCCATCTTTGTCGTCTGGCAGGCGGTGGAGCGCACTGCCGCCACCCCGACGCCCGACCCGGTCACGCCCACACCTGACCCGGTGACGCCGACGCCTGATCCCGTCACCCCCACGCCCGACCCGGTCACGCCTACACCTGACCCAGTGACGCCGACACCCGCACCTACCCTCGTGCGGCGGGTGGGGAGTTGGGTGAATCCGCTCAATCTGCAGGGCAAAGCGCTCAGCGAGCGGCCCGATACGCTGCCTGCCGGCGATTACGTCTACTTGATCAAAGACATTTTCACCACCCGCGATGGTTCGTGGGAGCCGTCGTCCGTCTACGGCGGCGTCGACGGCTGGGCGCGCGACGGCTATCTCAAACCGTTTGGCGACCCCGAATATTTTGACGATGCGGGCGCCGACCACCATCTGTTTGCCGCCATCCTGGATAAGGAGGGCAAGCTGCTCAAAAACATGGATATGTTGTATTGGTCGGATGGCTTTGCCCAGTTGGGCGTCTCCACCTACAACGGCTATGTGCTGGGCAGCAACGGCTTCCGCTATCCGCGCACCAAGGAGCGCTCCGGCTGGGCCAACATCGTCCTTGACCCCGGCAGCAACTACGCCCCCGACCGCGGCGAATCCGGCCCCTGGTGCTGGACGCCTTTTGGTCTGCCTGCCGAGGTAATGTGCGGCGGCGGCATGCCGCTCAAGCAGCACATTTCGGTCTTTGTCGTCTGGCAGGCCGTGCTCAAGAGCAGCAGCGAACTCCCCGGCACACCCACACCGGGTACACCGACACCGGGCACGGGCGACTTCAACCTTTATCTGCCGGGCGTGCTGCGCGAAGTGGGGCCGCAGGCGATGCAGGCGGGGCCGGCCGCGTTGGCGGATGCAGACGCCGTCCAGCGCCTGCGCGCCGCTGCCTGGAGCCGGCTGGGGCTGGTGCACAGCACCGAGTCGCCGCTGAGCGTGTACGCCCGGCGCAGCGGGCTGGGTGCGCCGCTGAGTGAGATATTCGAGGTGGCAGGCAAGCTGGTGCAGGCCTACGCCGGCGGCATCGCCTACGCACCGCTGGCCGCGCCGGAGCAGGTCAGCCATATCGTCTGGTAGCGAAGAAGGCCAGGGTAGGGGACCCGCCTGTCCGCCAATTCCTGTCCACCGATTCGGGCACAGATAGCACCGATTCACACCGATTTCCGCTGCGGACCCGGCAGCCACATGAGCAGCATCGATGTTTGGACGCAGATTCGGACCGTTAAATCTCGTTGCGCGACGTGCGGCCTGTCTAAGACGGCGAAAATCCGTGCCATCCAAATCTGCGTAATCTGTGCCTGAATCGGTGGACAGAAACGACCGGACAAAAACCAGGGGCGTAGCTTTACCGTAAATGGGAGAGCAGGTCGCTGCCGACCACGACACGCAGATCGACGCGCGCCTGGGTGTTGAGGCCGTCCAGCGTCGCCAGGTTGGGTTCCAGGCTCAAATCGCTGCTGATTTTCTGCACCGACGCCGGCGGCGCGGCGTAGTTGATGACGATCGTCTGCACGTAGTCCTTGCGGTCGGCATCGCCGACGGCCACTACGTCCCAGCCCTGCGCCTTGAGGATTGCGGCAGTGGCGGCGGCGACGCCTTCCTGGCTGGTGCCGTTGAGCACTTCGACGCGCAGCGCCTGGCTGCCCGCCACCGCCACACCGCTGCCGCTGGGGGTGAAGAACTGCACCAGCGCCGAGCGCACCTTGGCGCGGTCGGGCATCAGAATCCAGGCGCCTTCGGCGCTGTAGGTCTCTTCGCCGTAACGACTGTCCAGCACCAGTTGGCGAACCTCGCGCACGGAAGAACCGTTGACCAGCTTCGCCAGTTCGATCCCGGCGGGGATGGGAATATCGGTCTGGATGGTGTTCTGGGTGGTGACCAGAAGCTGCGGCGCCTTGGCTAAAAGCTGCGGGATCATGCCCGCGTCCAGCACCTTGTTGGCCACGGCACGAATGATGTCCTGCTGGCGGCGCGAGCGGCTGTAGTCGTCATCGCCGTGACGGGTGCGCGCATACTTGAGCGCCGTCGCCCCATCCAGATGCTGCAGCCCGGCGTCCAGGTGAAAGGTCTCCACGCCATAATCTTCGGTGGGATACTCCTCGTCATGGATCGTATACGGCACATTGATGTCGATGCCGCCGATCAGGTCGATGATCTCGCGAAAGCCGTCAAAGTTGACGCGCACAAAATAGTCCACCGGATGGCCGATAAAGCTGCTGACTGTGTCTTTGGCCAACTGCGGGCCGCCGCCGGGGTAGTTGTTCAGTTCACCGATGGTGTAGGCGGTGTTGATCTTGGTCGTCACGCCCTGGCCGGGGATGGGCACCCACAGGTCGCGCGGGAGGGAGAGCATGCCGATGGACTGGCCTGCCGGGTCCAATGAGAGCAGAATCATGGTGTCGGTGCGCAGGGGGCCGCCCTCGTCAGGCCGCTCATCGGTGCCCAGCAGCAGCACATTGATGGGCGCGGGTGTGGGCGTCGCCTCAACCGCCGGCGTGGCGGTGGGAACAAGCGCCGCCGCTTCACCGCCGGCAGGGGTGGCAATGACCGGCGTCGGCGCCAGCGCCAACGGAGCCGCCTCTTCCGCAAAGGTGGCCAGGATCGAAGACTGCACGATGCGATCCTGCGCCCAGCCGTGCAGCCGCACGCCCAGCACCAACGCCAGCAGCAGCGCGGCCAGCGAATAGCCGACAACCGTGACGGCGGCAATCAGCCGAGCGCGCGAACGGCGCGGGCCAGGCTGGATGGGCGAAAAGTCGGAGCCGTTGGATGACATATGGGGAGGAGTATAGCACAGAGAAAAGCGTTGGCGCACAAACGCCGGAACGTGATTGGCAATGCGGAAGCGCCGGCAAGATGGGGTCAGCGAAGACGGGGATCAGCGAAGCGGAAAGCTAACGGGGCAGGCGCTGGACATAGAGGGCTTCATTGGTCAGGATAAACAGCGAGCTGCGCACTTCGTCGATAAAGATGCTGCGCAGGCCGCGCAGCGGGCGTCCTTCGACGGCCTGAAACTGCCCCTCAAAGTCGCCGCTCTCTTTGTTGAAGAAGAGAATGCGCTCTTCCGCCGCATCCGCCAGATAAAGCGTAGGGTCATTGACCGCCTGGCTGACATAGAGATCCACCGGCTGCGCCGGCAGCGCTACGCTGTCGTCCAGGCTGTAGGGAACTTGCTCCCCGGCATGATAGCGCACCACTTTGCCGTCTTTGAAGAGCAGCCAGAGGTCACCATCGATGCGCAGCGACGCAATCCCCTGCAGGCGCACCTGGGTGGTAGGCTGAAACCAGGGCACGGGGGCCTCTTGATAGGCGCCGGGCGCATAGCGGTAAATCTGGTTGGCGGCTTCGTCGGCCACATAGAGGCGATCCGAGAAGACTTCCAACTGCGTCGCCTGCTGCCAGGGCGGCGGTTCGCCAAAGCTCACCAGCGTGCTACCGTCCACCTGGTTGTAGCGAAAGACACGGTTGCTGCCATCCAACAGCAGCAGGCTGGCCTTGTCTTCATAGCCGGGGATGGACAACTGCCAGGCCACATCCACCAGCGGGCCGACCGGAATGCCGTTGACGACATCGCCCTCTCGCAGCACCACTTGGACGTCGCCGGCCAACGTTTCGCCGTTGGCGTCGATCCGGTACTTGAGCACCTGGCCGCGCCCGGAGTCCATGACATAGATATCCTGGTCGACCACCAGCAGCCGCTGCGGGGAAGCATCGGCGGGGAATGTGACCAGCGGCGAAGTCAGCCCGTAGAGCGGCGTGATTTGCATCACCTGCTGCTGTTCGCGGCGGATTTCCTCCAGCAGATCGCTGCTGCGGCTGGTGCGGCCCAGAATCTCCTCGCCCTGCAGCACATAGTCATGCGCTTCGGTGAGCATGGCGCGCGCCGTCACCTGGTCGTCCTGGTCGAGTGCGCCCTGGGCGCTGAGCAGCCGCGCCTCGGCCAGATCAAGCAGGGATTCGGCTTCGCCGCGGTTGCCGGCGCCCTGTTGCCAGTAGAGGCCTGCCACCACCGTCGGCACCAGCAGCAGCAGGATGACGGCGATGGCCACAAAGAGACGCGCCCGGCTGCCGCTGGCCGCGGGGGGCGGGGCAAAAGCGGGGCCGCTGCCGGCCACAGAAGAAGTCGACGCCGTCGGCACATGCGCGGGCAGGGCTGCGTCCGGCGTCCATTCCTCTGCCGACGCATACGCTGCCGCCGGCGCGGCAGTGCGGTCAGGCAGCAGACCGGCAAACATGCCGCGCGCACGGTTCAGCCCGGTCACAGCGCCGGCCGCCAAGGCCGCGGGCAGCGCGGCGAGAGCGGCGGCAGGCGGGGAGAGCGCGCCGGCGCTTTCTGCGGCGATGGGGGGCGGCGGCGCACTCGCACGCGTCGCGGCAGCGGGTGTGGGCGGCGGTGCGGTATAGCGGCTCTCCGCCGCCAATTGCGCGACAGGCGGTGCGCTGGTGACAGGCGGGGAAGCGTTGAGTGCAGTCGGCAGCCCTACAGCCGTGCCACGCGGCGACCGGTTGGCTGCACCCTGGGCAGAACCCTGGCCGGCGTATGCGGCACGCGGCGCACTGGGGGGTGGAACCGGCGGCGGGGTGCGCGGCGGGGCATCCGGGGGGCTTTCTCCCGCCGGCGCGGCGGCCACCGCATCGGGATCATCCCAGGCAAAGACCAGCAGCATGCCGGGGATGTCGGTGACGCCCGCCTGTTCACGCAGGCCATCGGCGGCATTCTGGCAGTTTTCGGGCGTCACAAAGGCGGCGGCGCCGGCCAACATGCGCGGGGGCAGCCGCTCCAGCCATTCGGCGCCGCCGGCCAGCAGCGCGCCGCCGGACTCGACCTTCTGCCGGTGCAGCGGCCAGAGCGTCAGCGGGTCGTCAGCCTCCTGCGTGGGGTTCAGCCGATCCGGCGGGTAGACGTTGACATCGCCGCTGTCGGTCGTCACAAAGGCGAAGGCGTCGCCCACGCCGGCCAGCGCCAGGCGGTCGCTCATCAGCCCGGCGCAGATCACGCCGGCGCGCCAGCCACTCGGCTGCTGCTCGCTTTCCGCCTGCAGCAACTGCTGCGCCGACTGGATCGTCTCGGTCAGCACCTGCGATTGGGTGCCCTTGGCCGTATAGTAGGTGCGCTGCATGGCGCTGAGGATGCGTTCGGTCAGCACGGTCGTGTTGGCCGCCCGCCCCTGAAGATCGACAATGGCATAGAAGTTGCCGCGCTGAGCCTGCTGGGTATCGGAGGGCGGCTCCACGATACGCACCCCTGTCGGGGATCCAGCTTGCTCGTCCGCTAAGTACGCAATATGAACAGTCATAGGTGAAATACGCTCGAGGCTTGGCTGTGATTGATTTTGCATAGATTGTAGCCCGCAGCGGTTGGATTGTCAACGTTGCTTGCAACTGCCTCGCGTGCAAGACCTTTAAGAAGTGGGCGGATTGGAGTTTCACCGTTATGGCTGCCGGGTGCTCCAGCCACTTCCTTAGCGCGGTGCGGGCAGCACGATATAGGGCAGAAGCAGCGGCTCCAGCACATCCGGATAGCCGGCCAACGGATAGCCGACCAGATAGCCGGTGCAACTGCTCGCGCTGAAGGGCCAGGGGTCAACCTGAATGGTTCCGCCGTCGATTTGGTAGCGCACCGCAACTTCCTCTGTCTCCGCACAATGGGGAAAGATCTGCACTGCGCCATCCGCCGGCAGTTCAAAACAGAAGGCAAAGGCAATGTCGTCACATAGGCGGGTGATGCGGTCGGTGCACGCCAGCGCGGCACTTGCCAGGCCGGACTGCGCCGCCTGGGCGTCGATCGCCAGCGCCATCGCCGCGGCCTGCGTCTGGCGGGCGGGCGCCCGGCCATAGCCAGTGAGACGCTGCAGGTGCATCTTGACGATCAGGTCGGCAATCGGGTCCGCCGAGGTCATGTCAAAGCCGCGCTGGGTGAGCGCCAGCCACTCCTGCTCCGGCAGCTCGCCAATCGGCAGATTATCCAGCGGCCCATAGGCGCGGTCGTGCAGGGCGACCCCAGCTACAAACGAAGCAAAGGGCACAGGCGGGCGCGCAAAGCCGGCGTTGCTCCACAGCAGCGCCAGCGCGCCCGCCAGCCGCTGATGCTCAGACTGCGGGATGACAATGGGGCGGCGTTTGGACTTGAACATGGCTGCTTGCTCTCCTTCTGAACGGTCTGCGCCTTCACAGCGGGCGCGCCGACTGCGTGCTGCAGGTCATTATGACGCGGCCAGGCGGTTGGCGTCTAATACTGGACATCCTACTGCTGCGGGCAAAAATCATCTATTGACAATCATTGCTCTTGCCATTATATTGATGATGTTCAATATAATGGCAAGAGCAATGATGGCTAACCAGGGTAAGAGATTCGTGCAGCTAACCGTAACGACACCGCAACCGATACCAGACGACGCGCAGCCTACGCCGGACCGCTGCTGTGCCATGCCGCCCAGCCTGCGGCTGCCCACGAACGAGGCGGACGAGCTGGCGGCCATGTTCAAGGCATTGGGCCATCCGGTGCGTCTGCAGATCGTGGAACTGCTCAGCCGCTTTGGCGGCCAAGCGTGTGTGTGCGATGTCGAAGCCCAGTTTTCGTTAAGTCAGCCGACCATCTCGCATCATCTCAAAATCCTGCGCGAGGCCGGTCTTGTCGCCGCCGACCAGCGCGGCCTGTGGGTGTACTATCATGTGAACCCGACGGCAGTGGAGCAACTGTGGCTGCTGCTTGATACGCTGCGGTGACAGCCGTTTTTTTTACCCGCTATATCGACGTTTATCAATCTAAGGGGAGAAGGGTTATGACAAAGCAGAATACTGACGAATTTGACCAGGTGCGCGGAGCTGTGCGCGATCACTATGCCCAGCGCGCCCAGAATGCAGGAACAAGCTGCTGCGGGTCAAGCAGCGACGCTGCCTGCTGCGATGACGGCTGTGCACCGCTGTACGGCGCAGCCGACCTGGCGCTTGTGCCCGATGAGATCAGCGGCATGTCGTGGGGCTGCGGCAGCCCGACCGCCATCGCCGCACTCAAGCCGGGTGAGGTGGTGCTCGACCTGGGTTCCGGCGCCGGGCTGGATGTGATGCTGGCGGCGCGCAAGGTAGGGAAAACAGGTTTTGTCTACGGGGTAGATATGACGGACGAGATGCTGGCGCTGGCCACGCGCAATGCGGCCAGCGCCGGGGCCGGCAACGTTGCGTTCCGTAAGGGACACATCGAAGCGATACCGCTGCCCGACCAGTCGGTGGATGTGATCATATCCAACTGCGTGATCAACCTGTCGCCGGATAAGGGGCAGACGCTGGGCGAGGCATTCCGCGTACTGCGGCCGGGCGGGCGGCGGGCGGTGGCGGACATCGTGGTGGACGGACGGCTGGACGATCTGCCCGTAAGTGAGGCGCAGATCCGCACCGCACTGAGTTGGGCGGGCTGCATTGCCGGCGCCCTGACCATCGACCAGTACAAGGCGCTGCTGACAGCGGCCGGTTTTGGGGAGATCGAGGTCAATATCAAGCACCGCTACACGCTGCAAGAATTAGCTCAGGATCTGGGAGGTGTGGCGGAGGCGTTGCCGCTGACGGTGGCGAAGCAGTTGGTGGGGCGTTTCACAAGCTGCGACATTTCCGCTCGGCGGCCGGCCTGAGCCCCGCGCGCCGATAAGGAAAATTTTTATACCAGAACCTGACCGGATCGCCGCACCACAGCCGGTCAACACCAGGGCGAATGTCCCGAAGAATTTGCTCTCGTGTTGGCTGGATGCGGGGTCGTCTCCGGTTCGGAGATTGGGCGGCAACCGCATAATCAGGAGAATTCGGCGGGAAACAGCAGGCAAATTCCAATTTTATTTTCGCTACCCCCTTGTCAGGGGATCAATTTCGTGCTAGAACGGTATCAATTGAAATTTTGTTTAAGGCAGCAGGTGATTTTAGAAAGGCAGTGTTGTATGTCAGCCCTGTGTGTGGAATGTGACGCCGAAATTAATATCGGCGGTCGCGTGCGCGTCGGCCAACGGGTGATGTGCCCAAGCTGCGGTGTGCAGTTGGAGGTGATCAGCGCCCACCCGCTGGAAGTGGATATCGCCTATGGCGACGGCGAAGAGTGGGACGACCTGGACGGCTACTCTATCGACGACGAAGATGATCTGGATGATGTCGGCCGCATCAACGGCGTCGCGTCGCTCGATGACGATTGGGACGACGATCTGGACGATGATCTGGATGACGAGCTCGAGGGCGAGATCGAGGGCGAACTGGAAGATGAGTTAGAAGATGACAGCGGGGCAGCCGTGTGATGACGGGCAGCGTGCCATGACGGGCAGCCGCTACCCGATTCCAGACGGCGAGACATCTGCTGAGGAAGAGATCAAACGCAGCCGCTTCATCACCACCATCGGGCCTGCCGCCACGGTGGCGGAGGCGCGTGCTTTTATCGACGGCGTAAGCGCTCGCTTTGCGGACGCCAATCATAACTGTTGGGCCTATGTCGTGGGGCCGCCGGGCAGCAGCAGCCAGATCGGGATAAGTGACGCCGGCGAGCCGCACGGCACGGCCGGTCGCCCCATGCTCAACGTCCTGCTCCATTCCGGCGTCGGTGATATTGTAGCCGTGGTCACGCGCTATTTCGGCGGCACGTTGCTGGGCACGGGCGGGCTGGTCAGAGCTTACAGCGGCGGTGTGCAGCTTGCGCTGCAAACACTGCCGCTGCTGGAAAAGCGGCTTTGGGCGGAGGTCAGCGTCGTGCTGGACTACAGCGCAGTGACGCCGTTCCAGCGGCTGCTGTCCGATTATGAAGCGGAGCTGCTGGCGCAGGACTTTGCCGCCGACGCCACCTTTCACCTGCGGCTGCCGGAGGAACGGCTGGCCGCCTTCACGGCTCAGCTTGTCGAACTGACTGCCGGGCTGGCTTTGGTGGAGCTTCTTTCCCCCGCCGCTGATGGCTCCCGCGCAAATCCCCCGTAAAAGAGCGCGCAGCTCCGCCGCCCGACCGCCGGCTGTGTTACACTAGACGCAAATCAATCTCCCACAGAACAGCCACAAAAGCACAGAAGCGAGGAATTTTATGAATCTTTGGGGGGGCATCGAGGCCGGCGGCACGAAGTTTGTCTGCGCCATAGGCAGCGGGCCGCGAGACATCCGGGCGGAAGTGCGCTTTCCCACCAGCAAGCCGGATGAGGCGCTGGGAAAGGCTATCGACTTTTTTCGGGCGCAGCAGGCGGAGGAGCGGATTGCCGCCATCGGCGTCTCCTGTTTTGGGCCGATCGACCCCGACCCATCTTCACCCACCTTTGGCTATGTGACGACTACCCCCAAGCCGCATTGGGCGCACACGGATGTTGTAGGCGTGCTCAAAGCGGCGCTGGATGTACCGGTCGGCTTTGACAGCGATGTCAACGGCGCGGCGCTGGGCGAGCATCGCTGGGGCGCGGCGCAGGGGCTGGACACCTTTGTCTACCTGACGGTGGGCACCGGTCTGGGCGGCGGCGCGATGGTCAACGGCAAGCTGGTGCACGGCCTCATGCACCCCGAAATGGGCCATATGCGGGTGCCGCACGACTTGAACGAGGATGCCTATCCGGGCTGGTGCAGCTATCACGGCGACTGCTGGGAGGGGCTGGCCTGCGGCCCGGCGATTGAGGCGCGCTGGAGCAGCAACGCGCGCGATCTGCCCCCCAACCATCCCGCCTGGGCATTGGAAGCCAAATATCTGGCGCTGGGCGTCGTCAATATCATCACCGTGCTGTCGCCGCAGCGGGTGATTATGGGCGGTGGGGTGATGGAGCAGATGCAGTTGTTTCCGCTGATGCGCGAAGAGGTGGTGCGTCTGCTCAAGGGCTATATCCAGCGCCCGCAGATCATGCAGGAAATTGACAGCTACCTTGTACCGCCAGGGCTGGGCAACCGCGCCGGCGTGTTGGGGGCCATTGCCCTGGCCCAGGATGCACTGAAGGAGACGCAGCGTGACTGATGCAGCCGCAGCTTTTATTCCCACCGAACACCCGCACCGGCGGCGCAACGCACTGACCGGCGATTGGGTGCTGGTCTCTCCCTACCGCACCAAGCGCCCGTGGCAGGGGCAGGTGGAGAAGACGCCGCCCGACAACCGGCCTGCCTATGACCCCACCTGCTATCTCTGCCCCGGCAACCAGCGTGTCGGCGGCCACAGCAACCCCGACTATACAAGCACCTTTGTCTTTGACAATGACTTTGCCGCCCTGCTGCCGGATGGGCCGCGCGGCAGCGTGGGGCAGGGCGAGCTGCTGCAGGCCGAAGCGGAAACGGGCGTCTGCCGCGTCTTCTGCTTTAGCCCGCGCCACGACCTCACCCTGCCGCAGCTGGAGATCAGCGACCTGCGCAAGGTGGTTGATCTGTGGGCGGCGCCGATCACGGAGCTGGGGGCGCGCCCCGAAATCAACTATGTGCAGATTTTCGAGAACAAAGGCGCGGCGATGGGCGCTTCCAACCCGCACCCGCACGGCCAGTTGTGGTCGAACTACACCGTGCCGCTGGAACCGGCCAAAGAAGAGATCCAGCAGCGCCAGTACTATGCGAGCCACGGGTCGCCGCTCCTGGTTGATTATGTCAATATAGAAGTGGCCGCCGGCGAACGGATTGTGGTGCAGAACGACCATTGGGTGGCGCTGGTGCCCTTCTGGGCCGTCTGGCCGTTTGAGACGTTGATCGTCCCGCGCCGGGCGGTGCAGGCGCTGCCGCAGCTTGCCGGCGACGAGCGCGACGCGCTGGCGGAGATTCTCAGGCGGCTGACGGCGCGTTATGACAACCTGTTTGAAACCAGTTTCCCCTACTCGATGGGCTGGCACGGGCAGCCAACGGACGGCGCGCAGCACCCTTACTGGCAGCTGCACGCCCATTTCTATCCGCCGCTGCTGCGTTCAGCCACCGTGCGCAAGTTTATGGTGGGTTATGAGATGCTCGCCAATCCGCAGCGCGATATCACCGCCGAACAGGCGGCGGACCGTCTGCGCCAGATGAGCGAGGTGCATTACAAGGCGCGCTAGCGGACCCACCGCCCAGCGCGCGACCCACGGCGTCGCTATTCGCGCAGCGCGGCAATGGCGGCGATGATCTGCTGCGCATCGTCCTTCAACCCGCTGTCGCGAAAGCCGGAGATGGCCTCCAGCGCATCCATGCTGCTGGGGGCCATCTGCGCAATCGCCTGCAGCAGCTTGTTGGAGGCGACCCCGAAGGCTTTGCTGCGTTCGGAAACAGCGCGCTTCTGGCGGATTTCCTGCAAACGCATCAGGATTTTGCGCTCGAGCTGCGGCGAGCTGGCCGTTGCCACCGCCTGGCGAATTTTGCCGGCGGCCGTCTTGCCTTCCTCCGCCGAGGCGGCGGCTGTCTCGCGCTGGGTGGCGAGCAAATCGCTGTCCCCCTCCTGCAAGGGATGCAGCTTGATGATGTCGAGCAGGGCGGCCCCGTAATGCTGCAGGCGCTGGCCGCCGATGCCCGGCAGCAAGGCCAGTTCATCGAGCGTCTGCGGGCGCACTTCCGCCACACGCAGCATGGTTTCGTTGCTCATCACGACATAGACCGGCTGGCCGAACTCTTCGGCAGTGCGGCGGCGCCACAGCCACAGCGCCTTTTGCAGACCGGTGTATTTGACCCCTTCCGCCGCGTCCTCGTCGGAAGCGCCGGCCACCGGCTCGACAGCGGCCGGCGCTTCCTGGTAGAAGGCAAGCTCAGGATGTTCGGCCAGCCAGGCTTCCGCTTGCGCCCGCCCACGCAGCGTTGCCTCCAACACCGGGTAGCCGTTGCGCGGATACTGCCGCAGCCGCCCGCTCTCTACCAGATCGTCCATATACTGCGTGACGGCCTCTTCGCCCAGCCCTTTGAGGGCGCCGAAGTGGCGCGCCTTGTCCCCACCGAAGGGCGCACGCAGCGCACCGGCCAGGATGCGCGCCAGCCCGCTGCGCCCCACCGGGCGCGGCAGGCTGACCAGGCAGTCGAGGATCATCGGCTCGATATCGACATCGTCCGGCGTCAGATAGTCCACCCGCAGCGGAAGTTGGATGTCGGGGCGCACGCCGGTGCAGATGTCACAGACGGTGCATTTTGTGCGCGGGATGCTGCCGAAGTGGGCGCTGATATAGCCATGACGGCAGCTTTCGCTGGTGGCGTAACCGATCATATCATCCACCCGCCGCTGCGCCACCGCCGCCGATTGGTTGAGCAGACGCTCCAGCCGTTCCTGCATATCGGGCGGGCGCGGGGGAAGCTGGATGTACATGACGGGGCGCGCACCCTGCACCGTCAGCCAGCCTTGCTCCTGCCACTGGAGCAGATACGGCTCCACTTCGTACAGATCCCAATGCATAAAACGCGCAATATCGGCGGTGGCAAACGCGCCCGACTGCCCAGGCTGCAAGGAAAGCCCCTTGCGCAGCCGCTGCAAGGCTTTGTCCGCCGCCGCGTCCGCCGGCAGCCGTTTGGGAACGCCGACGGTCAACTCCTGGAACAGATCAAAGCCGCGCGTGAGCAGATCGGCGCGTTCCAGCAGGCTGATGGCGACGCGCGTACTGGTTTCGTCGGCGCCGGCCACCTGCTGCAGCCGCCGCGCCTCCACCGGCCCGGAAGCGGCCCGCATGGCGCCCGTGATAGCCGTGACCGCCGATTCTTCCTCGCCGGGAGTGACAACATCCAGTTGCGCGCCAATGGCGGCATAGACTCTCTTCAAAAGATCGAGCGACTGTTCGTCCGACTTGGCCCAGCGACGGAAGTTGGCCCAGTCGTTGATGGAGTAGAAGAGAACACCCTGGCTGAGCAGGCCATCGCGCCCGGCGCGCCCGACTTCCTGGTAGTAGGAATCCAAACTGCGCGAAGGATGAAAATGCACGATAAAGCGAATATCCGCTTTGTCGATCCCCATGCCGAACGCGATCGTGGCGACCATCACGCGCGTGTCGCCGCGCATAAAGCGGTCCTGCGCCTTGGTGCGCTCGCTGCCGCTCATGCCGGCATGATAGGCGGCGGCCTGGACACCGGCATTTTTGAGCGCCCCGGCCAGTCGTTCGGCCTTGTTGCGGCTGTTGACATAGGCAATGCCGCTGCCGGGCGTTTCCGCCACAAATTTGAGCAGGGCGTCACGCTTTTCATCTTCGTTGTGAAATTGAAAAGCCGACAAATGGAGATTGGAGCGAAAGACATCCAGCGCCATTACATGCGGGCGGGTGGGCGATGACGACAGGGGCTGGTCACTGGAAATATAATCGATGATCTCGTCCCGCACGCGCGGCGGCGCCGTAGCCGTGATGGCCAGCGCCGCCGGGTCGCCCAGTTCGCGGCGCGCTTCTTGGATAAACAGATAATCGGGCCGGAAGTCGTGCCCCCACATGCTGACGCAGTGCGCCTCATCCACCACAAACAGGTTGATCTGCGCCTGGCGCAGCGTGGCCAGAAAGGGGCGCTGGCGCAGCCGTTCGGGCGCGGCGTAGATGAGCTTGTATTTGCCCTGGGCGATTTCCTTCATGCGCAGCGCCACTTCTTCATCGCTGAGCGTGCTGTTGATAAAGGTGGCCAGCGCCTGCGCCTGGCGCGGCAGCCCCTCCACCTGGTCTTTCATCAGCGCGATCAGGGGGCTGATGACCAGCGTGGCGTGCGGCAGCATCAGGGCGGGCAGTTGATAGCAGAGCGACTTGCCGGCGCCGGTGGGCATGACAGTCAGAATCGACTCGCCGCGCAGCGCGGCGGCCATCGTTTCCACCTGGCCGCTGCGCAGGGTGTCAAAGCCAAACTGGCGGATGGCTTCGTATTCAATTTCTTTACGCTCCTCTTTACTGGCGGCGACGGACTGCGGGCCGCTATACTGCAGATAGAAATGCTCGGGATCGCTGGCGAGCACGCTGTCTGCGCCGATAAAAGGCAGCAGCCGGCTGTGCAGTTGCTCCAACTGCTGGCGGCGGCGGCGCTGCAGTTCCAACGCCGCCGCCGCCGCCGTCTCTTTGCGCCCCAATCCTTGGGCCAGCAACTGCAGGCGCGCCAGCGCCTCGTCATCGATGCCGGCGGGGATACCGGCGCCCAGCGCCTGAAGCTGCGCATCGGCGGCGTCACGGCCCTGGGTATGGTGGGTAAGGTCGACCAGCGCCAGCGTCGCCGGCAGGTCATGGGGGCGCGAGGTGAGCAGCGTCTGCAGTGCTGCCAGGGCGGCTTCCGGTTCGCCGGCCTGTGCCAGCACATCTGCGGCCATCACGACAGCCTCGCTGTTGCGCGGATGGGCGTGAGTCAGTTCCAAAGCGGCGCTGCGGGCGTGCTGCTCATGGCCGGCGGCCCACAGCACCTGCAGGTTGCGCGTCTGGGTCGCCGCCGAAGTGCTGCGGCGCTGCCGTCGTTCGATCAGCCCCAGCGCGTCCTCAAAACGGCCCAGCTTGAAGAGCGCCTGCGCTTCATAATCGAGCAGGAAGAGCAGCGGGCCGTGCACGGTGCGCAGGGTGTCCGTCAAGTCCAGCAGTTCCTGCGGATCGCCCCAGGCCAGCACAAGCGCCAGCAGTTCATCGCGCAGTTCGGGCGGCAGATTGGGTGCCGCGGCGGGGTCAAGTCCCAGTTGGTGGAGGATGCTGCGCGCGCCGGACTGTTGTTCGTTCATAGCGGTTCTTAGTTTATTCTATAGTAGGCTGCGTTGGTTTTTTTTGACGCACGGCGGGCTTTCCGTATAATGAGAGCAGCATTAAAACGGTGATCAAGACAAACTGGATTCTTTGGTTAGCATACACGGTTTTACGAAATTTGCGAAGGGGCGCAGTCAACTGCGCCCTTTTTTGAAAGCGCCGGAGTGGCGGCGCCCCTATGCTTCCCACCTGGAAAGTGAGTAGCCACGATGACACGAGTGTTTATTACGGGCATGGGCGCGATCACCCCGATCGGCAACGATGTGCAGAGCTTCTGGCGCAACCTGGTGGCCGGCCAATCCGGCGCCGGCAAGATCACCTTGTTCGACACCAAGGACATGCCGTTCAACATCGCCTGCGAGGTGAAGGGTTTTGACCCCACCGATTATATGGATCGCAAGACGGCGCGCCGCATTCATCGCTCAGCGCAATTTTCGGTGGCTGTCAGTCGCCAGGCGATCGAGGATGCGCAGCTTACCATCGACGCCGGCAACTGGGAGCGGGTGGGGGTGTTGATGGCCACCGGCGGCGGCGGCATCACCGAAATTGAAGCCGGCGCCCTGGAAGTGCTGCAAAAAAGCTGGCGTTCGGTCGGCCCCTTTGTCGTTCCCAGCGCCATGGCCAACGCTGTAAGCTGCGTCGTCTCCATAGAGACGGGCGCGCGCGGGCCGGTGATGACCAGCACGGCTGCTTGCGCCAGCGGCCACTATTCGATGATCGAGGGCTACCACTTTCTGCAGCGCGGCGAGGCGGATGTCATTATCGCCGGCGGCGCCGAATCGCTGATGTCGATGCTGACGATGGCCGCTTTTGGGCGTATGGGGCCGCTGTCGAGCCGCTTTGACGACCCCCAACATGCCTGCCGCCCCTTTTCCATCGACCGCGACGGCTTTGTCGCCGGCGAGGGCGCTGCGGCCGTGGTGCTGGAGCCGGACGAACATGCCCGCGCGCGCGGGGCCAAGATTTATGCCGAAGTGCTGGGCGGCAAGCTGACCGCCGACGCCTTTCACATCACCGCGCCCGACCCGGAGGGGACGGGCGCGGCACGCGCGCTCACCGGCGCTTTGCAGATGTCCGGCCTGCAGCCGCACG
The DNA here is from genome assembly GCA_038205395.1 of Caldilineales bacterium. Lineage (GTDB taxonomy): Bacteria > Chloroflexota > Anaerolineae > Caldilineales > Caldilineaceae > Fredericiella. The sequence continues at coordinate 35,397 of JBBRBX010000005.1, forward strand.
ACATTCGCGCCGTCTTTGCGCACGGCACGGGCACCACACTCAACGACAGCGGTGAAAACAAGGCACTCAAGCGCGCCTTCGGGGCCGCCGCCTACGAGATGAAGATCACCAGCATCAAGAGCATGGTGGGTCATGCCCTGGGTGCGGCGGGCGCGCAGTCCGCCGTCGCCGCCGTCTGCGCGCTGCGCGACGGCTGCATGCCGCCCACCATCAACTACACGCCCGACCCGGAGATCGACCTGCATATCGTCGGCAACCACGCCGAGCCGGTCGACGCCCGCTACGCCATCGTCAACGCCTTCGGCTTTGGCGGGCAGAACGTGGTGGCGGTGTTTGGGAAGGTGGATGAGTAGAAATCGCAAAAAGCAGCCACAAAAAAAGACACTGGGTTTCTAGGAGAAACCCAGTGTCTTTTCATATAGGGCAGCAATGGCTCAGTCGTCCCCCATCACCAGCTCCGGCATGCCGTACTGCACGTCGTTGCGTTCGGCGTCAGTGGCGATGTAGTATTCGACGGAGTCGGAGAGGGCGATCCAACTGGCTTCGATGATGTTGGTGCTGGCGCCCACGGTGCTCCAGGTGCGCTCGCCGTCGGCAAAGTCGATCAGCACGCGCGTCATGGCGGCGGTGCCGCTGGCGCTGTCGAGGATACGCACCTTGTAGTCGGTCAGCCGCACGCCGCGCAGACGGGGGTAGAACTGGCCGATGGCTTTGCGCAGCGCCCGGTTGAGGGAGTTGACCGGGCCGTTGCCCTCAGCCACCTCATGCAGCACACGTTCGCCCACCTTCACCTTGACCGTGGCCTCGGAAAACATCCCGCGCCCGCGCCGGTGCTCGACCGCCGCCGTATAGTCCACCAAGACAAAGGGCGGCTCGTAGTCGGGCCGCATCCGCCGCAGCATCAGATCGACGCTGGCCTCGGCGCTTTCAAAGGCAAAGCCGGCATTTTCCAGATCTTTGATCCGCTGCAGCACCTCACGCTCCTGCTCGCGGCTCAACCCTTCCAGCCCAAACTCGCGCCGCTTGACGGCGATGTTGTCCTTGCCCGCCAGCTCGCTGAGCAGCACGCGCGTCTCATTGCCCACGAGCAGGGGATCGATGTGCTGATAGCTCATCACATACTTGACCACAGCGTTGACATGCGTGCCGCCCTTGTGGGCAAAGGCGCTCTGCCCCACAAAGGGCTGATGGGTGTCGGGGTTCTGGTTCGCCAGTTCGCTGACAAAGCGGCTGAGTTCCAGCAGTTGGCGCAAATTTTCCTCGCTGGTGCAGGCCAGCCCCATTTTGAGCTGCAAATCGGGGATGATGCTGACCAGATTGGCGTTGCCGCAGCGCTCGCCATAGCCGTTGATGGTGCCCTGCACCTGGGTGCAGCCGTGGCGCACCGCCTCCAGCGAGTTGGCGACGCCCGTCTCGCTGTCATTGTGGGCATGAATCCCCAGGCTGACATGCGCCAGCCCGCCGCCTGACTCGCCGGGGCCGCGGCCCAGCACCGTCTCCATAACCTCGTCCACCGCCGCGCCGATCTGCCAGGGCAGGCCACCGCCATTGGTGTCACACAGCACGATGCTGCCGGCGCCGCCGAGGATAGCCGCCTTGAGGGTGGCAAGGGCATACTCCGGATTGGCGCGGTAGCCGTCAAAGAAGTGTTCGGCGTCGTAGACCACTTCCTTGCCCTGCTGCTTGAGATAGCGCACGGTCTCGCCGATCATGCGCAGATTTTCTTCCAGCGTGGTGCGCAGCACCTCGGTCACATGCAGGTCCCATGTCTTGCCGAAGATGGTGATGACCGGGGTCTGGGCGTCGATCAACAACTGCACCTGGGCATCGTCAGCCGGGTCGGTGTTGGCTTTGCAGGTGGAGCCAAAGGCGGCGATTTTGGCGTGCCGCAGGTGCAGTTCGCGCTGCGCGCGTTCAAAAAACTCCATATCCTTGGGATTGGAGCCGGGCCAGCCACCTTCGATATAGGCCATGCCGAACTCATCCAGCCGGCGGGCGATCTTCAATTTGTCGTCGCAGCTCAGGGCAATGCCTTCGCCCTGTGTGCCGTCGCGCAATGTCGTGTCGTACAGGGTCACGCTTGTGCTGTTCATCAATTTCCTCACTTTAATCGGGCATCAGGAGCCGGGCGTCAGGAGTCGGGCATCAAGTCTGCCACGCTCTCCAACACGCGATCCGGCCAGATGCCGCGACCCAAATCTTCTTTACGGTAGCGGCCGGTCTTGACCAGCCAGCCCTGCATGCCCATCTGCTTGGCCCCACGCACATCGATCTCGATGTCGTCGCCGATCATCGCCACGCGGTTGGGGGGCAGCTTCAGGTCGCCCAACACCAGGTTGAAGTAGGCGGCGCTGGGCTTGCCGACGACGATGGCGCTCTGCTCCGCGGCATATTCCAGCGCCATCACAAAGGGACCGGCATCCAGAAAGAGGCCATCGGGCATACGCCAGTGGCGCTTCTTGTGCAGCGCCAGCAGCTTGGCGCCGTTGAGCAGGGCGCGAAAGGCCTTGTTCAAACGCGCAAAGGTGAAGCTGGCCCCCATGTCACCGACCACCACATACTCCGGATGCTCCTCATCCACATCCAGCCCGTGGAATTCCAACTGTGCATCGGGCAGCAGCAGCGGGAAGTAGCTCTGCGCCTTCTGCTCGTGCAGATAGCGCGCCGCCACATAGGTGGCGGTGTAGAGTTCATCCAGCTCGGCGGCAAAGCCCTTGGCGTGCAGCCGGTCCAGCAGGGTGTAGCGGCAGTAGATGGTCGTGTTGGTCATAAAGCGGTAGGCAATGCCGCGGGCGCGCAGAGCCGCAATCGTCTCTGCTGCGCCCGCAATCACCTCTTCCCCCAGCAGCAGCACGCCGTCGATGTCAAACAGCAGACCGTCTACGCCGGCTAAAGAATTATTCATGCCCTTATCCTACATTTTGCAGACCGGCGGCGATGCCGTTGACGGAAAGGAGGAGCGCGCTGCGCAGCCGCTGCGCCGCTTCGGGGTCGCTTTCGCTACGCAGGCGGCGCAGCAGCGCCACTTGGATGTAATTCATCGGATCCACATAGGGGTTGCGCACCTTGATGCTGCGCTGCAGAACCGCTTCCTTCTCCAGAAGCTGCGCCACCTGCGCAATATCCAGCACCACGCGCACCGTGCGCTCAAATTCATCCACCAAGTCGGTGAAGATGGCCTGCCGCACATCGTCACCGGTCAAGGCGGCATACAAGGAGGCGATGGCGATATCGGCTTTGGCAAGACCCGTCTGCACATTATCGAGCACGGTGCGGAAAAACGGCCAGATTTCATACATTTCGCGCAGGGCGGCGCGGCGTGCATCTGCGTCGTCACCTGTGTCGTCACCTGCGCTGTCGTTCGCGCCGCCTGCTGCGATCCACGCTTCCAGCGCCGTCCCCACCCCATACCAACTGGGCAGATTGACGCGCGACTGCGTCCAGGCAAAGACCCACGGAATGGCGCGCAGGTCGCCGATGTCCTGCGTCGCCTTGCGCCGCGCCGGGCGCGAGCCGATGTTGAGTGCGCCCACCTGGTCGATGGGGGTGGTTTCGTGAAAATAGGTGATGAATTCCGGGCGTGTGACCAGTGCGCGGTATTTGTGATAGGCCGCCGCACTCAGCACTTCCATGCGCGCCGCCCACTCCTCTTCCTGCGCAAAGCGCGGGCGGCGGCCGCTGGTCAGCAGAACGGCGCCAACCAACTGCTCCAGGTGGCGGCGCGCCAGGTCCATATTGGAGTAGCGGCTGCTGATCACTTCGCCTTGTTCGGTGATTTTGATGTTGCCGCGCACCGATTCGGGCGGCTGCGCCAGGATGGCGCGGTTGGCGGGGCCGCCGCCGCGCCCCAGCGTGCCGCCGCGGCCATGAAACAGCGTCAACTGCACTTCATGCCGCCCGCACAGCTTGGCCAGCGTCCGCTGCGCTCGGAAGAGCATCCAGTTGGCATGCAGATAGCCGCCATCCTTGTTGGAATCGCTGTAGCCGATCATGATCTGCTGGCGCCGCCCACGCATCTCCAAATGCTGGCGATAGGCGTCGTTGGCAAAAAGCGCGGCCATAATGGCGGGCGCATTGTCCAGATCGGCCACCGTTTCAAACAGCGGCACGATGTCGATCCGCCCCATGAGGCCGGCGTCCTTGGCCATCAGCAGCACTTCCAGAATGTTGCTGGCGGCGGAAGTCATGCTGATAATATAGGTCTGGACGGCATCCTCATCGACCTCGACTTTGGCGCGGCGCAGCAGCCGAAAGAGGCCCACCGTCTCGTTGGTTTCTTCAGAGAAGAGCAGTTGCGAAGTGAAGGGGCGCAGGTTGAGGATTTCGCCGGTCAGCACACGCACCTTGTCCGCCTCCGCCAGCGCCGCATAGTCGGCGTAGAGGCCATAGTGGCTGTAGATTTCGGCCACAGCCGCGCGGTGGCGGCTGGAATGCTGGCGCACATCCAGCGAAGCCAGATGAAAGCCGAAAACTTCGACATTGCGGATCAGGTTGGCCAGGCGGCCATCGGCGATGCGCTCGCCTTTGTTCTGGCGCAGGCTGCTGTCAATCAGGTGCAGATCATGCAAAAACTCGTCCACGCTGTGATAGGCGCGCGGGCTGCGCACCCGTTCGCTCCAGGGGCGATCATTTTCCGCCCGCGTCGCACGCAGCCGGCGGAACATCAGGATCAGCTTTTGCCGGTAGGGTTCCATGCGGAAGCGATCCAGCACATCCAGTTCGTCTTCGGGAACCAACTTCAGATCTTCGGCAATGCTCTCCATCAGCTCGCGGCTGACGGCAGTGCGGGTGATGGCCGGGATCAAATGATGGTAGAGTTCATCCACCGAGACGTTATAGAGGGTGAGGATGGCTTCCTTCATTGTGCGCAGCGCCTCTTCCGTCACGCGAAGCGTGACAAAAGGGTTGCCGTCGCGGTCGCCGCCGATCCAGGAGCCGTAGCGCAGAAAGGAGGGCAGCACGAAATGCTCGCCGGGGTAGGCCAATGCCAGCGCGCGCGCAAACTCGTCATACATTTCGGGCAGCAGATGGTAGAGCGTAGCCTCGAAGAAATAAAGGCCGGTGCGCACCTCGTCCAGCACAGTAGGCGGGCGGTCGCGGGTTTCGTCGCTCTGCCAAAGCAGCAGCACATCTTCGCGCAGCCGGTCCATCAGCTCATCGGCTTCTAGCGGCAGCAGATCGCCATTGTTGTAGCGGCGCAGCGAAGCGGCAATCGTGCGCAGTTTGGTCAAAATCGCCTGTCGTTTGGTTTCGGTGGGGTGCGCCGTCAGAACCGGCTGGATAAAGAGATGATCCACAATCGCGCGCATCTCATCCGCCGTGACGCCTTCTTCTTTGAGGCGGGCGACGGCTTCGGCAAAGGTCTCGCGGCCAGGCACACCGGTGGATTGGGCGCTGGCCGTGCGCCGGCGCAGCACCTGCGTGCGCTGCTCATCTTCCGCCAGATTGACAAGCTGAAAATAGGTCGTAAAGGCTTTGAGCACAGCCAGCGCCTTGGGCAGATCGTCCACCAGGGCGGGGATCATGGCCTTGATCTGCTCGCCGGCGGCGGCGTCCCCGCTGCGCCAGTTCTTGGCCAGGCTGCGGATGGTCTCCTCCAACTCAAAAATCTCGTGGCCTTCCTGCTCGATGATGGTTTCACCGAGCAGGTCGCCGAGCATGTGAATGTTCCGGCTAAGCTGATGCTGCTGTTCTTCTAGATTCATATCTGCTGTGCAACCAGGTCCCCCATAACGACAGTTCCCACGACTTCGCTGCCGGTTGCAGCGATGTCACCGGTGCGTACACCTTGATCCAGGACACGATCGACGGCGGCCTCCACCGCCTGCGCTTCGCGCTCCAGCCCCAGGCTGTGGCGCAGCAGCATGGCCGTGCTGAGAATCGTCGCCAGCGGGTTGGCGATCCCCTGTCCGGCAATATCGGGGGCGCTGCCGTGGATCGGCTCATAGAGGCCCAGCGGCAGGGATTGGCTGTTGCGTTTGTCGCCCAGGCTGGCGGAAGGGAGCATTCCCATTGAGCCGGCCAGCATGGACGCCTCATCGGTGAGGATGTCGCCAAAGAGATTTTCGGCCACAATCACGTCAAAAGAGGCTGGTTTGCGGATAAGATGCATGGCCATCGCATCGACCAGTACATGCTCGACCTGCACATCGGGATACTCCTGCATGACTTGCGTCGTAACGCGCCGCCACAGCCGGCTGGAGGCCAGCACATTCGCTTTGTCGACGCTGGTCAGCCGCTTGCTGCGGCCGCGCGCCGCTTCGGCGGCGAGACGCACCACGCGCTCGATCTCCGGGCGGGTGTAGAGCATGGTGTCGTAGGCTTCCCAACCCGCTTCTCCCGCCTCCTGGCGGGGGCCGAAATAGGCGCCGCCGGTCAATTCGCGGATGACCAGCAGATCCGTGCCTGCCAGGACGGACTCTTTGATGGTGCTGGAGGCGATCAGATGGCGCGAGAGTTTGACGGGGCGCAGGTTGGCAAAGAGGTTGAGCGCCTTGCGGATCGCCAGCAGCCCCCGTTCCGGGCGATCCGGGGCAGTGGGCAGATCCCACTGCGGGCCGCCGACGGCGCCCAGCAGCACGGCATCGGCAGCCAGCGCCGCCTGCACCGTCGCGTCCGGCAGACTTGTGCCCAACTGGTCAATAGCGCAGCCGCCCATCAACTGGTGGTCAAAGGCAAAGGTATGGCCGAATTTGTGGGCCACCGCATTGAGGATTTTTTTGCCTTCCTCCGTCACTTCAGGGCCGATGCCGTCGCCGGCCAGGACTACGATTCGCGCTTGCATGAGATCACCTTCGCTGTGTGTGGATAAAATCTCACCCATTATACGGGTTTTCGGTGATTCGAGAAAGGCGCTTTATGCGCCAAATGACCTGAATACAACCGTAAGAAACGTGCTATAATCGCTTTGATCAAGCTGTCAATCCCTAAGACAGGCATGGAATAGCGTCTTAACCGGCGAGGATTTAGCGATGAGCAGTTCCAGCATACCCAAACTTCAGGCGGAAATCGCCGCGCTGCAAGCACGCATTACCCAACTCGAGAACGCGTTGGCGTCCGATGAGCAGCCGGAGAGCAGTGCCTGCCGCCATCTCATGATCAACTCGGAACATGTGCTGATTACCAAGGTCGATACGCAAGGCTTGTACACCTATACCAATCCGGCCTTTGTCCGCAAGTTTTCTGCCGACCAGCCGCTGCCTGGCCAGCTTTCACTTCAAGCGGTGGTGGAGGAAGATAGGGAGAAACTGCAGCAGACGGCCGAGCAGTGCCTTGCGCACCCCGGCAAACCGCTGCGGATTCTGCTCCGCAAGCGGAGAGCCGCCGATGCGGTTTACTGGACGGACTGGGAGATGACCGGTTTGGCCGGCGCGGACGGTGTGGGCACAGAAGTGCTCTACATCGGCTTCGACATCAGCGAACATTTCATCACCTATCAAGCACTGCGCGACAGCGAGGCCCGCTTCCGTGCCATCTTTGACGGCGCCGGCATCGGCATGGCGCTGGTCGGTGCACGAGGACGCCCTATCGCCACCAACAGCGCCATGCAGCAGATGTTGGGCTACAGCAACGCCGAGCTGTGCAGCATGTCTTTCGCCGCCTACACCCACCGGGATGACGTCGATAACGACCGGCAATTATGGCAAGAAGTGCTGCACGGCCAACGGGCGGCGTACCAGATCGAAAAGCGCTATACCCGGCGCGACGGCACACAACTGTGGGGCAAGCTCACGGTGTCGCTGGTGCAGAGTGCAGGCGAGCCTGTCTACGGTGTGGGCATGGTGGAGGACATCAGCGCCCAAAAGCAGGCGGTCGAAGACATCCGCCGGCTCAATGATTCGCTGGAGCAGCGCGTGCAGGAACGCACGCAGGAATTGACGCGCACGCTGGCGGAGTTGGAGAAGCAGCGCGACTTTGCCCACCAGGTTACGGAGACCATGCGCGAAGGGGTGATTGTCTATGAAGCCGGCGGTATTATCGAGTACGCCAACCCTTTCCTGTGCGAGATGGTTGCCGCCCCGCTGGAGGAGATTGTGGGCCGGCCGTTTGAAGCTTATGTAGCCAAGGAAGACCAGGTGCTGGTCCAAGAACAACTGCAGACGCGGCGCGCAGGCAGAAGCACGACTTATGAGATCAGACTGCGCTTACGCGATGGCGGAGAACGATATGTACAGGTTACGGGGACGCCGCAGCAGCAAGATGGGCATTATGCGGGCGGCGTCGCCGTGATCAGCGATCTTACCCAGCGGCGGCAGGCGGAGGAGCAGCTGCGCTGCGCGTCGGCAAAAATGGCGGAAAGCAACCGCGAACTGGCCCGATCCGTGCGCATGAAGGACGAGTTTCTAGCCAATGTCAGCCACGAACTGCGCACGCCGCTGACCGGGATCCTGGCGCTGACGGAATCGCTGCTCGCCGGCACCTATGGGGAGATTCAGCAGCAGCAGCAGCGCCCGCTGACGCTGGTGGAGGAGAGTGGCCACCATCTTCTGAGCCTGATCAACGACGTGCTGGATATGGCCAAGAGTGAAGCGGGCAAGCTGGAAATTGTCATCGAGCCGGTGGCGGCGGAAGAGGTCTGCCAGGCGAGCCTGCGGCTGGTGCGCTACAGCGCGCTGCAAAAGCGCCAACACATCGTCTATACGCTGGAGCCGGCAGGGCTTGTGCTCAACGCCGATGCCCGCCGTCTCAAGCAGATTCTGGTCAACCTGCTCAGCAATGCGGTGAAATTTACGCCGGAAGGCGGCCATGTGGGGCTGCAGGTCAGCGGCGACAGTGAACAGAAGCAAGTGACGTTTACCGTGTGGGATGACGGCATCGGCATTCCGGCGGAGTTTCAGCAGCGCATTTTTGAACCGTTTGTGCAGGTGGAGTCGAATTTCAACCGCGCTTATCCCGGTACGGGGCTGGGGCTGGCGCTCGTGCAGCGGCTGACGACGCTGCAGCAAGGGAGCGTGACGATTGAAAGCCGACCGCAGCAGGGCAGCCGATTTCATGTCCTGCTGCCCTGGCATGCGGATGGCAGCCCCGCGGCGACAGAGCTCGCCGGCAGATCAACAGCAGACGCCGATCCCGTGCCGGACGGATTGGCGGCAGAGAAGGGGCGGACGGCGCCGGCCGCGCCAGCGGCCACCATTCTCTTGGCGGAAGACAACGACGTCACCAGCAGCGCCATGCAGGACTATCTGACCCTGTTGGGCTTTGCGGTGGTGACGGCGACGGACGGGCTGGAGACGATCCGCCAGGTCGAAGCGCAGCGGCCCGATCTGCTGCTGCTGGACATCCAGATGCCGCGCATGGGTGGGGTGCAGGTGCTGAACCATCTGCGCGCCCTGCCAGACCCGGCGCTGGCAAGGGTGCCTGTTATCGTGCTCAGCGCCCACGCGATGCCGGGGGCACGCGAACTTTTTTTGGCTGCCGGCGCCGACGACTATCTGAGCAAGCCGCTGCACCTGGCCGATCTGCGCAAGTGCATCAAGCAATATCTGCCGCAGATGCCGGTCTGAAAGCACAGCGCCGAGCATTGCGATAAGGAGTACGCTGAGCATATAGCATGTAGGTCCACGCTTGCAGCGTGACACGGCTTTGCTCGCTGGGAGAGCTGCCCCGTCACGCTGCAAGCGTGGACCTACGAGGCAGTTCATGATTTAGTCCGACAACATTCCTGCATGGTTGAATTGGTGGCGGGCCGGTCTTCGCTGCGCTAAAAAGCCGGCTGCGCTTCGTGTTCGGCGATGGCGGCGGCTTTGGTCATGATATAGCCGAGATCATCGACGCCGTTGAGCAGGCAGAGACGGCGAAAGGGGTCGATCTCAAAGCGATGCACCTGGCCGTCCGGCAAGGTCACGCTCTGGTTGACCAGGTCGACGGCGATCTGCGTCTCCGGCTCTTCTTCCACCAGATCCCACAGCATGTGTACAACCTCTTCAGGCAGCGCCACCGGCAGCAGGCCGTTTTTCAGGCTGTTGTTGTAAAAGATGTCGGCAAAGCCGGGCGAAATCACACAACGAAAACCAAAGTCGGTCAGCGCCCACACCGCATGTTCGCGGCTGGAGCCGCTGCCGAAGTTGCGCCCGGCGATCAGGATTTCAGCGCCGCTGAATTCCGGCCGGTTGATTACAAAATCCGCCTTGGGTGTGCCGTCGGCGTTGTAACGAATCCAGGAAAAGAGACCGGCCCCCATCCCCTCTTTGGTCACGGCTGTCAGGTATTTGGCCGGAATGATCTGGTCGGTGTCCACATTTTCCATGCGCAGCGGCACGGCGGCGGCAGTCAGCTTCTCAAACGGTTGCATTTCAGATCACCTCACGCACATCGACGACCCGGCCATTGACCGCCGCCGCCGCCGCCATGATGGGACTCATCAAGAGGCTGCGCGCGCCGGGGCCTTGTCGCCCTTGGAAGTTGCGGTTGCTCGTGCTGGCGACGTATTTGCCGGCGCCGGCTTTGTCATCGTTCATGGCCAGACACATGCTGCAGCCGGCCCCCCGCCATTCAAACCCCGCCTCACGGAAGATGCGGTCCAGCCCTTCGGCTTCGGCCTGCGCCTTGACGGCTTTGGAACCGGGCACCACCAGCGCCTGCACGGTGGAGGCCACGCGCTTGCCCTGCACAATCTGCGCCGCCTCGCGCAGGTCTTCAATGCGGCCGTTGGTGCAAGAGCCGATAAAGACCACGTCGATCGGTTGGCCCACCATCGGCTGGCCCGCCCGCAGCCCCATGTAGTCGAGCGCGCTGAGCAGGCTGCGCCGCTCCGCCGGGTCTTCCAGCTCCTCCAGCGTGGGGATGCAGCTGGTGACGGCCACACCCTGCCCTGGATTGGTGCCATAGGTGATCATCGGCGCCAGCTTGCCGGCGTCGAGCACCAGTTCGCGATCAAAGGTGGCGTCTTCATCCGTCACCAACGTGCGCCAGTAGTCCAGCGCGCGATCCCACTGCTCGCCTTGCGGGGCATACGGGCGGCCCTTGATATAGGCGAAGGTGGTCTCGTCGGGGGCGATCATCCCCGCCCGCGCGCCGCCTTCAATGCTCATATTGCAGATCGTCATGCGGTTGGCCATGCCCAGCTTGCGGATGGCGCTGCCGCGGTATTCAAATACATAGCCCGCGCCACCGCCGGCGCCGTTTTTGGCGATGATGGCCAGGATGATGTCTTTGGCCGTCACCCCGCGCCCCAGTTCGCCTTCGACGGTGATGGCAAAGGTTTTGGGTTTCATTTGCAGCAAGCACTGCGAGGCCAGCACATGGCCGACTTCGCTGGTGCCGATGCCGAAGGCCAGCGCGCCGAACGCGCCGTGCGTGCTGGTGTGGCTGTCGCCGCAGACAATCGTCATGCCGGGCTGGGTGACGCCCATCTCCGGACCAACGACATGCACGATGCCCTGCACCGGGCCGTTGATGTCCCACAGGGTGACGCCGAAGTCCTCGCAGTTCTGGCGCAGGGTGCGCACCTGGATGGCGGCATCCGCCGGCCACAGTGCGATGTCCGTGCTGCGGGTGGGGATGGCGTGGTCCATGGTGGCAAAGGTCTTGTCGGGGCGGCGCACCTGCAAGCCACGCTCGCGCAGCATGGTAAACGCCTGCGGCGAGGTGACTTCGTGAATGAGGTGCGCGTCGATATATAAAATGGCCGGCGCGCCCTCATCCTGCGCAACGACATGCGCATCCCAAACTTTTTCAAACAGTGTCTTGCCCATGCGTTTCTCCAATAGCTGATCGTTTATCTACTATAATACTCTGCTACATCCTGCTGTACACTGCATTTTGCGCTACACCTTGGCCGGCTCTTCTTCGTCTTGCGACTCTTCCGAGCCTTCGGTGGCGCCTTCAATCTGCACCACATTGTCTTTGGGCATCACATGCCAGAAGGATTGGCGCTCGGTCTCCCACTCCTCCAGCATCATGCGCGCCACCTGTGAATCGGTGCGCTCCAGATGCTCTCGGATCAACGCTTTGAGATATTCTTCGTAGGCGTCGCCTTGCAGCCGGCTGATGGCCAGCAGTTCCGGGTTGTAGCGCCGCTCAAAGGTTTCGCTGCGGTCATAGACAAAGCCTTGGCCGCCGGTCATGCCGGCGCCGAAATTGCGCCCTGTCTCGCCCAGAACCACGACACAGCCGCCCGTCATATATTCAGAGCAATGTTCGCCTGCCCCTTCAATCACGGCCACGGCGCCCGAATTGCGCACGGCAAAGCGCTCACCGGCCACACCGGCGGCAAACAGCCGCCCGGCGGTGGCGCCGTAGAGACAGGTGTTGCCCAGGATCACATTCTGGTGCGGCACAAAATTGGCTTCTTCCATCGGACGCACGACGATTTCGCCGCCGCCCAGCCCCTTGCCCACATAATCGTTGGCGGCCCCCGTCAGCACCAGTGTGAGGCCGTGCAGGGCAAAGGCGCCAAAGCTCTGGCCGGCATGACCGTGCAGATCAATGCGGATGCGTCCATCTTCCAGACCGGCGTCGCCGTAGCGCAGCGCCAGCGCACCCGAAACACGTGCGCCGACGGCGCGATCCACATTGGAGATGTTGTGCGCCAGCCGCACGGGCGCTTCGGGGTTGGCCTGCAGCGCAGCCAGCACCTGCTCGGTGATGCGGTCGCTCAGTGTTTCGCCCAGCGGCCCCACTTCGTTGCGCGGCAGCACGTTGCGCCGCGCCGTGCCGGTGTCGGGCACATAGAGCAGGGGCGACAGATCCATAAAACCCGCCTCGCGCCCGTGAATAACCTGCTCCAGATATTCGGGGTGACCGACAACCTCCGCCAGGCTGCGGAAGCCCAGTTCGGCAAGAATCTGCCGCACATCCTCGGCAATGGCGGTCATAAAGCGTATGACCATCTCCGGCGTGCCGCTGAACTTTTTGCGCAGCTCCGGGTCTTGGGTGGCAATGCCAACCGGGCAGGTGTTTTTGTGGCAGACGCGCGCCATGATGCAGCCTTCGGCGATCATGGCGCTGGTGCCAAAGCTCACTTCGTCCGCGCCCAGCATGGACGCGATCACCACATCGCGGCCCGTGGCCATGCCGCCGTCGGCGCGCACGGTGACGCGGGTGCGCAAGCCGTTGGCCAGCAGCACCTGGTGCGTCTCCGCCAGCCCGATCTCCCAGGGCAGACCGGCATGTTTGACCGAACTGAGCGGGCTGGCGCCGGTGCCGCCGCTCCCCCCGGAGAGATGGATCACATCCGCCACCGCCTTGGCGACGCCGGCGGCAATCGTGCCCACCCCCATCTGCGCCACCAGCTTGACGCTGATTTTGGCGTGGGGGTTGATGGCCTTGAGGTCATAGATCAACTGCGCCAGGTCTTCAATGCTGTAAATATCATGGTGCGGCGGCGGGCTGATCAGCGCCACGCCGGGCGTGCTGTGGCGCAGGACGGCAATTTCCGCCGTCACCTTATGGCCGGGAAGCTGGCCGCCTTCACCGGGCTTGGACCCCTGCGCCATTTTGATCTGCAGCTCTTCGGCGCTCATCAGGTATTCGGGCGTGACGCCGAAGCGACCGGAGGCGACCTGCTTGATCTTGGAGGCGCGTTCGGTAAAGTAGCGGTCCTTGGCCTCGCCCCCCTCGCCGCTGTTGCTCATGCCGCCCAGACGGTTCATGGCAATGGCCAGCGTTTCGTGCGCTTCGGCCCCCAGGGCGCCGTGGCTCATAGCGGCTGTGGAGAAGCGGCGCAAGATGCGCTCCACCGGCTCCACCTGGCCCAGCGGGATGGCGGGGCGCGTCGAGCGAAAGCCAAGCAGGTGGCGGGGCGCAAGCTTGAGGTCATTGACCATCGCCGCATATTTGCGATAGTTGGCGGGCGTGTCGTCTTCGGTTTTGGGCTGCGCCACGGCAGTCAGGGCGTGCACGACCTGCGGGCTCCATTGGTGCAGTTCGCCGCCGCGCCGCGACTTATAGATGCCCCAGGTGATCAGCTTGACGGCCTGGCTAGTGTCGCTGTCCGGGTAGCCGTACTGGTGACAGGCCAGCACATCTTCCGCCACGCTGGCGAAGCTGACGCCGCCCAGAATGCTGGGGGTGTCGACAAAGGCGCTGTCAATCAGCTCCTGGCCGACGCCGAGCGCCTCAAACACCTGCGCGCCGCAGTAGGCGTCCAGCGTGCTGATGCCCATCTTGCTCATAATCTTGAGCAGACCCTTGTCCACGGCCTTGCCGAAATAGTGCAACCCCTCTTCCGCCGTCAGCGCGCCGGTCTTGCGTCCTTCGAGGACAATGTCTTTGACCGTGGCATAGGCCAGATAAGGGTAGACCGCATTAGCCCCATAGCCGATGAGGGCGGCGAAATGATGCACCTCACGCGGTTCACCACTGGCCACCACGAGGCTGGCGTGCATACGCAGACCGCAGCGGATCAGGTGATGGTGGACGGCCCCCACCGCCAGCAGCGAGGGGATGGGCAGCGTGTGCGCGTCGGCGCTTTCGTCGCTGATGACGACGATGGCGGCGCCGCTGCGCACGGCAATTTCGGCTTCGCGACAGAGCCGCTCCAGCCCGGCTCGCAGCGCCTCACCCGCCTGCTCCGGCAGCAGCTCCTGGCCGAGCGGCGCCTGCCAGACGGCATCCACCGTGACGCAGCCGAATTCGGGCAGCAGGGAGCTGCGCAGCGCCGCAAGCTGTTCCGGCAGCAGGATGGGCGATTTCAATTCAATCAGGTGGGTCGCTTCCGGCGTCTCGGCCAGCAGGTTGGTGCGCCGTCCCAACAGCATGCGCAGGCTCATCACCATCTCTTCGCGCAGCGGGTCGATGGGAGGATTGGTCACTTCGGCAAAGCGCTGCTTGAAGTAGGAGAAGAGCGAGCGCGGCAGTTTGGACATGGCCGCTGGCGGCGTATCGTCCCCCATCGCGCCCACCGGCTCGTGGCCAGTGAGGAGCATCGGGCGCAGGATGACGATCATTTCTTCGCTGGTATAGCCGAAGCTCGCCTGGCGTTTGGACAAGGGGGTATCCACGGGCGCATCCGATGCAGAGGCCCCGTTGGTGGGTGTGCCGTTGGTGGGCGCATGGCCGTTGGCCCCGTCGCGGTGGGATGGCGTGATCTGCTGGCTGCGCTCCTGTTGGTAGCGCGCCACGAGCGTCTCCAGCGGGAGCAAGTTGTCCTGCAGCCAACGATAGTAGGGGCGGCGGGCGGCGAACTTCTGCGTGATCTCTTCGTCTTCCATCACCGCGCCGCGCGTGGTGTCGACGCAGAAAATCTGTCCCGGCCCGATGCGCCCCTTCTTGATCACGCGGCCCTCGTCATAAGCGACGGCACCGCTCTCGCTGGCGCTGATCACAATGCCGTTGTCGAGCACGACATAGCGCGAGGGGCGCAGCCCGTTGCGATCCATGATCGTGCCCACAATGCGGCCATCGGTGTAGGTGACGGCGGCGGGGCCATCCCAGGGCTCCATCAGCGCACTGTGGTATTCGTAAAAGGCGCGGCGTTCGGGGGTGACTTCCCCTTCCGGCATCCGCTCCCAGGCTTCGGGCATCATCATCATCAAGCCGTGGCGGATGTCGCGCCCGCTGCGCACCAGCAGTTCGAGGGTGTTGTCCAGCTTGCCGCTGTCACTGCCCTCGCGCGCAATGATCGGCTGCAGCTGCCGCTGCGGCTCTTCCCAGTAGGGGCTGGCCAGGTCGGCCTCTCTGGCCCGCATCCAGTTTTCGTTCCCCTGCAAGGTATTGATTTCGCCGTTATGACAAATCAAGCGGAAAGGCTGGGCGCGCTCCCAGGTGGGAAAGGTATTGGTGCTGAAGCGCTGGTGAAAGACGGCGATGGCCGTTTTGTAATCCGTGTCGCTGAGGTCGGGGTAGAAATGGGCCAGCTCTTCGGCCAGCACCAGCCCCTTGTAGACAATCGTGCGGGCGCTGAGGCTGGCAATATAGAGCCGCTGTACGCCCCGTTCGCGGGAGAGGTTGACCACCCGTTTGCGCGCCAGGTAGAGCAGGCGGTCAAAGGCGTCGCCGGCGGCGCAGGCTTCGTCCGTGCGCCGCACGAGAATCTGGCCGAACCAGGGACGGCTGACGAGGGCGCGCTGGCCCAGCGCCGATTCAATCACGGGCACCGAACGGAAAGCCAGCACTTCCAACTTGAGATCGGTCAGCACCTCGCGCAGCAGTTCGCGTGCCTGGGCGCGATCTTCGCCATTAGCTTTGTTGAAGTAAATCTGGCCGACGGCCAGGTCGCCGGGAGCCGGCGGCTCAATGCCCATGCGGCGCAGTTCGCGGCTGAAGAACTCGTGCGGGAGCTGCGTCAGCACGCCGGCCCCGTCTCCCGTCTTGCGGTCATCGGCCACCGCGCCGCGGTGGGCGTGGTTGCGCAGCGCTTCCAGCGCCATTTCCAGCACGCGATGGCGGCGTTTGCCTTCAATATGGGCGACAAAACCGATGCCGCAGGCGTCATGTTCAAAGCGAGAATTGTAAAGACCTTGCGTATCACCCATTACGAAAGCAGCTCCTCGTGTCAAGCCGAACTGATCAACAATGCTGTCCTTACGCACAAACAGCCGGCGCGCCGGACGTTTCCGTCCGGGCAGTCGACGCCGACGTTGTTCCTTCTGCTTTGAAGGGAGATACAGACTTTTACTCGCTGCGGATTGTGCGTCTTTGCCTGTGCCGGTAGCCGATGGCGACCGCAGCAACGGCGACGAGGATCCCCAACGCCGCCAGAATGGCTGGAAAGAGTATATTATCATCTCCACCCCGGCGCTGCAACCCGGCGGCGCTTTGCCCAGCGCTTTGCCTTTCTGTCGGTGATGCGGCAGCCGCTGGGCCGCCGGCAGCAGCGACAGCCGGCTGACCAGTGGATTGGCTGCTCAACTGGTCGGGGGAGTGGTCGAGGAATGGGCCGGTGGATTGGGTCATCTGCTCGATCGAAACCTTGCCCTGCACCACTTCTTCCGCCAGTTGCGCCGCCTGCGTGGGCGACTGCGCCGGTTCGAGCATCCGGTTGGCCAGCAGGGCAAGCTGGGCCGCGGAGCCGGCGGCGGTCAGCGCCTGCAGCGTGTCAGCCGGCAAAGCAAGCAGCACATTGCGCTGCACAGGGGCCAGCGTCAACAGCTTTTGCAGGTCGGCCGGATTGCTGACGGCCAGCAGCGCGGCCACCGAATAGGCGTCGAACTCATCCGGCTGCGCCAGCCGGTAAATGCCGGAGCTGAGCACCCGGTCAATACGGTCGCCGGCCGTATCCAGCCAGCCGATGGCTTCGCTGGGCGACATCGACGTGAGCAGCGCGGCGGCGGTGGCGTCCGGCAGCGCCAGCAGCCGTTCCAGTGCCCCGTCCGCCACCGCCGCGTCCAGTGCGCGCCGCCCTTCCTGGTTAATATACCAATCGACCAGCTTCGCCAGCCGATCCAGTTCATCAAGGGTCACAAAGCTCAAGAGCGAGCGGAAGTCCGTATTTTGATCCGCCACCTGGCAGACATCCCCATAGCGCGAGCAGAAGCCCTGCCACTGCTCAACCAGGCTGACCGAGGTTTCCAGGGCGATCAAGGCGGCCTGGTCGGGCAGATCATCCTTGACCGCAGCCGCGATCTCTTCGCGAATCTTGGCCTTGACCTCTTGGCTTTGCAGCGCCTCCTGAATCTGCGGCAGCGCGCCCTGGTTGCCCTCCCACAGGTCATAGGCGATCAACGCCACCCCAATCACCCAGCCGGCGACGGGGATAAATGAAGAGCCGGCTTTGCCCACCACGCGGCCCACCACCTTGCCGGCCACGCGCTGGGCAATCTTTTCCGTCAGCTTTTGCGCCAGCCGATAGACCAACTGCGTGACCAGGATCGTGCCCACGCCGGCAATAGCCAGCCCATGCTGTTCAATGGCGCCGGCAATTGTGGGCGAGGTGGCCGAGATGTTGGCCTGCTGGGTGTCGAGGCGGACGCTGCGCTCAAAGGCGCGAAAGAGGTCGTCCGAATACTGTTCGCCCACATACTCCTTGAGACAGAGCAGCGCCACCGAGGCCGCCGCCGCAAACTGGCTCTCCACCTGGCGCGCCACGTCGGCCCCCACCGCCGTCGAGAGCGCTTCCAGCTTGACTTGAAAGGCGGGCGAGCTGAAGGCGTCGTTGGCGATGCGTTCGGCGTATTCCTGCGCCTTCTCGCCCCACCAGCCGGAGACAAGCTTGTCCCAGTAGGCTTCCTGCGCCCCCAAGTTGTCGACCGCCTGCTGTACGGCTGTATCCACAGCGGCGTCCATGTCCAGCTCCGCCCATTTGCGTTCGACCAGGCGGTCAATCACGCCGGGCGCGCCGGACGCGCCGCCGCTGTTGACGACCGCCAGCACATGCGCCTCGATCTCGTCGCGCACCTGCCCCTTGTCGACGCGGCTGCAGTCGCCGACCGTGTACTGGCTGGGGCCGGCCTGCTCCAGCGCCGGCAGCGCACGCGGCGCGGCGACAGCGCGGCCAGGCAGATAAGCCAGCAGCAGGCAGCCGATGAGCAGGGCAAGCAGCGCCTTGCACCCCTTCGCCATATGCTGCTCAGCCATGCGCCGGGGCCTGTTGCCGATAGCGGAAGCCGTTGCCGTAGACCACAACCTCGACGCCGCCTTCCACCAGCGACGGGTGGCTGATCTTGACGCCGATCACGCCGTCATAGCCGCGCGCCGTAGCCTTGGCGTCCAGATCTGCCAGCGCGCCGTCGACGGCCTGCGCCACCAGCACTTCATAGTGCCCCATGCGCCCGCCCACTAAGTTGCGGATATTCTCGCGGATATCCTTCACCACATTCGCCGCCAGGACATGCACGACCGTCAGCAGTTCTCCCAACTCGATCGGCGCATCGGGATGACAATCCAATGCAATCAGCATATTTCTCTTTTCACTCTTCTTTTTACTCTCTATTGCTTGCCCTAACGCTTGCCGCGCAGCAGGTTGAGCGGCTCCACCAGCCACTGCCCCAAGCCAAACAGAATGCGCAGCAAGATGAGCAAGAGCAGCAGCAGCAGCGCCGCCCCACCCAGTGACGGCCACACGCCATGTTTGGCCACAAACAACTGCGGCGGCGCGCTGCCGGCGGCCACGGAGGCCGCATCCAACCAAAAATCGCCCACGGTTTTGGGGCCGGCCACAAAGGTGATGGCCGCGTCCAGGCTGCGCCCGGCGAGCAGCGGGCGCAGGTCGCCCATTGCACGCAGCGACGGCACGACTGCGGGTTGGCTGAGGATGCGCGCCACCAGCGTGTTGGCCTGCTCCTGCGTCATCCCCGGCAGCACAGCGCCCAACCAGGCCAGATCGTCGGGAGTCAACTGGTTGGCCAGCGGCGTCAAGTTCTCCGCCGCCAAAGTGAGCAGCGCATCCAAAGGGGCGGGCGGGAGCAGTGACAGGCGCGCCACTGCGGTCTTGTCGCCCAGCGCCAGCAGCTTATCCAGTTGGTCCAGGTCAACGTCAGCGGGGGTGCGCCCCTGATAGAGTTCGAGCGCCACCACCTCGTCGAGACGGCCCCCGACAGCGTTGTACCAATCCAGCGCCGTCTGCAGCGAACCGCCGGCGGCGGCCAGCGTGACGGCCCCGGCCGGCAGATTGACCACCGCCGCCAGCGTACCGTCGTCCACCGCCGCCTGCAGCGCCTGGTCGCCGCCGTTGGCCTGCACGATCCCCACCAGGTCCACCAGGCGCGCAACCTGGTCGGACGACTGCAGCCCCTCCAAAATGGCGGCAAAATCGGCATTGGCGGCAGCCAGGTCGAGCACCTGGCGAATGCTGCGCTTGGTGCTGCGCCACTCGACAAAAAGGTCGTTGGCAATCGTGCGCGCCAGCGCCGGGATTTCGGCTTCCAGTTCGGGGCGGATGGCGGCGGCGATTTCGGCGCGCACGCCTGCCGCCACTTCGTTCGACTGCAGCGAGACGCGGATTTGCGGCAGCGCCCCCTCGCGGCTGCCCCACACGTCGTAGGCGATCATGCCGGCGCCGATGATCCAGCCGGCGATAGGGATAATGGACGAGCCGGCCTTGCCCAGCACGCGCCCCACAATTTTGCCGGCCACGCGCTGCGAGAGCTTTTCGGCAATGCTGGCGGCCAGTTTGCGGGTAATCTGGGCGGCAATGATGACGCCGACGCCGCCCAGCGCCAGTTGGTGCTCACCCACCATCTGCAGGATATTGGGGCCAAATTCACTGCCGTTGAGCAACTGCACGCTGCTGGTGGCGCTCTGGACGCGTGCCTCAAAGGCGCTGACCAGCGACTGCGAGTAGTTGCGGCCGATAAAGGTCTGCAGGCAGTAGACGGCTGCCGAGGCTGAGTCCGCTGAGGCAAGCGCCACCTCGCCGGCGACATCCTGGGCGACGGCAGCCGCCAGCTCATCCATTTTGCTGCGCAAGGCAGGGGCGTCAAAGGTATAGGAGGCAACGGCCAGCGTCAGTTCCCGCGCCTTGTCGGGCGACCAGCCGGAGAGGAATTGGTTCCAGAGGTCGGTTTCGCCCTGCACGCGCGGCACGGCGGCCTCCACGGCGGCGGTGATAGCGTCATCCAGCTGCAGCGTCACCCAGTGGCGGGCGACGATGGACTCCAGGTCCAAGTTGGCGAGCGCCCCGGCAAACACCTGCTGGGTGACCACATTCAGTTCGCTTTGCAGCGTGTCCTCGGCCACCGTGCTGCAGTCCTGTAAAGAGGCGTCCGCCTGGGCCGGGGCCGCGGCATACACGGGCGCCGTCTCCAGTAGGAGCGTCCCGACCAAAAGCAGGCTGATGAACTTGAGCCAGCATGCGGTGCGCAGGCGTTGCGTCAACGGCATTGTCCCCCTCAACAGAACCAGGCGCACATTGTACCTCGACCGGTACCTCAAGACACAAAAACAAGGCACTGCCCACGGCAATGTCTTGCGTGCGTATACGATACGTTGGGAGGGGGGAATTTGTTTCAGTTGCGCTCCCATTTCTTGCGCCAGGTGAACGGCAGGCCGCATACAATGCACACCTTCGTTGGCAGTTCCTTCTTCCTCATTCTTTATTGCTCGTTTTTTGGGTCCAAAGTCAACTGATGAAGAAAAGCAACCGCGTGTTGCTCGATGCGTTTGCGCTCGTCTTCGTCGATGTTACGCAGACCAAGCACCGCTGGGCCAAAGCGAGGATTGGCACGCAGCTTCTCCTCATGCTTGATCAGAAAATTCCAGTAAAGAAAGTTGAACGGGCAAGCATCATTCCCTGTCCGTTTGGCATAATCAAATGGACAGCTCGCGCAGTAGTCGCTCATCCGTTTGATGTAGTTTGCAGAGGCGATGTAGGGTTTCGTGGCTGTCTTGCCACCATCAGCATTCAGGCCCATTCCAAGCACATTGGGGATCATCACCCATTCATAAGCGTCCACGAATGTGCTCAAAAACCAGTCGTTGACGCTGATGGGATGCAGCCCAGCAAGGGTGCTGAAGTTTGCCAGCACCATCAAGCGCTCAATGTGATGCACATAGCCATCCTGTCTGACACGCTGCAGTATGTGCCGCATACAGTTCATTGCGGTATCGCCTGTCCAGAAGAACTCTGGGAGCGATTGGGTAGCGTCCCAGGAGTTGGCGTTCAAAATGCCAGGCATCTGCCGCCAGTACTGCCAGTACATGAATTCACGCCAGCCAAGAACCTGCCGGACCAGACCCTCAACCGAGTTGATCGGTGCCATGCCGGCGGCATAGGCTGCTTCTGCGGCCCGGATGACCTGCATGGGTTCAAGCAAGCCGATATTGAGATAAGGCGACAGGAACGAGTGGTAAAGCTGGCCATCTCGTGTTGCCATCGCATCTTCATAGTCCCCAAAACGAGAAAGACGATGTGCAATAAAATCCTGCAACGCATCAACTGCTTGTTCATGGCTGACAGCCAGATCGAATCCCTCAATTTGCCCAAATCCACCGCTTGTTTTGACCGCGTGGATAACCGCTTCGGTCAATTCATCCGGGGTGAAATGCGCGTGTCGTGGCGCAACCGCATCCTTTGGATAAGGTTTACGGTTTTGTTTGTCATAATTCCATATTCCACCAACGGGCTGCTTGCCGTCCATCAGAACATCGAAATGGCGGCGCATGCTGCGATAGAAGTGCTCCATGACGTAGGGCTTGTCCGGTTGCGACTGAGGATATGGATTGAAGGTACCAACCAGGAACTGCGTGTTAGGAACAAGCTCGACATTTACACCGAGTACTGCCCTCATTCGCGTGTGCTGCCAGTTCCGCCCTGCATATTCGCTGGCTTCCATCGCCACAATTCGATCTGGCTGATACTCCGACACATGGCTGCGCAACCCCTCTGCCGTATTGGGGGCGTGACGATAGTCTACGACATAGCCTTGCTGCCTTAATCGTTCAGCGTAGTGGCGCATCGCACTCTTGAGTAGTACTGCCTTTTTCTTGTGGTATGGATGGCGTGCGAAGCGGCTCTCGCTTTCAATTAGTGTCACATAGGTTGCATCTGGGGCAGCCATCGCATGGGCATGCGTCAATGCTGGATGCTTCTCCAGCAATTGATCGCCAAGAATCCAGATTGAGGTCGATGCTTGTTTCATATCGTCCCACAGTGATTGGCTATGCTGATTTGGATGGTGAGCGGTCCTCTGAACGCGGTACATTATAATTGACCTGTCAACGTGTTGGTTCGCCGCGCAACCGGGGGAACGATGTCGCCGAACCGCTCCGTGAAGAGCTTGCGTCGGCACGTTGCATTGGCGCAGCGGAACCGGCGCAGGGTTACTGCCGCTTCTGCCCAAGGCAGATCGGCGAGCCGACGCACGTAGCGACAGTGCACCCGCCGCGCTTCTTGGTTGCACACCGGGCACTGCACCGGCATTTGTGTGCTGATTACATGCAGTGTGATGGACTTCGCCGCTGTAGTCCATAATGTAAATGTAGTCGGCCGCAACTGAGCCTCGAATATTATAGGGCACAATATGATTGCCATTCGTCCTTGTCATCACAATTGCGGGAAAGCTGGTCACGCACGCAAATTGACAGCCAGTCCTTGCACTCTGGGAAGTCGCAATCGGAGTCGGTCTACTGACGGGAGAGCACCGGCGGCTAACCCTCCTCCTGCTCTTCCTCCAAATGGGTGGCACAACCTTACCGTTGGTGATTCTGCCCGAGGTGGTATGGCCGAGATTCTCATGCGGTCTGACATTGGAAGGGCAAGATCAATGTGTCGTCAAGAACCTAGCAATCATTGGCTCGGCTCTTGGGCTGGGCGGGACTGTACGGGGGGGCCGCCTGATTGCCAAGCCGATTGAAGAATCGTAGCCATTGCGCAGAATGTGGAATTTATCACATACGGCGTCCGCTTCTTCCGATACCATATTGTATAAGTCATGTATAGATTTTGTACAATCAATGCGTTTCCGCAAGTCTTATTGACAGCCGTTACCAGCGGCTCAATATGGTATCGCATAAAAGGAGAATAAGAATGCAGTCGCTTTCGATCGGTGAGTTTAGTTTGGTATACAACATGCTGTCGTTTGCGCTGGCAGCCATGTTGGGTAGCTTCGTCTTCTTCGTTTTGGCTCGCGAGCACGTCGACAAAAAGTATCGACTTGCGCTCGTTATGTCCGCCATCGTGGTGGCAGTCGCCGGTTATCACTACTGGCGCATCTTCGAGAGTTGGGGCGCGGCCTTCAACCTCGAGAATGGCAGCTACGTCCCGTCCGGCACACCGTTCAACGACGGCTATCGCTACGTCGATTGGTTGCTTACCGTGCCGCTGCTGGTCGCCGAGCTAGTGGCTGTGTTGGCTCTGGCCCGTTCCAAGAGTGTCAATCTGACCGCCAAACTGGTCTTCGCTGCCGTACTGATGATTGCACTCGGCTATCCGGGCGAAATCTCGACCGACATGACGGCTCGGGCCTTCTGGGGCGCCCTCAGTACGATTCCGTTCGTCTATATCCTATGGGTACTGTGGGTTGAGCTTGGGCGTGCCGTGGAGCGTGAGAGCAGTCAGGTCAAGATTCTGTTACGCAATACGCGACTTCTGCTGCTGGCGACCTGGGGCTTCTATCCGATTACCTACATGCTGCCCATGTTTGGTATCGTTGGCGCTACTGCACTGGTTGGCATGCAAGTTGGCTACAGCATCGCAGACGTGGCAGCGAAATGCGGCTATGGTCTGATGATCTACGCCATCGCCAGGGCGAAGAGCGGGGCGGATCAAGCAGTGCAGGGCGAAGTTATGACGAAAGCGTTAACGGTCAGCAATGTGACACACGGTGGCACCAAGGTGGTCGATCCGGCCGTCATGCAGGGCTAAGCTGTACGCTCAATTGAGAAACGTGAATCCGCAATATTGACCCCTTGCAGAACAGACCCGCCTCTGCAAGGGGCCTCTATCTGCCATCTAGGTAGGAGAGCCAAGTAACATGAACGTGTTGCTCAAGCCGACGATTCAGTTCAAACCAGAGCACGAAAACGAACCGTTTTTCCGAGAAACCGCAACGCTTTTCGAGAGCGTCAAACAGCACGACTTTGATACGCTGGCCGCCCTTTGCGACGACGACTTTGGCATCGTCGACCTGAACACCAACGGCAGTAGCGTCATCATTTCCAACCGCTCAGAATGAGAGAACTGGTTTCTCACCTTGTTTGCCCGGTTGGATGAGATACAGGCAGAGACAGGCGGCTCGCTTCACGTGCGTCGCTACCATCATCTGGAAAAACGTACTCGGCGCGTGGAGAGAGTCACGCTGGCATTGCTCATTGGTACGTGTCGAATCCTAAACTTCATCGGAATTGTTTGACTCCAATAGGACTTACGCAGTTGAAGGTGAACAGGTCAACGAATAGAGCGGTTGGGCGAGAAAAGTCGTAACCGCACGCCGGATAATGGCGGTCTTAGCCTCATACCAGGAGATGCCAAAGACAAAGCGTTCCAGGCGCAGAAAGGTACGCAGGGCCAGACCGATATGGGTGCAACGAACCAATGACGGCATAGAAGAGGAGCAGGCAGCTGCTCTCATTGCGAAACGGCGCATTCATCTTGTGCGAACGTTTTTTGACCTCCTGGAACAGCCGCTCGATGACAAGCGGCGAGCTGCTGGTCGGCGGCCTGGCGGTCAGGCTGATAGAAGATGGTGCGCAGCTCCGGCAGCAGTTCGTTGCGTTTGCGCGTGGGCAGATAGCCGACGAGGACATGGACGCGCTGCTCGACCGGCTGGGCGTCCAGGAGCCGCTGACGCGCTGGGCGTCTCCGACGGCGGCCCGATCGCGCTCGACCTCGCCGCCATCGATCCGCGCGTCGAGCGCGTCGTGCTGGTGGCCCGCTGTCAGCGCGAGCTGCCTCGCCCCCGCCGCTGCCTGCGGACTTCATGCACGATTTCGTCGATTTCATCCAAGGATTACGGTCTCGTCTTCAGGCGCAGTCTCATCCCAGCAGATGTACACCCGCGGCCCGCCGCCTTCGTCGGGGATCGCCTCCCGGGCTGACGCGCGTGCGCCCGCCCGCAAGACCTCACCCGTGCGCGGGTCGATCACCCGGTATGGCAGCGGCACGTCCGCGCTGATGATCGGCAGCGGCCCGCCCTCGCCGGCGTAGGCGATGAAGAGCTTGCCGGGGATCAGCAGCCCGCGGCGGCCGTAGGTGACTTCCCAGTCGGGCGCAATGTCGGCCAGCGGCAGGCCGTCGAGAATGCGGCCGACGAGGCCCGCGTAGGTGGCGCCCTCGAAGTCCAGCGCCTCCCGCCAGCCGCAGCCGGGCGCCATGAAGAAGTCGGCAAAGCCCGCCTCATCCCCATGATGCGCCCACTGCCAGAGGCTGCCCGCTCCGTAGACGACGCCAAAGGTGCCCCCGGCGCAGAGGTTGCTCCAGGCTTCGTGCCCCTGCCACCAGCCGGCCGCCTTGCCCCGCTGCCCGCCATGCTCGTAGGTCGGCTCGCCGTTCGCCACGCCCTTGACCGGCCTGTTGCGCCACATGTCGGCCACCCGCTCCGGCACATGCTCGCCGTTGTGCCCCGTCTGACACCACTGGAAATCCAGCCAGGGCGCATCCTGCGAGGCGTCCGCCACGGCGTGGGGGCGGTAGTGGATGCCGGTGGGCTGGCCGTAGGCGTCCCAGCGCTCGACTTCCTCGCCGCCTGCCGCCACCTGCGGCTCGCGCCCGCTGCCGTCGCCGCCCACCAGATAGACCGCCGGGCGCGCGCCGTAGCGCGCCACCAGGTAGCGGCAGTAGCGGGCATACTCCTGCAGCGGCAGCACGGGACCGGCGACGCGCAGCCCCTTCCAGCCAAAGCCAAAGAAGACCGGCTGGTAGACCGGCACGATCTCATGCGCCACAAGAGTGTCGATCAGCCCGTCCAGGTACTGGAAATAGGCGGGGTTCAGTTCGTTGATGTGCCCCGTCGGCAGATCCTCGAAGCCAACATCAAACCCCTCGTCGGCGCCGCGGTCGCGCGGGCCGCGCGCGTCCATGTCGGGCTGCACGCTCATCAGCAGCGCAGCGTTGAAGCCCTTCGCCTGCCGGTCGCGCGCGTAGACCTCGCACTCGGCGTGCGTCGCGCGCCAGGGCAGCCCCCAGGCCGTGTCGCCCACCAGTACGGATGCGCGGCCATCAGCGTGCACCAGGTTGCGCTTGCCTTCCGACATACGCCAGAAGCCGTGCCGGTAGAAGCGATTGTCTGCATCCGAATCCGCCGTCTCTGCGTTCACTGTGCAGACAAGCTCGCCGGTCTGGTCGGCCAACCCGGCGTCATCCGGCGTGCTGAAGCTGCGCCACGTCCAGCGCCCTGCCGCCGGCGCGGCAAAGCGAATCTTCCAGGTGCGCCCGCCGTCCCAGAAGGCTGGGCGGCGCAGCGTCACGCCGCGCTCGTCGCTGAAATCGGCCCACACCTCGACATCCGTGTAGCCATTGGCGTACTCGCGCGCGGCAGTGAGGGTGAACTCCGCCTCACGCCACGGCGCTGCAACTGCTGTGCTGCTTTGCGGCATAGCCAAATATCCGATCTGAGTACAAGTTAGTTTTATGTCAATAACTTATCCGTCCAGCCCGCACGTGGCGTGCGCACTGAACGCTTGGCTTACTCGTCCAGAGCGCACGGCCACGTGCGCTTTGGATGTTCTAGAGGTTGAACGTTCAAGGCAGCGCGGTCTCGCCCATCAGCCAGCGATCCACTTCGCGCGCCGCCCCGCGCCCTTCGTTGATCGCCCAGACGACCAGGCTCTGGCCGCGGCGCATGTCGCCGGCGGCAAAAATGCCTTCGATGCTGGTGCGAAACTTGCCGTGCTCGGCCAGCACGTTGGAGCGCGCGTCGCGCGCAACGCCCAACTGATCCACCAGAAAGTCCTCCGGGCCGCGGAAGCCCATCGCCAGCAGCACCAAATCCGCCGGCCAGACTTCCTCCGTCCCCGGCTGTTCGATGAACTGCATACGGCCTTCGGCAAACTTCATCTCCACGCGCACGGTGTGCAGCTCTTTGACATGGCCGTTGGCGTCGCCCACAAAGCGCTTGGTCGAAATTTGATAAGTGCGCGGGTCCTGGCCGAAGCGCGCCTCGGCTTCCACCTGGCCATAATCCTGGCGAAAAACGCGCGGCCACTGCGGCCACGGGTTGTCGGAGGCGCGATCATCGGGCGGGCGCGGGACAATCTCGAACTGCGCCAGGTTCTTGCAGCCGTGGCGCAGCGAGGTGGCCACGCAGTCCGTCCCCGTATCGCCGCCGCCGATGACGACCACGCTGCGCCCCTCCGCCGAAATGAAGTGACCGTTGCTGTAGACGCCGGAACGCTCGTCAAGCAGATGCCTAGTGTTGCCGCGCAGGAAATCCATCGCAAAGTGGATGCCCTTGAGTTCGCGGCCGGGGATAGGCAGGTCATTGGGCTTGGTGGCGCCGCCCGCCAGGACGATGACATCAAACTTGGCGCGCAATTTGTCGATGGGGTAATGTGCACCGATTTCAGTATTGGTGATAAAGCGCACTCCTTCGGCCTCCAGCAGATCGACCCGCCGCTGCACGACCGCTTCCTTGTCCAGCTTCATGTTGGGGATGCCGTACATCAGCAGCCCGCCGATGCGGTCGGCGCGCTCGAAGACCGTCACCCAGTGGCCCACTTTGTTCAACTGGGCGGCGCAGGCCAGCCCGGCCGGGCCGGAGCCGACGATGGCCACCTTTTTGCCGGTGCGTACAGGCGGAGCCTGCGGCACGATCCAGCCTTCGGCAAAGCCCTTGTCGACAATGGCGCATTCGATGCTCTTGATCGTCACCGCCGGTTCGAGCAGCCCCACCGTGCATGACCCCTCGCATGGAGCCGGGCAGACGCGCCCGGTGAACTCCGGGAAGTTGTTGGTTTTGTGCAGCCGGTTGAGCGCCTCGCGCCACAGCCCGCGATAGACCAGGTCGTTCCACTCCGGGATCAGGTTGTTGACCGGGCAGCCCGCGGCCATGCCGTTGATCAGTTGGCCCGTCTGGCAGAAAGGGATGCCGCAGTCCATACAGCGCGCACCTTGCACCTTGAGCTTGCTTTCGCTGAAGTGCAGATGAAACTCATCCCAATCCTGCAGCCGCTGCACGGGGTCGCGGTCGCCCGATACTTCGCGCGGATACTCCAAAAAGCCGGTTGGCTTGCCCATCAGTTTCCTCCTACGCGTGCGGCCGCGCTCTTGTTGCTTTCAAAGGCTGCCATTACTGCTTCGTCGCCGCTAAGGCCGCTCGCCTGCACCTGCGCATAAGCTTCGAGCACCCGCTTGTAATCTTTCGGCATCACCTTGACGAATTTCGGCAGCAGTTCCTCCCAACGGATCAGCACCCGCCAGGCCAGTTCGCTGTTGGTGTAATCGGCATGTTTCTGCACCAGCGCACGCAGGGCGGCGCTGTCGCCGGCGTCGCTCACAGCTTCCAGCCCCACCATCTCCTTGTTGACACGCTGCGCAAAGTCAGCGTTCCAGTCCAGCACATAGGCGACGCCGCCCGACATGCCGGCGGCAAAGTTGCGCCCGCTGTGGCCGAGCACGACCACACAGCCGCCAGTCATATATTCGCAGGCATGGTCACCCACCCCTTCGACCACGGCGTTGACTCCCGAATTGCGCACGCCAAAGCGTTCGCCGGCCACCCCGCGGATATACGCTTCGCCGGCAGTGCCGCCGTAGAGCGCCACGTTGCCGATCACGATGTTTTCTTCGGCGCGGAAGGTGGCGGCAGCCGGCGGATAGACGATCAGCTTGCCGCCCGACAGCCCTTTGCCGAAGTAGTCGTTGGCGTCTCCCTCCAGTTCCAGCGTCATGCCGGCAGGGATAAAGGCGCCGAAGCTCTGGCCGGCGGAACCGTGAAAGTGGAAGTGAATGGTGTCTTCCGGCAGCCCGGCAGGGCCATAGCGGCGCGTTACTTCACTGCCGACCATGGTGCCGACGACCCGATTGACATTCTGGATGGGCAGAGTGGCCGTAACCTTCTGTCCACCGGCCAGGGCGGGCGCGGCCAGTTCCAGCAGCGTAGTGCGGTCCAGCGCCTGATCCAGCCCGTGATCCTGGCCGATCTGACAGTAGCGGCCCACCTCATCGCCCACCTGCGGCTGCCAGAGCAGCGCCGAGAGGTCGATACCGCTCGCCTTCCAGTGGTTGAGCGCCTTGCGCGGCTCCAGCTTGTCGACGCGCCCGACCATCTCATCCACAGTGCGGAAGCCAAGTTTGGCCATGATCTCGCGCAGTTCGGCGGCGATAAAGGTCATAAAGTTGATGACATCCTCCGGCTCGCCGCGGAACTGGGCGCGCAGGTGCGGGTTCTGGGTGGCGATGCCCGCCGGACAGGTGTCGAGATGGCAGACGCGCATCATGACACAGCCCAGGCTGACCAGCGGTGCGGTGGCGAAGCCAAACTCCTCCGCACCCAGCAGCGCAGCCACGGCCACATCGCGTCCCGTCTTGAGCTGGCCGTCGGTCTCCACCGCCACGCGGCTGCGCAAATTGTTGAGCACCAATGTCTGATGCGTCTCGGCAAGCCCCAGTTCCCAGGGCAGCCCAGCGTGCTTGATGCTCGACTGCGGCGAGGCGCCCGTGCCGCCGTCGTGGCCGGAGATCAGAATCACGTCGGCATGGCCCTTGGCGACGCCGGCGGCAATCGTGCCGACGCCGACTTCGGAGACCAGCTTGACGCTGATGCGCGCTTCGTGGTTTGCGTTCTTGAGGTCGTGGATCAGTTCGGCCAGGTCTTCAATCGAGTAGATGTCATGGTGCGGGGGCGGCGAGATAAGGCCCACGCCCGGCGTTGAGTTGCGCACCTTGGCGATCCAGGGGTAGACCTTCGCCCCCGGCAGTTGGCCGCCTTCGCCCGGCTTGGCGCCCTGCGCCATCTTGATCTGCAGCTCTTTGGCATTGACCAAATAATGGCTGGTCACGCCGAAGCGGCCCGAAGCCACCTGCTTGATGGCGCTGCTCTTGCTGTCGCCCCGCTCATTGCTCCAGGTATAGCGGTCGGGGTCTTCGCCGCCTTCGCCCGTATTGGAGCGCCCGCCGATGCGGTTCATGGCCACCGCCATGCTTTCGTGCGCTTCCTTGCTGATCGAGCCATAGCTCATGGCGCCGGTTTTGAAGCGTTTGACGATGGCGCTTATCGGCTCCACCTCCTCCAGCGGAACCGGCTCATCCGCCCAGCGCAGATCGAGCAGCCCGCGCAGGGTGGCGAACTCCGCTTCCTGCGCGTTGACCAGCCCCGAATACTCCTTAAAGGTGCGGTAGCCTTTGTCCCATACCTCGCCGTCACGACTGCGCACGGCGGCCTGCAGTTTGTGGATGGTGAGCGGGTTGAAGAGATGGCGCTCGCCGTCGTGCCGCCACTGGTAGTCGCCGCCCGACACCAGCACGCCCGGCTGCTCTTCCCGTTCGGGATAGGCACGCAGATGGCGGCGCTTGATCTCGTGATAGATCTCGCGCAGCCCAATGCCTTCAATGCGCGTCGGCGTCCAGGTGAAATACTTGTCCACCAGCGCCCTGCTCAGACCCAATGCTTCAAATATCTGCGCGCCGCAGTAGCTTTGCAGCGTGCTGATCCCCATCTTCGAGCAGGTCTTGACGATACCCTTGAGCGCAGCCTTGATATAGTTGTACTTGGCCTGCTCATAGGTGACATCGCTGACAAGCCCCTGGTCGACCATATCGTAAATCGTCTCATAAGCCATGTACGGGTTGACGGCCGTGGCGCCGTAGCCGATCAGCAGCGAGAAATGGTGCACCTCGCGCGGTTCGCCGCTCTCCACCACCAGCGCGCACTGAGTGCGCGTCTCACGGCGGATCAAATGGTGATGCAGCCCCGCCGTCGCCAGCAGCGCGGGGATGGGGGCCATCTCGCGGCTGACGCCGCGGTCGGAGAGGACAAAGATGTTGACGCCCTGCTCGATGGCCTCGTCGGCCAACATGCAAAGATAGTCCATCGCCTTTTCCAGCCCCTGCCAGCCATCCTTGATGGGGAAGAGCATCGGCAGCTTCTGCGACTTGAAATCGCGCTCTTTGATGTGGGCGATCTTGGCCAACTGCTCGTTGGTCAGGATGGGGTTCTTGAGCCTGATCTGGCGGCAGTTTTCCGGCACGGTCTCCAGCAGGTTGCCTTCCGTGCCCATCATCACATCGGTGGCGGTGACAAGCTCTTCGCGGATGGCGTCCAGCGGCGGGTTTGTCACCTGCGCAAACAATTGCCGAAAATAAGTGTAGAGAAGCTGCGCGCGGTCGGAGAGAACGGCAATCGGCGTGTCGTCACCCATTGACCCCAGCGCTTCCACGCCGTTCTTCATCATCGGCCCCAGCAACGCCCGCTGGGTCTCAAAGGTGTAGCCGAAGACATGCTGGCGGTGCAGCACGCTGGCATGGTCGTCGGCCTGATAGAGATCGGGCGGCGTGCGCAGCGAATCCAGCTCGACCAAATTTTTGTCCAGCCACTCCTGGTAGGGGTGAGCTTGCGCCATCGACTCCTTGATCTCTTCGTCGCTGATGATGCGCCCCTGCGCCGTATCGACCAGCAGCATACGGCCGGGCTGCAGGCGCGACTTCTGCGCCACATTCTCCGGCGCGATCTCGTCGCCCAGCACGCCCACCTCGGAGGCCATCACCACCAAATCGTCCTTCGTCACATAGTAGCGCGAAGGGCGCAAGCCGTTGCGGTCGAGCACTGCGCCCACGACCGTGCCATCGGTGAAGGCGATGGAAGCGGGGCCGTCCCACGGCTCCATCAGCGTGGCATGATATTCGTAAAAGGCGCGCTTGGTGGCCGACATGCTCTCGTGGTTGCTCCACGGTTCCGGGATCATCATCATGGCGACGTGGTGCAGTGGGCGCCCGGCCAGATGCAGAAACTCCAGCGCGTTGTCGAACTGGGCGCTGTCGCTGCCGTCCGGGTCCACGATCTGGCGGCAGACCTTGGCGAGATCGGGGCCAAACAACTCCGAATGGAGCACCGACTGGCGGGCGTACATCCAGTTGATATTGCCGCGGATGGTGTTGATTTCGCCGTTGTGGATCAGATAGCGGTAGGGGTGCGCCCGCTCCCAGGAGGGGAAGGTATTGGTGCTGAAGCGCGAGTGCACCACGGCAATGGCCGTCTCCAGCGTGGGGTCGAGCAGGTCGGGATAGTAATCATCGACCTGCTCGGCCAGCAGCATGCCTTTGTAGACGATGGTGCGGCTGGAGAGGCTGGCAAAGTAGAAGCCTGCCCCCTGCGGGTCATGGTAGCGAATGGCATACTCGGCGCTCTTGCGGATCACGTAGAGCTTGCGTTCAAAGGCCAGCGGGTCGCTGCCGATCAGCGCCTGCGGGTTGCGGGCGATAAAAAGCTGGCGCACGCAAGGCTCACCGGCTTTGGCGCCGTCGCCCAGCGAACGGTTGTCGGTGGGCACGGTGCGCCAGCCGAGCAGCGTCTGCCCTTCCTCGCTGACAATCTGCGCCAGCCGCTCTTCAAATTGCTCACGCAGCGCGGCGTCTTGGGGCAGGAACAGCATACCGACGCCGTATTCGCCCAAGGGGGGCAGGCTGATCCCCTGCGCGGCGAGCACCTTGCGGAAAAAGGCGTCCGGCAGCTGCAGGTTGATGCCGGCGCCGTCGCCCGTATTGGCTTCACAGCCGCAGGCGCCGCGGTGGTTGAGGTTGACCAGCACCTTCATCGCCTGGCGTACAATCTTGTGGGATTTGACGCCTTTAATATTGGCCACAAAGCCGACACCGCAGGCATCCTTTTCAAACTGCGGATCATACAGGCCCTGTTTGGCCGGCAATCCAGACGGCAATCCAGACGGCAATCCAGACGGCAGTCTGGCCGGTAGCCCAGATGGTTGTCCAGGCGGCAGTGCGGGCGCCTGGCGACCGGTTTGGTCAGATTCGCTGTTCAAAGTATAAGCTCCTTGTCCCAAAAAGAACGCGTTCGGTGCACTGCCACGTCGTTGGGGCGATGACAACTATTTCCGGATAATGGCGTGACTCTTGGCTGGTTGGGTTGAAACCGATGCCACTGGGGAGACGGCGCAGCAACGATTAAAGCAACGAGCAGCAATGAGCACAGACAGCTAAAGAATAAGCACCTGCGCTCACGGCTCGACGTGAAGATGAGGAAGTATCTGGTCACGCATCAGTGCGTGTCCTCACGCATGGGTTGGCACGATCTGGA
The DNA here is from genome assembly GCA_038205395.1 of Caldilineales bacterium. Lineage (GTDB taxonomy): Bacteria > Chloroflexota > Anaerolineae > Caldilineales > Caldilineaceae > Fredericiella. The sequence continues at coordinate 68,900 of JBBRBX010000005.1, forward strand.
GGTGACGCGCTGGGCAGAACTCGTGCGTGTGAAATTATACACGAGCACGTACAAACGTTCAAACGGCTTTTGGGGTGGAAGTGCGGGATGACCTGCTTGCGTAGCCCGCACGGTATGTGCGGGCTACGCGGGCAAGCCCTCGCGGGCCTTTAGCTGCCTGCCTGGATCACCAATTCCTCATTGACAACGCCAGACGTACTCTCTTCATCATTCTTGGCGGCGTCGATCAGCTTGTTCAGCGCCTGCATGTAGGCTTTGGCGCTGGCGAAGATGATGTCGGTGTCGACGCCGCGCCCGCTGAAGAGGCGGCGGCGCGGGCGGCCCTGGGCGGTGGCTTTGTAGCCGCGGCTGTCGGGCACTTCGATGCGGATCGTCACGTCGCCGTTGGCATCCATGCCGTCGGTGATGGCCTGCACTAAATACTCGACCAGGTTGTTCTCTACCTGGACCACCTGGTTGATGCATTTATAGACCGCATCCACCGGCCCCGTGCCGATCGCAGCGCCCAGCTTGACCTCGCCATCGGCATTGTCGCGCAGCTTGACCACGGCGGTGGGCGTCATGTTGGAGCCGCTGTGCACCTGCACTTCCAATAGTTCCCACGCCTCCACCGGCTGATAGAGTTCATCGCCCACCAGCGCTTCCAGGTCCACCTCGGAGACACTCTTTTTCTTGTCGGCCAGATCCTTGAAACGCTGAAAGATTTCCTTGATCTCGTCCGGCGTCAGGTGATAGCCCATGCTCTCCAGCTTGCGCGCCAGGGCGTGCTTGCCCGAATGTTTGCCCAGCACCAGCTTGCTCGTATTGAGACCGATGGTCGAGGCGTCCATGATCTCATACGTGCGCTTGTTCTTGAGCATACCGTCCTGGTGGATGCCCGCCTCATGCGCAAAGGCATTGGCCCCCACAATGGCTTTGTTGGGCTGGATGACCATGCCGGTGTAGCGGCTGACCATATCGCTGGCGCGGTGGATTTCGTTGGTGACGATGTTGGTTTCCAGCCCAAAAACCGGCTTGCGCACATGCACGGCCATGACGGTCTCTTCCAAGCTGGTGTTGCCGGCGCGCTCGCCGATGCCGTTCATGGTCACTTCGATCTGGCGCGCTCCGTTCTGCACGCCGGCCAGCGTGTTAGCCGTGGCCAGCCCCAAATCGTTGTGGCAGTGGACGCTGAAGATGACATCCTTGCCGCCGGGGACATTCTCGCGTAGATAGCGGATCAGCCCGCCATACTCTTCGGGCGTGGTGTAGCCGACGGTGTCGGGGATGTTGAGCGTGGTGGCGCCCGCCTGAATGGCCACTCCCAACACTTCGATCAGGAACTCCGGATCGCTGCGCCCGGCGTCCTCCGGGCTGAACTCGACATCGGCGCACAGGCTGGCGGCATACTGCACCATGTCGCCCACGGTTTCCAGCACGTCGTTGCGCGACATGCGCAGTTTGTGCTCCATGTGGATGTCGCTGGTGGCCAGAAAGGTGTGGATGCGCGGGCGCACGGCCCCCTTGACGGCATCCCACGCCTTGTCGATGTCGTTCTTGTTGGCGCGCGCCAGCCCGGCAATGGTGGGCGGGGCCTTGACGTCGCCATTCTTGCCGCGGCGGGGACGGCGGCCTACCGTATTGGCCACCTTGCGCACCGCCTCCAGATCGCCGGGGCTGGCGGCAGGAAAACCGGCCTCCATAATGTCGACGCCCAGGCGCGCCAACTGGTGGGCGATCTCCAGCTTTTCCTGGACGTTGAGGGTGGCGCCGGGGCTTTGCTCGCCGTCGCGCAAGGTGGTGTCAAAAACAAGCACCGTCTCGCCGTGCGCGATCTCGCGTGCATAGGCGACCATGTCGGCAATCTGGAACTGTTCTACATCTACCTGGGGCATCTCATCGCCGGCGCCCGCGCTATCGGTGACGGCTGCTTCTTCACGCTCCACACTGGCTGCTTTGGTCATCATCTATACTCCTAGAGGTGCAATCGAACATGGCTACATATACTGCTGCTGAATCTCGTAAATCACAAAGGTCCGCAAGACCATCGTCCACTTCGATCACCTCCTTTCTGGGCTGGTTCTTTCTGAGCTGGTTGCTACAATACGTAATTCTCGCGCACCGCCGCCGTCAGGGGCGGCTGCGCCACGGAGCGCTGCGCACTGCCCGGCTGCAGGAACGCCGACAGCGGGTTCACATACGCGGTGGCCGGCATCACATGCTGGCAGATGCTCACCATCGAGCGCACGGCGTGCAGAGGATAGCTGCCCACAGCCGTTTCGGCGCTGAGCATGACGGCGTCGGCCCCGTCCAACAGCGCGTTGGCCACATCGCTCACCTCGGCGCGCGTAGGCCGATGGTTGTGGATCATGCTCTCCAACATCTGCGTGGCCACGACCACCGGTTTGCGCGCCTGGCGGCAGGCGCGCACGATCTGCTTTTGCAGCAGCGGAAGCTGCCAGGGGCTTGTCTCCAACGCCAGATCGCCGCGCGCCACCATGACGCCGTCGGAAGCGTGGATAATCGCGCGCAGGTTCTCCACGCCGTCGGGCCGCTCGATCTTGGCCATGATCAGCGGGGCGCGGTGGACGCGAGCGCGCCCTTCGGCCCGTTCCACGATCGCGCGCAGTTCGTTGACATCCGCCGCCGTGCCGGCAAAGCTGAGCGCGATCCAATCCACCGCCAGGTCGACGGCAAAGGCGGCGTCGGCGCGGTCTTTGTCGGTCAGCGCCGGGATGGGCAGCAGGGTGTAGGGCACGTTGACGCCCTTGCGCGACTTGATCGCGCCGCCGTGCACCGTGCGGCAGTGGACATGGCCCGCAATCACCGCCTCCACCTGCAGTTCGATATTGCCGTCGTCCACCAGCACCGTGCCGCCGGACTTGATATGCGGGGCGAGGTCAAAGTCAACCGGGATGATGGCGGCGTCCGGCGGCAGCGTGGCAAGATGCTCGCGCACGTCCACTTCCAGGCCGACCAGGATCACCGGCTGGCCGTCGGCAATGGGCACATCATTGTCGAGGCGACCCACGCGCACCTTGGCCCCCTGCAGGTCGGCCAACAGCGCCACCGGCTTGCCCGCCACCAGCGCCGCCTCGCGCACCAGGTCGGCCATGCGCCGATGGAAGGCATAGTCGCCATGCGAAAAATTCATGCGCGCCACGCTCATCCCCGAACGAATCATGTCCGCCAGGGTGTTGACGTCGGCGCAGGCTGGTCCTATCGTAGCAATGATGTCAGTCATAAGATAAGTGGGCGAGAGGATGAGAGGCTGCGCCGGACGGTGCAGCCTCTCATCCGGCTCAGCGTCAGTTGACCTCTTTGGCGTTCAGGAATGTCATCATCCGGCGCAACTGCTTGCCCACCTGTTCGATCTGCTGGTTCTGCTCCGCCTTGCGCGTGTCGAGCAGTTGTTGGCCGCCGCGGGCATGGTACTCGTCCATCCACTCCTCGGCGAAGGCCCCGCTCTGAATCTCCTTGAGGATCTGGCGCATGGCTTCGCGCGTCTCGTCGGTGACGATGCGCGGGCCGCTCTTATAGTCGCCCCATTCCGCCGTGTCGGAGACGCTGTAGCGCATATAGCTCAGCCCGCCCTGGTACATGAGATCCACAATCAGCTTGAGTTCATGCATGCACTCAAAGTAGGCGATCTCCGGCTGATAGCCGGCCTCGACCAGCGTATTGAAACCGGCTTTGACCAGCTCGCTGACGCCACCGCACAGCACCGTCTGCTCGCCGAAGAGATCGGTTTCCGTCTCTTCGGAGAAGGTCGTCTCCAGCACGCCGGCGCGGGTGGAGCCGATGCCTTTGGCATAAGCGAGCGCATTAGCGAGCGCCTTGCCGCTGAAATCCTGGTGCACCGCCACCAAAGCCGGCACGCCCGACCCTTCTTTGAAGACTTCGCGCACCCGATGGCCGGGCGCTTTGGGCGCCACCATAGACACATCGACATTGGCGGGTGGCTGGATAAAGCCGAAGCGAATGTTGAAGCCGTGGGCGAACATCAACGTATCGCCTTCTTTGAGCGAAGGGGCGACATCTTCCTCATACACCTTGGCCTGGATCGGGTCGGGCAGGGTGAACATGATGATGTCTGCCTCAGCGGCGGCGTCCGCCGTGGCGAGCACCCGCAGGCCGTCGGCTTCCGCCTTGGCCCAGCTTTTGCTGCCCGGATAGAGGCCGACCCGCACATCCAGCCCGCTGTCTTTGAGGCTCAGGGAGTGCGCGTGGCCCTGGCTGCCATAGCCGAGTACGGCGATTTTTTTGCCCGCCAGGACGCCGAGATCGGCCTGGTTCTCGTAGTAAATTTTTGCCATTAGTGCTCTGTTCCGTTTCTAGGTTGCTGCTAGGTTGTGAAATACCGGCTTGTAAAAAATTGTGGAATAGGGAAGCGTTACACGCCGCCGGTGCGCAGCCGCTCCAGCCCCTGCGCATCCTTGCCGTTGGCCTGCGCCCGCCAGACCGCCGTGCTGCGCCGGTAAGAGCCTTCCCGGTGGCCGCGCGACATCGCCACGCGCCCGGTGCGCACCATCTCCTGGATGCCAAAGTGGCCCAGCAGTTCGATCAGCGAATCCACCCGGTCTTCGTTGCCGACGATCTGGACAATCAGCGAGTCGAGCGTGACATCCACAATTTCGCCGCGATAGATGTCCACCAACTGCATGATCTCCGAGCGATTGGCCGCACTGGTGGCCACGCGCACCAGCGCCATCTCGCGCCCGATCGACTGCTGATTGGTAATATCCTCCACGCGCGTGACGTCCACGATCTTGCGCAGTTGCTTGATGACCTGGTCCACCATGTGCTCATTGCCGTCGACGACAAAGGTCATGCGGCTGATGCCCGGCGTCTCGCTGTGGCCCACCTGCAGACTGTCGATGTTGAAGTTGCGCCGCCGCAGCATGCCCGCCACTCGGTTCAAAACGCCCGGCTTGTCGCGCATCCAGGCGATCAATGTATGTGTCATTTCGGTTTCTTCCTTTCCTGCCAGGATGATGTTTACCAATTCGGCTGGACACCGCTGTAGCCTTGCATGACCGACGGCTTGGGCCGGCGGATCAACTGGTCGACGGCTGCACCCGGCGCTACCATCGGATAGACGTTGACCTCTTCCTTGACATGGAAGTCGATTAGGAAAGGCCCGGGCGTGGCGATGGCCTGTTCAAAGGCCGCCACCACCTGATCGGGTCGCGTGACGCTGAGGCCAGGGATGTCATAGGCGTCGGCCAGCTTGACGAAATCGGGCGAGACCACCGGTGTGCCGGTGTAGCGCTTGTCGTAGAACAACTGCTGCCACTGGCGCACCATGCCCAAAAACCCATTGTTGATGATGGCGATTTTGACCGGCAGATGCTCCTGCTTGAGCACGGCCAGCTCCTGCAAGGTCATCTGGAAGCCGCCGTCACCGGCCACGGCCCAGACCAGCCGATCCGGGAAAGCCATCTGCGCGCCGATGGCGGCCGGCAGAGCAAAACCCATTGTGCCCAGCCCGCCCGAGGTCAGCAGTTGGCCGGCGTGGTCGTGGATGTAATACTGGCACTCCCACATCTGGTGCTGACCCACGTCGGTGACGACAATCGTCGGCCCGTTGGCGATCTGGTGGGTGGCGTGCCAGAGCTGGCGCATCACAAAGGGAGGGATCAATTCATCCTCCACCTCGTAGTTAAGAATGTCCGCCTGCGCCGTATCCGATTTCCACTCTTTCAACTCTTGAATCCACACCTGGTGGCGGCGGTCTTCAATCAGCGGCAGCAGCGAGGGCAACGTTTCCGCCAGGTCGCCGATAACGGCCAGATCGGGGACGATGTTCTTACCGACTTCGGCATGATCCAGCTCAAAGTGAATAATCTTGGCCTGTTTGGCAAACGAATCGAGCCGCCCGGTGATGCGGTCGTCAAAGCGCATACCCATAGCGATAAGCACATCGCAGCCCTGGATGGCGCGGTTGGCGTAGGCTTCGCCGTGCATGCCGCCCATGCCCAGGCTGAGCGGATGGCTTTCGGGGATGTTGCCCGTGCCGAGCAGCGTGGTCACCATCGGGATTTCGGCTTTTTCGACCAGTTCGAGCAGTTCGCGGCTGACGCCCGCCAACTGCACACCGTGGCCGCCCAGGATCAGCGGGCGCTCAGCACGGTTGATCAGCTCGGCAGCCGCCAGCACCTGCTGCATATTCACGTCAGGGTAGGGGTCAAAGCCCGGCAGATCAATTTCCATATCATACTGGAAGAGGCCGGTGGCGTTTTGCACGTCTTTACAAATATCGATCAGCACCACACCGGGGCGCCCGCTGCGGGCAATATGAAAGGCTTCTTTGAGGATTAACGGCAGTTCGTTGACATCAGTCACTAAATAATTGTGCTTGCAGACGGGAGCGGTGACGCCGACCACATCGGACTCCTGGAAGGCGTCCGTGCCCAGCAGGTTGGTGGGCACCTGGCCGGTGACGGCCACCATCGGGATGCTGTCCATCTGCGCCGTGGCCAGCCCGGTGACCAGGTTAGTGGCGCCCGGCCCGCTAGTGGCGATGCAGACGCCGACGCGTCCGGTCGCCCTGGCGTAACCGTCAGCCATATGCGCAGCGCACTGCTCATGCCGCACCAGCACATGGTGGATGCGCCCATCCGCCTCAAAGGGGGACAGGGCATCATAGGTGGGCAGGATGGCGCCGCCTGGGTGGCCGAAGACGAGGTTAACCCCCTCGCGCAAAAAGGCCTCCCAGACCATCTGCCCCCCGGTCATTGCCTGGGGTGCTTCCGGCGTTTTGGGCGGTTGCCCATTGGATTGAGCCATAACAAAGTTCCTTTCCTTCTGTAGGAGCAAATATCTCAGGGAAACCCTGAAGATAAAAAAGACCCTTCCCAGGTTGGGAAGGGTCTTCGGCGACCTTACTGACGCTGCTACAGCGTCCTCACTCTTCTCCAACCAGTAACGGCCCCGGGTCTACTACTACGACCAGAAGCTCGGCAAGAAGAACGAGGCTGAAGTTGGCTGCTGCAGAACGCATGTTGTTCTGGATACCTTGCACAATAGCATGTTGGGCACACTGCCCACCACTGCGCGCCAGTATAGCGGAGTGATGGAGGGTTGTCAATTCGCAAATTGTCTTGAACTAGGATGTGTATGCAAACCATGACGACGAGCGTACTGGCCAAATCTCGCCACTGGCACGGACAACACGAGCAAGTGCCACCTGGCCTCACATCCTGGCTTGGATTCACGACAAACTCAAATTCTCCCAGACCTCATGCCTTCCGCTACCGCCGTAACCGCCTTTGGTTCCTACAAACTAGGTAATCGAAAAGCAAAATAGGCGCAAAATATAAGGGATTGACAAGTCCTTGCGACCATGCTATATTGTATACGATTTCTGTATACAAGAACTCCATACAGATTTTGCTACCCTATCGTTCCGCTGGGCAACATATGGCTATCTCTGTACTAACTCTGCGCAATTCCGATACCTTAACAGGTATTGTAACTACTCGCCTGAGAATCGCCATCGTGACAGGCGCACTTGGCCCAGGTGAGCGTATCTCGGAGCCGCTACTTGCCGACCAGCTTCAAGTTAGCCGCAGTCCCGTACGCGAAGCTCTCCACCGTTTAGAAGAAGAGCGGTTGGTTGTGCGTTTGGCAAACCGGCGCATTACAGTCTGGTTGCCAACCGAAGCCGATATAGATGAGATATTCAGCCTGCGCGTCATGCTTGAGTCGCTAGCTGCCGAACGTACCGTCCAGCAACTAAATGATGACGACTTCGCCGCTCTCGAACAGCTCGTACTCCGACAAGAGGAGTTGATTGTCAACCAGGAGTACATCAAGCTCATCCACGAAGACAAGCATTTCCACGAATACTTCATTAAGCGCGCTGACCATACCCGTCTGCGTGAGTGGTGGCAGCAGATCATGGGCCAGTGGGAAGTGTTGATCTACCGGCGCATGCACTATGCTCCAACGAAGGTGGTGCCCTCTATTGTCCCTGACCACCGCGCTCTGCTTGAGGCATTTTATGCCCGTGATCTAGACAAAGTGGTCTGGCTGCATCGCACGGTCAATGAGCGGGTACAGCTGCAAGCGAAAGCCGCTTTGCGCTTTCGCTTGCAGCTTGGTGACGTACGCATCAACTCAGAGGCTAAGGTTTTTTGCGATAACAATGACCAAAATCCTCATCCTTTACCAGCCTGATTTGTTTTTTTAGCGATTGTTCTCTGATTCGTAACGCGAGCCTGGTTCGTTTGTTGCTCCCTACTTTCATTCGTTCGACGGCACGATACTTCCAACATTCGTTTCTCTAGATACTATGCACCGGAGGAAATTGCGATGTCCACATCTCTTTCACGCCGCCAGTTTTTGCGTTTGTCCAGCATGGCCGTGGCGGGCGCAACTTTAGTTGCCTGCACTACCGCTCCCGCCCCCTCTACAGCTGGCGATGAAGCGGCCCCACCTGATTCGACAGGCACAACCATTCAGTTTTGGACAATGACCTATGCCGATCCCGAACCCTATCTGGAATTTATGCGCGGCAAGGCGGATCAGTTCCGAGAAGAGACAGGCATACAGGTGCAGACTGAAATGATCAACTGGGCCAACGCTGCTCAGACATGGCTGCTCGTCAGCCAGGGCGGCGCACACCCGGACGTCGGTGACATGTATTGGCTCTATTCTTTCTCGAAGCTCGGCGGCGGTAAGGCTGGGCCGATGCCTATTACCGATTACCTAGAACGCTACTGGCCTGACCTAGAAGAACGCTTCTACGCAGCCGGCCTTCAGGATGTCTTCTGGCAGGGTGAGTTCTATGGGATTCCTTGGCGCGGCGACATTCGCCCCATGCTCTACCGGGTTGACATGTTGGAAGAGGCAGGTTTCTCGGGTCCGCCACAGACTTGGGAGGAGACGATCGAGGTTGCGAAGGCGACAACCAAACGCGACGGCGCTGACACGACAGTATGGGGTTTTGAACTGAGCAGCGCCGTGCCGGTGCAGCAGTTCATGCCCTATCTCTGGCAGGCAGGCGGCGAGTACATGACCAAAGACGGCGAAACCGCCACAATCGACACACCGGAGATGCGTAAATCGCTGCAATTCGCCTATGACCACCTCTGGACGCACCAGACCATGCCGCTGGAGATCATGGAAAAGGGCCACGCTCCGATGGATATGTTCCGTGCCGGACAGGTTGCGGTCATTGGGCAGGTATCTGACTCAGAAGGCCTTACCTTCGACCGTGATTACCCCGAAATGGAAGGGCAGTGGGCCTTTGCTGTGCCGCCCAAAGGCCCCGACAATCGTGCCTCGTATAGCGGCGCGGGCTACTGGGGCGTGCTGCGCGGTACGCAGCATGTTGATGAAAGCGTGCAGTACATCGAGTTTCTCAGCCGCGATGAAAACATGCAGGAGATCACGCAATACATTGGTCGGGTCAGCCCCAACAAGAAGGTCATGGCGTCGCCCTATTGGTCTGACCGCCCCTGGAAGAAAGTGGTGGTGGAAACGCTAGAACATGCTCATACCTCACAGCATCCATCACCTGCGTGGGGTGTACTTACCGCAACTGAGCCAGGTTCAGTCCTCTACGATATGTACTACGAGGCGCTGATTCAAAAGCAGCCATTTGACGAAGTGCTGGCGCGCGCTCAAGCTCGCGCACAGGCAGAGATGGACAAAATAGAAGTTTAATCCATTCGCCACCTGCCTTGCGTGAGTGGGGCAGCGCCGTGCGGACGGCGCTGCCCTAGTGGATTACGCCTCTTTGCAGACTAAGGGGACGCCATGAATGTACGCCGCAACATCTTCAGTTATCTCATGGTCGCACCGGCACTTCTGCTGGTGCTGGCATTGGGAGTTTACCCCATGCTGGACTCACTGCGACTAGCAATGGTGCAGTATGACCTCATGCGCCTGGATACCGATGGCTCTCCTTTCGTGGGATTTGCCAACTTCCAAGCCATCTTTGACAATCCGCGCTTCCTGGGAGCGTTCATTAACACGATCATTTTTGCCGTGATCGCTGTGGGGAGCGTCACCTTGCTGGGGTTGCTCATTGCTCAGGTGGTAAACCTCAATATCCGCGGACGGGGCGCTCTCCGCTCGTTGGTGCTAGTGCCGTGGGTGATACCCCCTGTCGTTGCCTCTGCGATCTGGATGTGGGTGTTTCAGCCGGAACGCAGCCCCATCAACCAGGTACTCAAGGCGTTGGGCTTAATTGAAAGCAACATCAAATTTCTTACAGATGCGGCGCATACGCTTGGCCCGCTTAGCATCCCTATGCTGGCAGTCTCAGTTGTGCGTATATGGGGCGGCTTGCCTTTCGTGACAGTGATGATCTTGGCGGGCCTGCAATCCATTCCCCGAGACATCTACGAATCAGCCGAGATCGACGGCGCCGGCGCCTTTCAGAAATTCTGGTTTGTGACCATTCCCATGCTGCGTGCCACGCTGGCGATTCTCGTAACGTTGCTTTTTATCGGCGGTCTGGGTCACTTTGAAATCAACTATATTATGACCGGCGGTGGGCCGAGTAACCTGACCAATATTTTGGCGGTGATGTCATATCAGCAGGCGTTTACTCAGTACCGTTTTGACTTAGCTGCTGCCATCAGCAGTGTCATCCTCGTGTTGACAGGAATTGTGGCTGCGTTCTATATCAGGGACAGAATCACTCATGATTAGCGAGAGTTTGGAGAATACACGAGCCGGGGACCAGGTGACGCCAGCGCGCAGTGCAGCTTTTCAAGCTATTATGCGGTGGTTGGGCCGCATCGTGGTGGCACTCTTTGCTATCGGCATCGTGGTCTTCGTACTGCTACCGTTCTACTGGATGGTGAAAAGCTCCTTCCAGACCAATAGCGAGATCATCGCCATCCCGCCAATCTGGATCCCGCAGAACTTCACACTGGAAGGGTATCAGCGTGCGCTGACGATGATCCCGTTTGTGCGCTACTTGGCGAATTCAATGGTAATCGCAACAGCTACTACCGTCCTATCTGCTCTGGTGGCTAGCGCTGCCGCCTATGTTCTTGCGCGCTACCCATTTCCAGGTGCAACG
>JBBRBX010000006.1:0-79406 GCA_038205395.1 Caldilineales bacterium
CTATGGCATGAACTTTGCCGATGAAGCGCTGGCCGAAGAACTCGATCTGCCCATTAACCGCTGGGGCGGCAACGCCACCTCGCGCTACAACTACCAGACCGACATCGCCAACCATGCCGCCGATTGGTATTTTGAAAATGAAAAAGAAAGTGATGCCGCTGACCTGCCCAACGATTCGGCGGCCAACCGCTTTATCGAACAGAACCGGCGCACGGGGACGCAGACGCTGCTGACCCTGCCGCTGAGCGGCTGGGTGTCGAACGGCGTGGAACATGCCTGTGGCTATGCTGTCACCAAGTATGGCCCGCAGCAGGCGGTGGAACCGTACCGCGGCAAGTGCGGCAATGGCGTGCGGATGGACAGCAGCGCGATCACAGGCAACGACCCCCTCGACACCAGCATTGCCGCGCCGCCTGCCTTCACAGCCGGTTGGGTCAGCTTCCTCAAAGACAAATACGGCGCAGCCGCCGAGGGCGGCGTGCGCTTCTACAACCTCGACAACGAGCCGGACATCTGGTTTGAGACGCACCGCGACATACAGCCGGTGGGCTGGAAGTATCAAGAGTTCCGCGACGCCACCTTCGCTTACGCTGCGGCCATCAAAACCGCCGATCCCGGCGCCCAACTGCTGGGGCCCGTGGTCAACGGCTGGACCTACTACTGGTATGGCGCCTATGACGGCCAGCGCCAGGATTGGGGCAGCCCGGATGACCGCCTGGCCAATGGCGACATGCCATTTGTGCCCTGGTACCTGCATCAGTTGCACCAGTACGAGGCGACAAACGGGGTGCGGCTGCTCGATTATCTGGACCTGCATTACTACCCGCAGGCGCCCGGCGTTGCGCTGGCGCCTGCCGGCGACGCCGCCACCCAGGCGCTGCGGCTGCGCTCGACCCGTTCGCTGTGGGACCCCACCTATCAAGACGAAAGCTGGATTGGAGATGCCGGGCCGGAAGACGGAATCGTCAAGCTGATCCCTCTCATGCGGGCGTGGGCCGACCAATATTATCCGGGCACAAAACTGGCCGTGACCGAATACAACTGGGGCGCGCTGGATCACATCAACGGCGCGCTGGCGCAGGCGGATGTTTTGGGCATCTTTGGCCGCGAAGGGCTGGACCTGGCCACGCTGTGGGCGCCGCCCGATAACGACCAGCCCGGCGCCTTTGCCTTCCGCATCTACCGCAGCTACGACGGTGCAGGCAGCCAATTCGGGGACATCAGCGTGCAGGCGAGCAGTGCCGACCAGGAAAAGCTGGCTATCTACGCTACACAGCGCAGCAGCGACAACGCGCTGACCCTCTTGGTCATCAACAAAACGGACGCGCCGCAGACAGGTGCGCTGGCTATTTCCGCGGCTCCGCTGCCGGCCTCCGCCGCCGTCTATCGCTACAGCGCCGCCGATCTCACGCGCATTGTGCACGAAGCGGAACTGCCTCTGACGGCCAACAGCACGATTGTCTTTCCGGCCCAGTCCATCACGCTGCTGGTGGTCAATGGCCAGCCTTTGGCCTACCATCTGTATGTGCCGGCTGTGCTGCGCTGATGGTTAGGTGCTGCCTGCCTGCGGGTGTATCATACGGGCAGGAGGGTGAAAGCAAGTGTGGGGTCGATTACGAGCGATTGTAGGGCAGCGCTGTCCCGTTTGTTTGCAGGGGCAGGTTTTTCATTCGCTGCTGGGGATGAACAGCCACTGCCCGGTCTGCGGCGTCAAGTACGACCGCGAGACCGGCTATTTTCTCAACTCTATGTTCATTGCCTATACGCTGGGCTTTCTGATCCTGGTGCCCAGCGCCGTCCTGCTCTATCTGTGGGATGTATCAATCCCACTCTTTATTGTCGTCATCGTCGTCGAGTGCGTGCTGATGTGGCCGCTGATCTTCCGCTATTCGCGCGTGCTGTGGATGCACGCCGACCAACTGCTCGACCCGCGCAAGCCGGAGCAAAGTGCCGGCGCCGAGCAGATACATTCGTTATAGCGAGTGTCTCTCTTAACAACAGCATTGAAAGAATGGCTGGCCTATGTTCTCCAAACTCCTAATTGCCAACCGTGGTGAGATTGCCGTGCGCATTATCCGCGCCTGCCAGGAGATGGGGATCGCCACCGTAGCCATCTACTCGGATGCGGATGCGGACAGCCTGCATGTAGCCTTGGCCGACGCCGCCGCCCGCATCGGGCCGCCGCCCCCGGCGGAATCGTACTTGGCGGCGGACAAGATTATCCAGGTGGCGCTCGACCACGGCTGCGAGGCCATTCACCCCGGCTATGGCTTTCTCTCCGAAAACGCCACCTTTGCCGACGCCGTCGCGGCGTCGGGCCTGACCTTTGTCGGCCCCAGCGCCGCCGCCATGCGGTCACTTGGCTCCAAAACCGCCGCCCGCAGCCTTATGCAGGCCGCCGGCGTGCCGGTGGTGCCCGGCTATCAGGCCAGCCAGGACGCCGCCGATTTAGCGGCGGCCGCGGACGCTGTCGGCTATCCGCTGCTGGTCAAAGCCACGGCCGGCGGCGGCGGCAAAGGCATGCGCAGCGTGCATGCGCGCACAGAGCTGCTGCCCGCCCTCGAATCGGCGCGGCGGGAGGCGATGAATGCCTTTGGCGACGACCGCATTTATCTGGAGAAGCAGATCGAGCGCCCCCACCACATTGAGTTTCAAGTCTTTGGCGACCACTTCGGCCATGCCGTCCACCTCTTCGAGCGCGAATGTTCGGTGCAGCGCCGCCACCAGAAGATCGTGGAGGAGACGCCTTCTCCGCTGCTCGATGGCGGGCTACGCCGGCGTATGGGCGAGGCGGCAGTAGAGGCGGTCAAGGCCGCGGGCTACACCAATGCCGGCACGCTGGAATTCCTGGTGGACGCACAGCGCAACTTCTATTTTCTGGAGATGAACACACGTCTTCAGGTCGAGCACCCCATCACCGAATTGGTGACGGGCGTCGACCTGGTCAAGCTACAGTTGCGCGTGGCTGCCGGCGAGCCGCTGCCGTTTGTACAGGCCGATCTGCGCCAGCGCGGCCATGCCATCGAGTGCCGCATCTACGCAGAGGACCCGGCCAACCAGTTTCTGCCGGCCATCGGAAAAGTGCTGCTGGCGGTAGAACCGGTGGGGCCAGGCGTGCGCGTTGACGCCGGCGTCACCACGGGCGACGAGGTGACGCTGCACTACGACCCCATGCTCGCCAAGCTGATCGTGCTGGGCGAAAACCGGCCTGACGCCATCGGCAAGATGCGCTGGGCGCTCAGCCATTACGTGGTGCTGGGCGATGTGATTACCAACATTCCTTTTCTCAATGACGTGCTCGCCCACCCCCGTTTTGTCAGCGGCGACACCACCACCGATTTTGTAGATCGTGACCTGGCCGGCTGGCAGCCTGCCGCCGGCGCAGCACCCGATCTGGCGTTGGCTGCGGCTGCCATTGCCGACCTGCTGGCTGCACCCGCCGCAGCCGGCGAGAAAAGCGTCACGGACGGAGATCGCTTCAGCCCCTGGAACAGAGCCGGCGCGTTCCGGCTGGGAGGCCAATGACGGTGCGTGAATTTCAATATCAGACCGGTGATGAGGTGCGCACCGTCCTGGTCGAGGCCCAAGGCGACCAGTTCGTCGTGCGTATCGGCGACAACGTGCTGCACCTTTCGGCGCGCCTGGCCGCCAACGGCCGCCTTGACCTGGAGTTGGATGGCCGCCGCCTGCGCGCCTACATCGCTCGCAGCGACGCGCGCCGCTATGTCAGCCTCGCCGGCAACACGTGGACACTTCAGCCGCCCGACCCGCGCCGCCTGCGCCGCCACGAAGCCAACGACGGCGGCAGCCTCACCGCCACCATGCCCGGCCGCGTCCTCGATGTGCTGGTGGCGGCGGGTGACCAGGTGCAAAAAGGCGACACGTTGGTTTTGCTTGAAGCCATGAAGATGGAACTGCGCATCCAGGCTCCTGCCGCAGGCCAGGTGGCGCGCGTGCTGTGTGCAGCTGGTGAGGTTGTGGAGCGTGGGCAGTTGCTGGTGGAATTGGCGAAACCGTAGCGGCAGGCAGCAATAGCTCCGCCGTTTACTCTCCCGCCACCGCCACCCGCGCCAGCACCTTGCGCGCTGCCACCAGCATGGGCATATCCACCATTTTGCCTTCAAAGGTAAATGCCCCCGCCCCCGCCGCCAACTGGCTGTCGAAGGCGGCCACCAGCCGCTGCGCCCGCGCCATCTCTTCTGCGCTGGGCGAAAAGACGCGGTTGACTATCAGCGTCTGGTTAGGATGAATGCAGGTCTTGCCGGTGAAGCCGAGCTGGCGGGCAAACCGGCTCTCTTCTTCCAGCCCCACCGCATCGTTGAAGTCAGTGTAGACCATATCAAACGCATAGAGCCCATAGGCCGCCGCCGCCGTCACCACGGCGCTGCGGGCGTAAAAAACCTCCCATGCCGCCTGGGTGCGCACGCTGCCGATGTCGCCGGCCAGGTCTTCGGCGCCAAAGATCAGCCCCTCCAGGCGTGTCGTTGCGCAGGCAATCTCGCGCAGATTCATCACCCCCAGCGCCGTCTCGATCATCACAAACAGGCGCAGACTCTGCTCCGGCAGCGCCTGCGCGCGCTCGGCCACCGCCAGCATCTGGTCCAGCGCCTGCAGTTCCTGCGCCGATTCAGCCTTGGGCAGGATATAGCCATCGGGCGCGCCCATGACGGTGGCGGCAATCTCATCCGCCACCAGCCCGCTGCTGACCGGGTTGACCCGCACCAGCCGCTCACGACCGCCAAAGTCCAGGCTGCGCAGCGCATCGGCGGCTGTGTCGCGCGCCTCCAGTTTGCGGTTCTGCGCCACACCATCTTCCAGATCCAGAATTACCGTATCGACGGCCCACGCCGCCGCCTTTTCGATCTTGCGCAGCGAATCGCCGGGCATAAACAGCAGCGAGCGGCGGGCGAAATTGGAGGCGGCTGCCGGATTGTTGGGCATAAAGTTAGACTTCCTGATTAGAAGGGGGTGACTGCGGTCGTTTGTGCATCAGCGCCGTGCGCTCGAACTCCAGCACGACAACGCCGTCTTGGTTGCGCCCTACATGGCGGAAACGCACGATGCCCTGGTCGGGCCGTGAACGGGAAGCGCGCACCTCCACCACTTCGCTTTCCACATATAGCGTGTCGCCGTGCCGCATGGGGTGGGGATGGCGCACATTATCATAGCCAAGATTCGCTACCAGCGTCCCTTCGGTCAATTCCGGCACACTGATGCCCACCGCCAGCCCCAAGGTAAAAATGCCGTTGACGATGCGCTGTCCAAACGCCGAATGCTTTTGCGCAAAATCTTCGTTTAGATGCAGCGGCTGCGTGTTCATTGTCAGCGCTGAGAAGAGCACGTTGTCCATTTCCGTGATTGTGCGTCCCAGGCTGTGGCGGATCACCATCCCCGGCGCCAGGTCTTCAAAGTAACGGCCAGCCATCGTAGAATTCCCTTGTACGCATGTGCGTCAAATTGCGCGTGAACTGCTGTATACCAACCAAGTATACCATCTTGGTGTATACTCCGAGAACGATCCTCCCCCAGCAGCAAAAGGAGCAGAACCATGCAGCCGTCCCAGCAACCGACCTGGCAACTGACCCCGCAGCCGTCCTGGCTCTTCGACTCGCCCCGTCTGTGCTGCGCGCTGGGGAGGCTGCTGAGCGGCGCCCTGCTGATCGCCGCGCTGCTCAGCGCCGCAGCCCAGCCCGCACAGGCGCAAGAAGCGCCGGCGGCGCGCAGCGACGGCCAGTTTGTGGAAAGCGCCATTCTGCACGACAGCCGCAGCGATCTCTACCGTCTGCCCTTTGGGGCGCAGCCGGTGGACAGCGAGGTGACGCTGCGCCTGCGCACGGCCGCCAACGATGTCACCGGCGTAACCCTCGTCACCAACAACTGGGCGGTCGGTTCGGGCAGCAGCCGACCTATGGCAAAGGCAGTCAGCGACGGCCAGTATGACTGGTGGGAGACGACCTTTAACAGCGGCCCTGCGCTCACCGTACACAACTACTATTTTGCTCTGACCGATGGCGACCAGACGGTTTACTATGCGGACGATGCAGCGCAGGATGGCGGTCCCGGCGAGATTACGCAGGAGACGCCGAGTTCAGCGCAGGGTTGGGACATCTATACCTATGCTGCGGACTTTGATGCGCCCGATTGGGCCAAAAACGCCACCATCTACCAGATTTTCCCCGACCGCTTTCGCAACGGTGAACCGGCCAACGACCCCACTGCCGAAGATTGGTTTTATCCCGAAGAGCGCGGTCATGCCTTCCCGATGACGCCGTGGAACACCATTGTGCCCGACCCAATTCCGGAAGAGCCGGCAGCCAATCCCGATTGGTACGGAACCTTTGGCTCCACCTTTTATGGCGGCGATCTGCAGGGTGTGCAGGAGAAGCTGGACTATCTACAGGCGTTGGGCGTGACGACGATCTATTTCAACCCTATCTTTGACTCGCCCTCCAACCACCGCTACGATGGCCGCGACTACCGCCAGGTGGATGGGGCTTTGGCTGCAGCCGGCGACCCTGCCGCCTCCAACCAACTGTTTGCCGATCTGGCCGCCGAAGTCAAAGCGCGCGGCATGCATATCATTCTCGATGGCGTACCCAACCATACCTCGTCGGACAGCCCGCTCTTTGACCGCTATGGCCGCCACGCCACGCCGGGCGCCTGCAAGAGCAAGGACAGCCCCTACCGCGCCTGGTATTTCTTGACACCCGCCCGCCCTGCCGGGTCAGGCGTCTGCGCCGGCGACGCCAACTACAGCGCCTGGGCCGGCTTTAGCACGCTGCCGCAGGTAGACACCGCCAATGAGGAGGTGGTGGACAACTGGCTGGGCGAAGATGGCATCATTACCACCTGGCTGCGGACCCCTGGCGTGGACGGCTGGCGTATCGATGTTGTGCCGGATGTGGTGCTGGTCAATCCGGTTTTCTTTGAACTGCTGCGCACAGCCGCCAAAGCGGCCAACCCGCAGGCCCTGCTGATCTCAGAAACCTGGCAGGAGCGCGATGCGCGTCTGCGCCTGTTGGGTGATGAGTTTGACAGCAGCATGAACTACCGCTTCCGCCAGGCTGTGCTCGGCTTCCTACGCGGCAGTGATTTTAGCGACAACGACGGCACAATTGCGGCGCTCACCCCCAGCCAGTTTGACGCCGCCCTGCGCGCAGTGCAGGAGGATTATCCGCCAGCGGCCTTTGCTGCGGCCATGAACCTGATCTCGTCGCACGATGTCAATCGTGCGGTCTACGTGCTGGACAGCGCCGGCGTCGATCGCCTCGCGCAGACGCCCATCGACAACTTTGCCGAAGGACGCCGGCGGCTGGCGCTCGCCGCACTCCTGCAGTTCACCCTGCCGGGTGCGCCCACCATCTACTATGGCGATGAGGTGGGGCTGACCGGCTTTGGCAGCGACCCGCTGCGCGACGACCCCTACAACCGCCAGCCCTACCCGTGGGCTGATGCCGCAGGCTACAGCGATCTGCCGGAGTGGCGCAAAGCCGACGCAGAACTGCTGGCATTCTACCAGCAGCTTGGCAAGCTGCGCGGCGAACACTCGTTTCTACGCACCGGGACGTGGGATACGCTGCTCAGCGACGACGAGCAGGGCCTCTATATCTTTGGCCGCCAAGACGGCAGCGGGGCGGCGCTCGTGGCCGTCAACCGCAGCAACGAAGCGGCGACGGCCACGCTGGATGTCAGCGGCTATCTGCCTGTGCCGGCGGCTCTGACGGATGCATTGGACAGCCAGGCCGGGAGCGTGACCAGCGGCCCGACAGGCGCGTTGAGCCTGACCGTCCCGGCAGTGGGCTACCGCCTGTTGCTCACCGCCGATGACATCGATCTGACCCCGCCTGAAGCGCCGGTGCTGGCAGCAGTCGAAGGCAACCGCGTGGTTGTGTTGACGCTGCACCCCGGCGCCGATGCCGGCCCCGCCGCCGCCGAGTTTATCCTGCAGCGTTCGCTGCTGAACGGCGGCTTTAGCGAGATCGCGCGCCTGCCGGCGCAGGCTACGTTGGTCTACACCGACAGCAATGTCACCAACGGCACAACCTATTACTATCGGGCGCTGGCCGCAGCGGATAACGGCCTGCTCAGCCCGGCGGCGGACAGCGGCGGCGTGATCCCGCACGCGCCGATTCTATCCGTCACGATTGATGAGCCGCTGGTGCTCCAGCACATGCTCAGCGCAGTGGAGCCGTCGCCCGAAACACGCGCCGCCGTCCAGGCGCCCGGCATCAGCGAGATCGCCGGCGCCGGCTTTGGGCTGCGCGCGCAGGTTGGTTGGGCGCCGGCAGGCAGCGAAGCGTTCACCTGGGTTGACGCCGAATATCTCACGGATAACCAGGGGGGCGCCAATGTCTACACGGCGCGTATGCTGCCGGAAAGCGGCGGCGACTACACCTTTGCCTGGCGTGCCACAACCACCAGCGGCCGCGACTGGACGCTCAGCGACAACCGCGGCCAGATGACCGTCTACGCGTCGACGGACAGCACAGCGCCCAAGCCGCCTTTCCGCCTCGATGCGCTGTCTCGCTCCGGCAGCCAGTTGTCGTTTGCCTGGCGGCTCTCGCGCCCGGCGGATATCTACAACTTCCGCATCTGCCGCACAGAGATCGACACAGAGATCAGCACAGGGGAAACAGGCTGCGCCACCCGCATTGACGTCCCCAAAGAGACCACTGTCTACACCGACACAGCAGTGACGGCCGGCAGCACCTACACCTATACCGTGCAAGTGGTGGACACCAGCTTCAACGTATCCGTTCCCTCCCAGCCCATCACATTGACCGCGGCGTCGAGCCTGGTAGATGTCACCTGGCGCGTGTTGGCGCCGGCGACCACGCCGCCCGACGACCTCGTCTTTATCGCCGGCGACGATGCCACAGTCTTTGGCGGCGCCTATAACCCGGCTCTGCAGCCCATGACGCCGGTAGGGGACAATCTCTGGGAATGGACGACCTCTGTCCCCGAAGGAACCAGGCTGCAGTACAAATACACACGCGGCAGTTGGGATTCAGTGGAAGAGTGGGGGAGCATTCGCGGCTTTACCAACCGCCAACTGCAGATTGTGGCCGGGCCGGACAACACGATGCTGGTGGACGACACCGCCACCGATTGGGGCGCCGCCGGCCCCGACGACCGCCGCGGCGTGCAGGCATGGAGCGATGAGGAGTAACGCACACACAGCTTTGCACAAGAAATGGCTGTTTTACAGGGCGTGGCCGAACTGCTGCGCACTGGCACAGCCGAAGAGGTGGAGGCGTTCAAAGAGACGGTGTCTCTGCTAGCCAACAGCCTGGTAGACGAAATCCAGGCACAGCAGTTGCTGCTGGAAGCTGAGCGCGGCGAACTGGCACTGACGGTGGCGCGCATCAATTCACTCACGCTGCTGTGTGATGCCCGCGGCATTTATGTCAACCACGATGTCTGCATAGGCCGCCTGCTCGAAGTTGACCCTCTCTCCGAAGTCGTGATCTTCTTCAGCGATGCCCGTCTTGTGCGCCGCGTGCTGGGCGGCACGATCTCCTTTGTTTCCACGCCTGAGCAAGGGACTGTTCTTTGCGCATCCTACCC
Organism: Caldilineales bacterium; assembly: GCA_038205395.1. Classification (GTDB taxonomy): domain Bacteria; phylum Chloroflexota; class Anaerolineae; order Caldilineales; family Caldilineaceae; genus Fredericiella. Next base: position 9,568 of record JBBRBX010000006.1, read on the forward strand.
GCGGCAGTTGACGCCGGACGCAACGCCGGCGCCGACCTAGCCAGGCTCTCTATCGGCCCATTGGTCTAGTGTGGCGCGTTTGACAATCCACCTGTCCGGTGTTACGTTTGCATCTTGGCTGCACCTGCCTGAACGGTGCGCTGTTTCCTCACTCACAACCAATCGCTCAAAGGAGAGACTGTATGTCCCGAAAAGTTTTGTTTGCGCTGCTGTTGATCGCAGTACTGGTCATTTCGGCGTGCGCCCCCGCCACTGCGCCGGGAGCAGCACCCGCCGCCGGCGACCAGACAGCCGCGCCGGCGGGCGACCAGGCTGCGGCGCCGTCCGGCGAAATCGTCACCCTGACCATCGAGTCGTGGCGCAATGATGACCTGTCGATCTGGCAGGACACCATCATCCCGGCCTTTGAAGCCGAAAATCCCAATATCAAAGTCGTCTTTGCGCCCTCGGCGCCCACGGAATACAACGCCGCCCTCAACACCAAGTTGGAAGGCGGCACAGCCGGTGACTTGATCACCTGCCGCCCCTTTGACGCTTCGCTTGGCCTCTATCAGAAAGGCTACCTGGCCGACCTGACGGATCTGCCAGGCATGGAAAACTTTGGCGATGTAGCCAAAAGCGCCTGGGTGACGGATGACGGCAGCGCGGTCTTCTGTGTTCCCATGGCTTCCGTAATCCACGGTTTTATCTACAACAAGGATATCTTCGACAAGTTGGGGCTGAGCGCGCCCAAGACCGAAGCTGAGTTCTTTGCCGTGCTGGACGCCATCAAGGCCGACGGCACGATGGCGGCTCTGGATATGGGTACGGCTGACCAGTGGGAATCGGCCACGATGGGCTTCCAAAATATCGGCCCCAACTACTGGAAGGGCGAAGAGGGACGCAAGGGACTGATCGCCGGAACCGAAAAGTTCACCGACCCGCAGTATGTGGCGGTGTGGGACCAACTGGCGCGCTGGGCGCCCTATCTGCCGGAAGGCTATGAGGCCCAGACCTATCCCGATTCGCAGAATCTCTTTACGCTGAGCAAAGCAGCCATCTACCCGGCCGGCTCGTGGGACATCAGCCTGTTCAACCAGCAGGCCGATTTCGCCATGGGCGCCTTCCCGCCCCCTGTCGCAGCCGAAGGCGACACCTGCTATATCAGCGACCACACCGATATCGCGCTGGGGATGAATGCTGCCACGCCGCACCCCGAAGCAGCTAAGACCTTCTTGAGTTGGGTCGCCAGCAGCCAGTTTGCCGATCTCTACAGCAATGCGCTACCGGGCTTCTACTCGCTCTCCGACGAGCCGGTCACCGTGCAGGATCCGTTGGCCAACGAGTTTGTCTCTTGGCGCCAGCAGTGTGAATCCACGATCCGCAACTCCTATCAGATTCTGTCGCGTGGCGAGCCGAACCTGGAGAACGAGTTGTGGCGCGTCAGCGCTGAGGTGATAAACACCACGCTCGCTCCGGCGGATGCCGCCCAGCAGATCCAGGATGGCCTGGACAAGTGGTACACGCCAGCAGGCCAGTAGTTACCTAAGTTATCCCATAGACAAGGGGGCGAACCGGTCGCTGGCCGGTTCGCCCCTTCCTTTCGCACAACCGAGCCATCTGTGAAACGCACCAAGCCCTTTCCAACCCACATCCTTGTCTTCCTGCTGCCGGCGACGCTGATCTACACTGTTTTTATGACCTACCCGCTGTTGGATTCGATCCGGCTGAGCTTTTTTGCCACGAACAGCAGCGGGCGCGAGAGCTTTGCCGGGCTGCAAAACTATGTGACGCTGCTCAGCAACGATCTGTGGGCGCCGCGGTTTTGGGGCGCCTTGGGGCACAACTTCATTTTTTTTCTGATGCACCTGTTGGTGCAGAACCCAATCGGCCTGTTGTTGGCCGCTCTGCTGAGCCAGCCCACGCTGCGCGGGCGAAGCTTCTTTCGCACCATCTTCTTTATGCCCACCATCCTGTCGTTTGTGATCGTCGGCTTTATCTGGCAGTTGATCCTCAGCCCGATCTGGGGCGTCAGCAAAGGGTTCTTGGAATTTTTTGGGCTGGGGTTCTTGTTTCAGCCTTGGCTGGGGCGTCCGGAGACGGCGCTGGTCACCCTCAGCCTGATCTCCGTCTGGCAGTTTATCGGCATCCCAATGATGCTCTTTTATGCCGCGTTGATCAGCATTCCGGATGAGTTGGTGGAGGCGGCGCGCGTGGACGGCGCCAGTTACTTCACCGCCTTTTGGCGCATCAAGTTTCCCCTCATTTTGCCCACTGTCGGCATCGTCACGATCCTCACCTATGTCGGCAACTTTAACGCCTTTGATCTGATCTACACCACGCAGGGCGCGCTGGCGGGGCCAAGCTTTGCCACCGACATCCTCGGCACCTTGTTTTACCGCACCTTTTTCGGCTTCCAACTGCAGCTTGGCAACCCCACCATGGGGGCAACCGTGGCGACAATGATGTTTTTGATCATCTTGCTGGGTGTGCTGCTCTACCTGCTGATCTGGCAGAAAAAGGTGCAGACCTATGAGATCTAATCGTTGGCTGGGCGATCTGGGCGGCTATGTGGCGATGGTGCTGTTTGCGCTGCTGGCGCTCTTCCCGGTCGTCTTGACTGTCATGAACGCCTTCAAAACGCGGCGCGCCATTTTTACTTCGCCTTTGGCTCCCCCGCTGCCGGAAACCTTCAGCCTCGTCGGCTTTGAAACGGTCTTCCAGCGCACCAATTTCGGCTGGTATATGGTCAACAGCCTGGTCGTGACGCTGGTAGCAATGGCGCTGATACTCTTGCTGGGCGCAATGGCGGCGTGGGCCTTATCGGAATACAGCTTCCGCGGCAGCACGCTGTTAGGGCTGTACCTGGCGCTGGGTATCATGATCCCGATCCGTCTGGGCACGGTGAGTATACTGCGTCTGATCGTGGGGCTTGGCCTGATCAACTCGTTGGCGGCGTTAATCGTCGTCTATACAGCGATGGGGCTGCCGCTGACGATTTTTGTCCTGCAGCAGTTTATGCGCCAGGTGCCCAGCGAACTCAAAGCCGCCGCGCGCGTGGACGGGGCTGGCGAATATCGCATCTTCTGGCTGGTCTTGCCGTTGGTCAGCCCCGCGGTGGCGACGGTGGCGGTGTTCACGATGATCCCTATCTGGAACGACCTGTGGTTTCCCCTGATTCTTGCCCCCGGCGAAGCGACAAAGACCGTGACCCTGGGTGCGCAGCAATTTTTGGGTCAGTTCGTCAGCGACTGGAACGCCGTGCTGTCCTCATTGACCCTGGCCATGCTGCCCATGATCGTTCTGTATATCCTTTTTTCACGCCAACTGATTCGTGGCCTCACAGCGGGGGCGGTGAAGTAGAGGCTTGCTGTAGCGGATGCCCCTGGCGCGCCTTCCCTTTCGATTTTACGAACAGGAAAAGGCGCGCCAGGGCATCCAATAGTCACATCTCTTAGGCGGGGTCCTGCGAATAAATCAGCAGGCTGTAGGGGCCGAGGCCCACGACGCCACGGCAGGGGAGACCATCCTGACCCTCCTCAATTGCGGTGATGCCAGCGCTGGGAAAGTTGCTGAACTCCGGGTCGTAGATGCTCGCATCACTGTTAAAGCGCAGCTTCCATTCCCCTGCCGCAGGCAGGCCAATTGTGTAATTCTCTACCGGCTGATCGGTAAAATTGGCCACGATCACACAGGCATCCCGCTTCGACTCATCCCCAAAACGATGATAGGCGATGACCCGACTGTCCGGGTTGACGTGATGCACGTGCACAAACTGGCTGATCAAGCCGGCGGTCGCACCATCTTCGTTGCGCCGCAGCCGGAAAAGCTCGCGGTACAGAGCCACGATGCCGCCGTATGTCTCCAGCTTGGACCAATCCAGCGGATTGCTGTCGTCGAACCAGCCATCCTCCAGAAATTCCTGCCCCTGGAAGATCATTGGGATGCCGGGTGAGGTGAAGACAAGCCCAGCGCCCAGCGTCGAACGCTTCTTGGCAAACAGGCTGTCGGCATTCTGCGGCCACACTTCTTCCGGCACGCGCGCCTTGCCGTTCGCCACCTCATCATGCGATTCGGTATAGATCACGCGGCGAAAGGCGTCGTCGTTATAACGGTTGGCAATTGCCTCCGACACACTCATCATGTTGCGGTGGATATCTTCCGCCACGATCAATGCCTCGCGCACAGGATGGACAAAGCCGCCATCCCACTGCGCATTAAAGCCGGCGCCCTGGTCGCTGGTCGCCGCCGTGATTGCTTCGCTGTTGCGCAGGTCTTCCGCAATCGTGATCTTCCAAGGGGCGCCGGCTTTGATCTCGTCGTTGATCCAGCGCAGCAAATTCCAGCCTTCGGGCAGGTCGTCGCCGGGGTTGTCGTTGCCCTTGACGTTGCGAATATAGGCGGTGGCATCAAAACGCAGCCCATCAACATGATAATCCTGCAGCCACATTAGCGCATTGTCGCGGATATATTGGCGCACTTCTTCGCGGCCATAATCAGGCCGTGTGTCGCCCCACGGGGTGTTGGCGCGCCAGTCATTGTAGAAATAGATGCCGCCCATGCCGTTTTCACTCCAGCCGTCGAACTGCCAGAGATCAAGATCGCTGGGGCCAAAGTGGTTGTAGACGACATCAAGCAGGACAGCCAGCCCATGCTGATGCGCCGTACGCACAAAACGCTTGAAAGCGAGTGGGCCGCCATAGCTGCTCTCAACCGCAAAGACATAGGAGGGGTTGTAGCCCCAGGACACATCGCCGGGGAATTCGCTGGGCGGCATAACCAGAATGGTGTTGACACCCAACTCGGCCAGATAAGTAAGCTTCTCGGCTGCGCCGTCAAAATCACCCGGTTCTCCGTTGGGACCGGCGGCAAAGGTGCCCACATGCATTTCGTAAATCGCCATTGTGTTCCAGGCCGGCGCCCGAAAATCATCGTCGCCCCAGTCAAAGGTGTGGTCAAGTACGACGGACTCGCCTACGGAGTTCGTTACCTGCCGGGCATAAGGGTCGATGCGCAGCAGTTCCTGTTCGCCGTTGAGCAGGCGAAACTTGTAGCTGTCGCCGAGCTTGGCGCCGGATACATCGGCGGACCAGTAGCCGTTGCGTTCGCTCACCAGCGGTGTGGCGTCGGCAGACCAGTCGTTAAACGTCCCGACCACAAACACGCGCGTGGCATTGGGCGCCCACACCCGGAACGCAACACCGCTGGAATAGGGGATGGCCCCCATCCCGGCATGTTTGGAACGTGCGCTGCGCTTGCGCCGCTGTGGGATGGCAAAAGGCTGGCTGGGAGGCGTCACGAGAGCGGGCGCCGGTGCAGCAGCTTTCTGCTTAGTAGTCATTTTAGTAGTCATTGCTGTTTCCTTCTATTGCATAGTGGCCGGTGCGAACCTGCCAGGCGTTAAAAGCCGTGGTCGGACACCCCCTATGGGGCCTCAGCCGATCACGGTCTGCGACAAATATGCACCAGGTTGGCAGCAAAAGAAGTAGATATAGATACAAAAAACAGCCACAAAGCTTATACAACCGTTGAACTATAGGTGAATCTCATTTATTATGTCAATGCAATCCCTGCCTTCTCGGCAGCTTCTTTGGCCCATTCGGGGATAGCGACAGGCGCGGCCATCGGCGGCAAACTGGCGAGTGCGCCGGCGGCAAGATCGACGTGCAGCTCCTCTGCAAAACGATCCACAACGGTTTTCAGCACTTGAACACGCGCAAAGCGTTTGTCGTTGCCCGCCACAATCGTCCAGGGCGCCTGCGCCGTCGTCGTCTGGATCAACATCTCTTCCACCGCGGCGCGATACTCCTCCCACTTCTCGCGGTTGCGCCAATCCTCTTCGGTCAGCTTCCACGCCTTTTGCGGCCGCGACTGGCGTTTTTCAAAGCGATGCAGTTGCTCTTCTTTGCTGATATGCATCCAGAACTTGATGACGATAGTGCCGAAGCCGACAAGCTGCGCCTCAAAATCTTTGATCTCCTGGTAGGCGCGCTGCCATTCGGCGGGGCGGCTGAGACCCTCCACGCGCTCCACCATCACGCGCCCATACCAACTGCGGTCAAAGATGGCGATATTGCCACGTTCAGGCAGCCGCCGCCAAAAACGCCACAGGTAATGTTTTTCGGCGTCATCACCGCGCGGCGCGGCGATAGGATGGACAACAAACTCGCGCGGGTCAAGCCGTTCGGTGAGGCGGTTGATCGCGCCGCCTTTGCCCGCTGCATCCCAGCCCTCAAAGACGATGACGGCGGCACGCTTCTGGTGATACAGGTGATAACCCAGCATCCGCATCCAGGTCTGGTAAGTTCCCAGCTCGCTGCGATAGGTTTTCTTGTCTAAGGTCTGGGTCAAATCGATGATCTCAAGCATGATCCGCCTCCTCACTGTGCTCTGCCTCACTATGCTCTGCCCCACCGTGCCCGGCCCCACTGTGCTCGCCTGTCTGCTTATTTTCGTCGTCCGCGCCTTGCTCCTCGCTTTTGTGCTTGCCTTTCTTGGCCTTTTTATCCTTTGCCTTCTTCTTGCTTTTTTTGCCCTCTTCGCCGCTGTCCGCTTGCAATTCCTCTGCCTCCGGCCACTGCGTCGCGTCCACTTCCAACGCTTGCTCCAGCCGCGCAATCAAGCTGCGGCAGACGCTGTACAGACGATATTCGCGATCCGTGGCAGCGATCGCCACCCACGGCGCATAGGCGGTATTGGTGCTGGCCAGCATGTCCCGCATGGCCGGGATATAGTCGCCATACTGCCGGTGATTTTCCCAATCTTCCGCCGTCACCTGCCACGCCGTTTCCGGCTGCCGGCTCAGCGCAATAAAGCGGCGCAGCTGCTCTTCGCGCCCAATGTGCAGCCAGAATTTGAGCAAGATCGTGCCGTCATCGGCCAGCGTACGCTCAAATTGGTTGATCTCTTCATAGGCCGCTATCCACGCCGGGATCGGCGTCAGGCCGCGCACCCGTTCGACCAGCACGCGGCCATACCAACTGCGGTCAAAGATCGCAATTTGGCCGTGGCGTGGAATATTCATCCAAAAGCGCCACAGCCACGGCTTCTGCTTCTCATTCGTGCGCGGCGCCTGCGTCGAAAGCACCTTGTACCCTCGCGCATCCAGACGCCCGATCAAGGCGCGAATAGTGGTGCCTTTGCCGGCGGCATCCCACCCTTCAAAAACGATAATGGCGGCCCGCTCTTGCTCATACAACAGTTGGGCAAGAACGGCGATGCGTTTGAGCATTTCATGCTTGACAGGCTTAAACGCCTGCTTGGCAAGTGTAGGGGAGGGTGTGTGGGACAGGTCGAGCGTTTCGAGCATCGTCAAGCTCCTTCTCTTACCCCATAGGTTGAACTGGTGCAGCGGTGCTGTCAATGATCACCCGGCACGCAAACGCCTGCTCCAGCAGATCCACGGCGTTGCGTTCGGTCTGCCAGATTTCCACCGCCGGATAGACGTCAGCAAGCAAAGTCAGACGCAGCAGCTTGGGTGCGGGCTGCGCGTCTCCATCCTCATCTTTACCCTTGTCCTTGTCTTTGTCCTTGTCTTCGTCTTCGTCACTGTCCTCATCTTCGTCAGAGTCCCCTTCGCCGTCGGGCGCGTCGTCCGTCCAGGTAACGGAGACATCATCGACGGCGCTGGTGCGCCCGCGCTCCAGGTATTCCGCCACACGCAGAATTGCCGCCAGCCGCACAAGCCGCAGATCATCGCCCTTGTCCAACAAATCGGCAAACGCGCCGGGTGTGGGCGTTCCCTTGCGATGATAGCGCGCCAGCAGCCCAATCAATGCGATCTCACGCGGGCTGAAGCCGGGCAAGCCTGCTGTAATGATCAGCGTCTGCGAGTGCAGGTGGTGGTCACTGTAGTCAATTACCGAACCGATATCGTGCAGCAGCGCCGCCGCACAGAGCAGTTCACGCTCGGCGGCCGCATACCCATGCAGCGGGGCCAGTTGATCAAACATGCGTCCGGCCAGAAAACGCACATGGTTGGCATGTGTCTTGTGATAGCCATAGATGCGCGCCAGGTTGATGACGCTAAAGCTGCGCAGATCTGCGATCACCGGGTCGGCAAGATGACCCCAGAAATATTCGTAGAAAAGTCCCTCGCGCAGACCGGTAACCGCCACGGTGAGGTGGTCCACTTTGAGCCGCTCTAGGACGGCATGAATCACCATTGCACCAGGCAGGATAATGTCGGCGCGATCGCTGTTGAGGCCGGCGATCTTGCGCCGCTTGTGGAGCGGCAGTGTGCGAAACAGGTCGATGCTTTCCTCAATGGAGGATTGTGTCAGCGCAAAACCTTGCAGGGTGGGGAGAGGATAGCTTTGGCGCGCCGCTTCGATGCGGGCCATATTGCGGATTGTGCCGCCCAGCCCCACCAGCGGGCCGGCTTCGCCGTTGAGCCAGTCGAACTGATCCAACTGCTGCTCAATCTCCTTGCGCACGCTTTTATATTCCGAATCGGAAATAGGGTCGTGCTCGATAAAACGTTCGGTCAGCGCCAGCGCCCCAATCGGCGCAGACTGGCCATGCATATAGCGCCGCCCGCACACCTGGCTGAGCTGAGCGCTGCCGCCGCCAATGTCGAGTACAACGCCATCCACCAACGCAATGTCGTTGAGCGCGCCGATAACGTCGTAGTACGCCTCGCGCTCGCCGTCCAGCACACGCAGTTTCAGCCCTAACTCCGCCTGTACACGGCTGACAAACTGGGGGCCGTTGGCGGCATCGCGCACGGCGCTGGTGGCGGTGGCAATGATGGGATCGGCGCCGATTCCGTCGCAAAAGCGCTTGAACAGCCGCAGCGTGGCGAACGCGCGTGCAATGGCGTCCTCCGCCAGCCCTTCCTCGCTCATACCCTGGCGCAGCCGCACGACCTCGCGGATTTGGTCTTCCAGCCGGCAGGCATAGCCGGGGGTGGCATTCATCACGACAACGCGTGCCGTATTGGAGCCGAGATCAATAATGGCGACATGTTGCTGATTGGCCATAGCACGCCTGGTGGAAAAAGAATATGCGCCGCGTTACAGGATGCTCTTGCCCAAGGCAGAGCAGATTAGCTCAACCGCCAACTCGGCGGTGCGGTTGCCTTCGTCAATAATCGGGTTGATCTCGACCACATCCAGCGCCGTGATCTTCTGCGACTCGCCCACAATTTCCATCAACAGATGCGCTTCGCGAAAGGTGAGTCCACCGGGGACGGGCGTACCCACGCCGGGGGCGGCGCTCGGTTCCATCACATCCATGTCCAGGCTGAGATGGATGCGCGACAGATGGCCCAGCCGCGCCAGCGCCCGGCGCGCCACGGTCGCCATGCCCAGTTCATCCACATCGCGCATGGTATAGACCGTGATGCCGCTGTTGGCTAGCGCCGTCCGCTCCGCACCGTCGAGATCGCGGATGCCGATCATCACGATGTCTTGCGGGCGCAGCTTTGGTCCAGGATGGCCCAAATTCACCAATTCAGGCTGCCCGCGCCCGACCAGCGTAGCCACCGGCATGCCGTGAATGTTGCCGCTGGGAGAGCTGTCGGGCGTGTTGAAATCGCCGTGGGCATCCACCCACAGCAGGCCGGTCGCCCCCCCACACGCAATTCCCGCCACCGTGCCGATAGCGATGGAATGGTCGCCGCCCAGAAAAAGAGGGAGGATGTCCGTGCCGGTGCACTTCTGCGCTTCTTGATAGATGGCCTGGCAGGCGCTGATGACTTCGGGCAGATGGCGCAGCCCGCCACCGTTGGCTTCAATCCAGCTGTGCTCCTGCACACTGCGCTCATCCCGCACAGGCACATCCAGATTGCCCAGGTCTTCGACCTGGTAGCCTTCTTTGCTGAGCCGGTTGTACAGCCCGGCGTAGCGCAGCGCGCTGGGGCCCATATCCACGCCGCGTCGCTGTTGGCCCATGTCCATGGGGATGCCGAGAATACGGATGGAATGGCCGTGCTTTTGTGGCTGTGTCATCCCCACAGTCTACCACATCCGCTGCTTGTTCACTTCACTTGCCGGCGCGTTTGACACTGCCTTCACCACTGGTATAATAGCTGACCGACCGTTCGGTCAGTAAATGTAGAAAGGAGCCGGTGCTGCTGTGGACGAATTGATTTTGCAGGATGCCGAGTTGGTGGAACCGCCGGTGTCGCCGCAGAAGCTGGCGATCCTGGAGATTGCGCAAGTGCTCTTCACCGAGCGCGGCTACGACGGCGTATCGATTCGGGACCTGGCGCAGCAGTGCGGATTAGCCAAGGCAACCATCTATCACCATTTTCGTGACAAAGAGGAGCTTTTCTTTTGTGTGCTGGAACATGATCTGCTCACCCTGCACAACCAGGTGATGCAATTTGTCGACGCCGAGCAGCCTCCCCTGGTCAAACTGCGCGCTTCGCTGGAGGCTTACTATCACCTGCTGCGCGAACGGCGCACAGGGGTCATGTGGAGCATCCAGGAAAATATCCAACTCAAGACCCACCTGCACACCTTTTTCCGCCGGCACATGGACTTCATCCTCGGCCCCTGACGCCTGTCGAACTGCGGCAGTTGGTCGAAGACGAGGTGCAGGCCCCCTTGCAGCGTGTTGCCAACGTCGCTGCGGTGGATGTGGCCGGCGGCCAGCAGCGCGAGGTGCGCATCCTGCTCAACTCCGAGGCGATTCAGGCGCGGCGCATTTCACCGCAGCAGATTGTGGCGGCGCTGCAGTCCGAGAATCTCAACATCCCCGGCGGTTCGCTTGTGACCGGCGCCCAGGAGCTTTCTCTGCGCACGCCCGGCAACTTCACCTCGCTCGACGATATTCGCAATGTCGTGCTTGTGGATCGCGGCACGCCCGTCTATTTAAGCGACGTGGCCACGGTGCAGGATGGCTTCAAGAAACGCGACAGCATCACACGCCTGAATGGCGAAGAATCCGTGGTGGTGAGCATCCGCAAACAGAGCGGCTCGAACACCGTCACTGTGGTGGAAGATGTCAAAAAGGCGCTCGAACCGATCAACGAAAAAGAGAGCAATCTGGAAATCACCATTGCCAGCGACCAATCCATCCAGGTCAGCAGTTCGGTCGAAGGCGCCATCGAAGATCTGCTGTGGGGCGCGCTGCTGGCGGCATTGGTAGTCTTTGTCTTTTTTGCCGATCTGCGCAGCACGATCGTGACCATTGCCGGTCTGCCGGTGATCATGATCTCGACGCTCTTTTTTATGAACCTGATGGGCATCGGCCTCAACAACATTTCGCTGCTGGCGCTGGCGCTGGTGGTCGGATTGGTGATAGATGACGCCATCGTGGTGCGCGAAAATATCCTGCGCTGGGTGCACAAGGGCTACAGCCCGCGCGATGCCGCCAGCATCGGCACCGCCGAAGTGTTTCTGCCCGTGCTGGCCACCACCGCCACCGTAATGGCGGTGTTTCTACCGGTCGCCTATGCTGAGGGCATTATTGGCCGTTTTTTTGTCGCCTTTGGCATCACCGTGGCCATTGCCATGGCCATCTCGTTTGTTGAATCGCTGACGATGGCGCCCATGTTGAGCGCTTATTTTATCGGCAAGCCCAAAGCCGGTAAGGAGCCTAAAAAAGAAGTCGAGTACGAAGACGGCGAGGCGATGACCTGGCTCGACCGGCTGTACAGCCGTGTCCTGCACCTGGTGCTGCGCCACAAGTGGGTGACGATCCTGTTGACCACGGCGCTCGTCGCCGGCAGCCTCTATGGAGCCACCTTTCTCACCTTCAGCTTTGTACCAGCCATCGACCAGCACCAATTCGACATGCAGGTGTCGCTGCCTGCCGGCACGCCGCTGACGGTGGCGCAGGCAGAAGCGATCCGCATCGAAGGCATTCTGCGCCAGCATCCGGCCGTCACTGACATCTTCACCACAATCGGCAGCACCGGCGCCCCCGAAAAGCTGGACTTCTTCGCCAAGCTGACGGACCAATCCAACTCGCGTGCGGTAATCGATGAGGTGCGCCAGGCGTTTGCGCAGGCGCCGGGCCTCAGCTTCAGCCAAGGCTCAGGCATCACCGGCGCTGCCACCGATATCGTCGTCGAAACGCGTGGGCTGGCCAACACCGACTATGCCACACTGGCTGCGCAGGCCAATGTCGTCATGGAGCAACTCAAGACGGTGCCGGGGTTGGTGGATTTTACGACCACCTACACCAGCGGGCGGCCGGAAATTCAGTTTGTGGTGAACCGTGACAAAGCGGCCGAGTTGGGCTTGAGCACGGCGCAGATCGGCACGACCATCCGCACCCTCGTCAACGGCCAGGTGGTGACCACCTATCGCGGCGACGGCAAAGAGGCGGATATTCGCGTGCTGCTGGACGACACCAACCCGGCCGGCGTCGACGACATCCTCAACCTGAGCCTGCTCACCTCCACCGGCCGGCTGATCCCGCTGCGCCAGGTGGCCCAGCCGGAGCAGGCTACCGGCCCCGGCCAGATCCTGCGCGTGGATCGTCAGCCGACCATCCGCATCAGCGCCAACGTGGCCGGCCGCCCCGTGCCGGTCGTCAGCGGCGAGGTGACGGCGCTGGTGCAAACCATGCAGCTGCCCGACGGCATGTTGGTCAAGATGGGCGGCAGCACGGATGCGCAGACGCAAGGCTTCCAAAGCCTGGGGCTGGCGATGCTGCTGTCGGTGGTCTTTATCTATATGGTGCTGGCCAGCCAGTTCAACAGCTTTGTGCAGCCGCTCCTGATCATGATTGCGCTGCCGCTGGCCATCGTCGGCGCGCTGCTGGCGCTCCTGATCACGGGCAAAGCCCTGGACTTGACCGCCTTTATTGGCTTTATCATGTTGATGGGGCTGGTGACAAAAAATTCGATCTTGCTGGTGGACTTTGCCAATCGCGAGCGGGCGAAGGGGCTGAACGCCCATGACGCCATGCTCAAGGCGGGGCCAATCCGTCTGCGCCCGATTCTCATGACCTCGATTGCGCTCATTCTGGCGATGATCCCGCTGGTGCTGGGCCTCAGCGCCGGCGGAGAATTCCGCCAGTCGATGTCCATCGCCATTATGGGCGGCATGATCACCAGCACGCTGCTCACCCTGTTGATCGTGCCCGTCGCCTATGCCCTGGTCGTCGGCTGGCAGGAGCGCTGGTCGGCCCGCCGCGCCGCCCGCCAGGCCGCCAAGGGGGCAGCCATCGAGCCGCCCGAAGGCGCCATTGTCTCCGCCAGCGACTAATCTGCAGACAGAATTCCCGCCACTGCACTCCAGCCCGTGCGCTCACGTGTGCTGCCCGTCGCCCTGTTGTTCTTCTTTCTCCAACGCTACTTTATTGAAGGCATCACCCTCACTGGCCAGAAAGGCTAGCGAGCAGGCTAAGCGGAAAGGCAAAACGGTTGTATGGCGAACAAGACTGCCGGCACAACAACAGTACATATGATCGGCCAGGCGCATCTCGACCCAGTCTGGCTGTGGCGCTGGACGGAAGGGCGCGCCGAGGCGCTGGGCACCAGCCAGTCGGCGGTCGACCGGCTGGCGGAGTACCCCGGCTTTCACTTTACACGCGGCGAATCGCAGATTTATCGCTGGATCGAACAGGAAAATCCCGCGCTGTTTGAGCGCATCAAGCAGTTGATCGCCGAAGGGCGCTGGCATGTCGTCAACGGCATGGTCATCCAGCCCGATATGAATCTGCCCAGCGGCGAGTCGTTTGTGCGCCAGGTGCTGCTGGGCAAACGCTACATGCGCGAGCAACTTGGCGTCGAGCCGACCGTTGCCTACTGCGTAGACTCCTTCGGCCACGCCGGCACGCTGCCGCAAATTCTGCGCCAGTGCGGCTTTGAGGGCTTTGTCTTTATGCGCCCCGGCCCGCACGAGAAGGAACTGCCCGCCGGCGTTTTCTGGTGGCAGGGGCCGGACGGCAGCCGCATCCTGAGCTTTCGCATCGTCGACGCCTATACCACGCGCGACGAACACCAGGAAGAGCAGATTTTGGCGGCTGTGGCCGCCAAACCGGCGCAGCTTGACGCCGCCATGTGCTTTTTTGGCGTCGGCAACCACGGCGGCGGCCCGACCAAGGCGCAGATCGAAAACGTGCTGGCCGTCAATGCCGCCCATCCAGAGCTGGACATCCGCTTCAGTTGGCCCGACGCCTACTTTGACGCCATCCGCGCACAGGCCGCTTCGCTGCCGACGGTGGCTGATGAACTGCAGTACCACGCCGTAGGCTGTTACTCAGTCAACAGCGCGCTCAAGGCCGCACACCGGCTGGCCGAGAACCGGCTGCTGCTGGCCGAACGGCTGGGCGTCATGGCCCAGCAGTGGGCGGGCGCAGAACCGGCGCACGCAAAGCTGGACGACCTGTGGCATACGCTGGCCTTCAACCAATTCCACGACACCCTGGGCGGCTCCTCGCTTAAGGTGGCCGAAGATGACGCCATCGCCGAACTGACGGGGCTGGCCGCGGCTGCCGGCGTGCTGGCGGATGATGCCGCGCGCGCCGTCGCCGCCCGCATCGACACCAGCGGGCCGGGGGCCACCGTGGTGGTGTTCAACCCCGCCGCCCAGCCCGCCGCCACCTATATCGAGTATGAACCGTGGACGGAGTGGCAGCATTGGGATGAAGCGGGCTGGGGGCTGGTGGATGAGCAAGGCCGGCCGCTGGTCTACCAGAACATCGACCCGCACGAGGCGCTGAGCGCGCCCAACGGCAACATCCGCCGGCTGCTCTTCCCCGCCACCTTGCCCGCGTTTGGCTATCGCCTCTTCCGCTTTGCGCCGGGGCTGCCGCGCGCCGACGCGCCGGTGACGGGGCTGCGCGTCAGCGAGACGGAACTGGAAAATGAACTGCTGCACCTGCGGCTTGACCCGGCCACCGGCAATATCGTCTCCTGTCGCGACAAGCAGTCGGGGTTGGAACTGGTCGGCCCCGGCGGCTGGAATGTGGGGGAGGTGGTCGATGACCACAGCGACACCTGGTCGCACCGCGTGCCCGGCTATGGCCCGGCGCAGGCCACCTTTGGCGAGGCCGCTATCCGCGTGGGCGACCGCGGCCCCCTGCAGGTGTCGCTGCTGGTCGAACGCAGCTGCGGCGCCGCCCGCTGGCAGCAGCAGATTCTCCTGCGCAGCGGCGAGTGCGAGATCACGATCCGCAACTGGCTGACCTGGCTGGAGCCGTGGCGGCTGGTCAAGCTTGTCTGCGCTGTCAACACGTCCGCACCGGTGGCGGTGCACGATGTCCCCTTCGGCTGGCTGGAGCGCCCCTGCGACGGGCGCGAAGTCCCCACCCAGATGTGGATGGATGTCAGCGGCCCAATCGGGGAAGCTGGTCAGATTGCTGGGCAGGACACCGGCCAGGTCATTGGTCTGGGGCTGCTCAACGACGGCAAATACGGCTGCGACGTCACGGACAGCGCGCTGCGGCTGACCATTCTGCGCTGCGTGCCCTACGCCTATCATGAACCGCATCCCTTCGGCGCCCGCCAACGCTATGACTGGGTGGACCTGGGCAGCCAAAAATTCACTGTCATCCTGCGCCCGCATGTGGGCGACTGGCGCGACAGCGATCTGGTGCAGCGGGCGCGCAGCCTCAACCTGCCGCCGTTGCCCGTCACCATGCACAGCCACCCCGGCGACCTCCCGCGCCAGGCCGGGCTGCTGGCGGTGAACAACCCCGGCGTGGAAGTCAGCGCCTGCAAGCGCACCGAAGAGGACAGCGAAGACGGCAGCGGCTATATCGTGCGGCTGGTTGACGTCCATGGGCGCGGCGGGCAAAGCGTGCTCACCTGGCAGGGGCAGCCCTTCCCCGTGGAGATGGCCCCCTTTGGCGTCGTCACCCTGCGGCTGCGTCAGGGCGACGGCGGCTGGCACATGCAGCAGTGCGATATGCTGGAGCGGCCCCTCTAGCAGCTACGGCAGTTTGATCTGCCGGCGCCCGTAAATCTCTCCCGTAGGTCATGCTTGCAGTGTGACGCTGCTTTGGTCAAGGACTGGGCTTCCTTGCCAGGCGGCAAACTATCACGCTGCAAGTGTGACCTACATGCGTTTGACTGAAACGTTTGCTTCCACCTCCGCCCGCACCGCTCTGGAACAATTGTCCCCCTTGCGGTATACTGCCGCAAGAGAGTGCAGCGGATTCCCACCCTAATTTGGCAGGAGGCAGGCATGACGGCAAAGCCCAGGCGCGTCCCCATGAGCAATGTGGACAAAGCATGGCTGGAAATGGACAGTTCCACAAACTTGATGATCATCAACGGCGTGCTGCTGTTCGAAGAGACGCTGGACTTTGAAGATTTGAAGACGGCGCTGGCGGAACGCTTTGTCGCCAAATACGAACGCTTTCACCAGCGCGTGGTCGGCAGCGCCAGCAGCGGCTTTTTCTGGGAAGATGACCCGCATTTCGACATCCGCGCGCATGTGCGCCGTTATGCCCTGCCCGAACCCGGCGATATCGCCACGCTGCAGACGGTAGTCAGCGCCATCATCAATGAGCCGCTTGACCGGCGCAAACCGCTGTGGCGCTATATGCTGATCGAAAATGTGGCCGGCGGCTGCGCCGTGCTCGCCCGCCTCCATCACTGTATCGGCGACGGCATCGCCCTGATCAAGGTGCTGCTGGATATGACCGGCCCCAGCATCGATGATTCGCTGCAGATCACCCACACACCGGCCAGACCAGCGCGCGCGGCGCCCGGCCCGCTGACGCAGCTGCGCACGCTGGCGCGTGGCGCGCTCAAAAGCACGCTGTTCGCCGCCCAGGGACTGGCCAATGAGACGCTGCAGACGCTGGAGAACCCTAGCCATCCGCTTGATCTGGCCCGCTCCGCCGGCATCGTCTCGGCAGCCGGCGCCGCCATCTTGGCCAAACTGGTGCTGCTGCCGCCCGACCGCCCCTCCGTCTTCCGCGGCGAAGTGGGGGCCATCAAACATGTCGTCTGGTCGCACCCGTTTGCGCTGGAGCGCGTCAGGACCATCAGCAAGCGGCACGGCGTCACCATCAACGATCTGCTGGTGACGGCTGTCGCCGGCGGGCTGCGCCGCTATATGATCGAAAAGGGCGACGACCCGGCTGCCGGCGACATCACCGCCATGGTGCCGGTCAATCTGCGCACGGACAGCGACACACACAATCTCGGCAACCAGTTTGCACTGGTCTACCTCAGTCTGCCGGTCAGCCTGGAAGATGCCTACGACCGGCTGATGATGACCAAGCGCCACATGGATGTACTCAAGAACTCGCCCGAACCATTTTTGGTCTACCAGATTCTAGGCGTGATCGGCAGCCTGCCCGGCGATCTGGCCAAGCAGGCCACCACCTGGTTTGCCGCCAAAGCCTCGGCTGTGCTGACCAACGTCCCCGGCCCCAATTACCAGCTCTATTTTGCGGGCAAGCGGCTCAAGAACTTGATGTTCTGGGTGCCGCAGTCGGGCAAGATCGGGCTGGGCATCAGCATTATCAGCTACAACGGGATGGTGACGCTGGGGCTGATGGCGGACGAGCAGCTGGCGCCCGACCCGCAGCGCATCATTGAAGGGTTTGAGTTGGAACTGGCCGAACTGGAACGGCACCTTCCGCCCCAGCCCGCCGCCAGGCGACTCACCGCCACCGAGCAGCTTGTGGACAGTGACCCGGCGCCCGCCGCGCCCGCCCCCAAGCCGCTGCTGCGCGAGCCGACCCTGCATGAATCCGCGCCGCATCAGGAGTGAGGGGCTGATGCGCTGCGCCGATCCCTTCGCACATCCTGCCGAGCACGGGCGCGGCGGGCGCAGGTACAGCTTACGCAGGGGCCGCAGCGCCTGCCGCACTATTTTTACCTGGCTGCTGCTGGGATTAGTCGTTTGCCTTTGGGCGCCGCCGGTGTCTCTCTTTGCGCAGGCCACGCCTGTTCCCGCGGACACGCCGATTGTGCAGTCGCCGCTGGCGACTCCCATACCGCCGGCCACGCCCACCATCACGCCGTCGCCGACGGAGACGCCCACGCCCACGCCGACCGACACGCCGGAGCCTACGGCCACGCCCACGGCGACCGTGGCCCCGCTGCAGGTCTCGTCGCCGCTGGTGGCGCAGTCCGGCTCCGGCCCGCCGGATGACACTTCGCAGTTGTGGATCGGCGCCGCCGCCCTGATCGTGCTGGCCGGCAGCGCCATTTTGCTGTTTGCCGAACGCCGGCAGCGTGCGCGATAGTTATTTCTGAGAAGTCGCGCAGGCTTCCGCTCCCGTCACCATCATCGCAAATGTCACCCACAGCGCTTGAAAGTGACGCCAAGATGAGCTACGTAGCAGTTGTTCACTGCATACGCCAGGTCGCATACTTGATCTTCTCCTCATCCCATGCCATACTGCAATAAAGTGGTCATCATGACCATATTACTACAGGAGGGGCGGATCAACCATGACGAACTTGAATATTGTCGAGGCGAAAAGTCGGTTTTCGGAAGTGATCGGGCGCGCGGCAGCGGGGGAACATTTTGTGATCCATCGCCGCAGCCGCCCGCTGGCCGTCCTCATCAGTGCGGACGAGTGGGAGCGGCTGCAACGCTCGGCGGAGCTAGGCAGCCATCTTGCGCAAGCATTAGGCCAAGACCCCGCCCTACTTGCCGCCGTGGCGGAGGGGACAGTGCATCCCATCATGTCAGCGTTTGGGTTGTGGCAGGACGAGGAAGAGTTGGCTAGCCTGGCCGGCGAAATCGAGCGCAACCGCAGCAGCCAACCCCAGCGGCCTGTGGCAGCGCCATGAGAGTTCTCGACAGCGACCACTGCATCGAAGTGCTGCGCGGCCGGCTGGATTTGCGCGGGCGCGTGGATGCCGGCGAACTATTGGGCGTCACCAGCATTACAGTGGGCGAGTTGGTGCATGGCGCGCATCGCTCAGCCCAGCGCGAGCGCAACCTGGCCCGCATCGAGGTGCTGCTGGCGGCCGTTCTGGTGCTTTCTTTCGACGACACCGCTGCACGTCGCTTTGGCAGGCTCAAAGCGGAGCTAGAGCGCAGTGGCAGTCGGCTTGCAGATCTCGATTTACAGATCGCCGCCATTTGTCTGGAGGCGGGCGCTACGCTGCTCACTCACAATACCCACCACTTTGGGCGCATCACAGATCTGGCGCAAGCGGATTGGCTGGCGTGAGATGCAAGGGCTGCGCCAGTGCAGCAAATTGAATGTGTATTTCCACTCTTACCCTCTCTCCGCCTCATTCAACCGTTTACGCCGCGCCTGCCAGTCCGGCATCACCCGCTCCAGCAGGGCGTAAAACTGGCGGCCGTGGTTGTGCTCCACCAGGTGGCACAGCTCGTGCACAATCACATAGTCGATGCACGCCTTGGGCATGTTGATCAGCGCCAGGTTGAGCGTGATGCGGCCATCGTGCGAGCAGCTGCCCCAGCGCGCCTTGAGCGGCTTGATGATCACCTCCGGCTCCGGCAGCGTCAAAGGCAGAAAGCGCGGCAGCAGGGCCTGCATGCGCGCGTAGAAGACGCGGCGCGCCTGCTTGCGCTGCCAGCCCTCCACCTGCCGGCGCACCACCGCACCGGCGGCCTTGCTCGGCGTCGTCACCTCCAAATAGCCGCGCACCAGCTTCACCCCCGCGCGCTCGCCCTCGCTCACCTTCAGCCGATACTGCCGCCCCAGATAGACAAAGTTCTCACCGCTGACATAGCGCCGCGGCGGGGGCGCGGCGGGATAGCGGGCAAACTCCCGCTGCTTGCGCAGAATCCACGGCGCGCGCCGGCGCAGAAAATCTTCCACAGCCGCAAAATCGCTCCCCGCCGGCGCCTTGACGGTGACGCGCTGGTCAGGGTAGACGTGGATCGCCAGCGTTTTGCGCGGCGCATACAGAAGCGTATAGGCGATGGTGGTTTCGCCAAAGCGCAGACTGTGCATGGTGGCCGCCATCGCTCAGCGCCCGCTGCCGCGCGCCTTGGCGACCTCGATCACCTGGTCGATCATACTGTCCAGATGGTCGCTGTTGATCTGCACGCCGCTGCGTTTCTCCACGGCATAGAAAATGGTATCGAGACTGCTCTTCATCTGGTTTTGCACATCCAGATTCGTCTCCCAGTCACGAATCTTGCGCGCTTCGATGGCGGCCTCCTGCTCAATCGCCAGCGCAGCGATGGCGCTGTCGTCCAGTCCATAGCCGGCCAGCAATTCGCGCACGGCCCCAAAGTAGGCGGGCGCGTCGCGATACTGGTATAGCTGCGCCGGGACGCTGCGGTCTTGGCCGCTGCGCAGCTGCGCCAGGCTCTCTTCCGCCAGCCGCAGATACTCGAGCTGGTCGATGCGCGCCTGCCGGTACGCCTGGATGGTCTCCTCCACCAGCTCCGCAAACTTGCGGTAGAAGGCCGGGTCCTCGTCTAAGCGCTCGCTCACCGTGCGCTTGATCTGGTTGAGAATCGTGTCCGCCTTGGCCGCGGGCGTCCCCAGCCGCTCCAACTCAGCGTCGAATTCCTCCACATCAAAGATGTTGACCAACTGCGTGATCACCGTCGTGCCGGTGGCGCGGATATGCTCGTCCATCAGCTTGCGCACTTTTTCTTCGTATTCGCGGTAGTCCACCGTTTCCGCATAGCGCAGCTTGACCGCCTGGCGCAGGGCGTGGAAGAAGTTGAGATCGGCGCGATAGCGCTCGATCTGCGCTTCCGGCACTTCGTTGAAAAAGTACACGGACCCCAGCGCCACGCGCAGTGCCGCCGCATAGTCGGTGAGGGCCGCATAGAACTGCTCGCGGCGGTCTTCCGGCTCCAGAAAGCGCTCCATCGCCTCGCGGTCATTGCGGTTGGCGACTGGCGCAAAGAGCGCCCACAGCTCCGAGTGCAGCTGCGGCAGCTTGCGAATCTGCTCGGCCACATCCGTCAACGCGCCGGCCACATCTTCGGCGTCATAGCTGTCCAGCGCATCATAGAGGTTCATGGCCTCGTTCAGCTCGCCCAGCACGCCGCGGTAGTCCACGATGTAGCCGAAGTCCTTGTTGTCGGCCAGCCGGTTGACGCGCGCGATTGCCTGCAGCAGCGTGTGCTCCTTGAGCGGCTTGTCGATATAGAGCACGGTGTTGCGCGGCTCGTCAAAACCGGTGAGCAGCCTGTCTACGACAATCAGAATTTCGATCCCCTCCGCGCGGCCAAAGGAGTTGATCAGCTCACGGTTGTAGGCCTCTTCGCTGCCGTAGCGCGCCATCATCTGCTGCCAGAACAGCTGCACACCGGTCTGCAAACTGGCCTGCTCCCCTGTGCCGGGCGCGTCGTCCTCGTCGCTGCCCTCGCGGCTGTCGGGCGGCGAGATCGCCAGCGCGGCGTCGATGCCATATTCGAGCAGGTAGTGCAGATACTGGAGGCCGATGCGCTTGCTGGGGGTGGCCAACTGCGCCTTAAAGCCCGTCCCGCGCCAGTTCTGCTCATAGTGCAGCGCGATGTTGTAGGCGATCTCCTGGATGCGCTGCTCGGTGGCGTTGACGGCTTCGCTGCGGCTCAGCTTGCGCTTGAGATCGGCCTTCTGCTCCGGCGTCAGGTGGCGCGTGGTGCGCTCGAACCAGCGCTCCAACTGCGCCTTGTCCACATCCTGCTCCACCACGCGCCCTTCATACAGCAGCGGCACGACCGCCTTGTCGGCCACGGCCTGGCGCATGGGGTATTTGTGGATAAAGCTGCCAAACTTGGCCGCGGTCGATTTCTCGGCCTTGGTCAGCGGCGTGCCGGTGTAGCCCAGATAGCAGGCATGAGGAAAGACCCGCTGCATGCGGCTGTTGAGCAGCCCGTACTGGCTGCGGTGGCTCTCGTCCACCAGGACAAAGAGATCGCTGTCCGTGTCGCGCACCTTCTGCGCCGCCGCCTGCTCGAACTTGTTGATCACGGTGGTGATCACGTCGGGCCGCGTCTCGCCGCGGTTCAGCTTGCCCGTGACCAGCCGCACCAGATGGCGGCCGTCCGTGGCCTGGGCCACCGCTTTGCCGCAAGCTTTGAAGGTGCGCCACAACTGGTCGTCCAGGTCCACCCGATCCGTCACCAGAATCACGCGCGGGTTGGCAATGGTGGGGTGCAGCGTGAGCGCCTTGGCCAGCATCACCATCGTTAGCGATTTGCCGCTGCCGGTCGTGTGCCAGATGACGCCGCCGGTGCGCAGCCCCTGCGCATTGCGCCGGCCCACGCGCGCCAGCGTGGCGCGGATGGCAAAATACTGCTGGTAGCGGGCGATCTTCTTGACGCCGCCGTCAAAGACGATGTACTGGTAGGCCAGCTCCAGCAGCCGCTGCGGGCGCAGCAGCGCATAGATCAGCCGATCCTGGGCGCTGGGCAGCCGCTCGCCCAGCCCGGCAAAGTGGGCGCGGATGCGCCGCTCATATTCGCGCCCGCCGTACAGGCGATCTGCTACGTCCGGCGCCAACGGGCGGTTGATCAGGGCGTGGACGGCGCGCTCGCAGCCGCCGGCCTGCCCTTCCGCTTCCTCCTCGCGCCAGATCGACCAGAACTTTTTGGCCGTGCCGGTGGTGGCGTAGCGCGCGTCGTTGGGGCTGAGGGCCAGCAGCAGCTGCGAAGGCGCAAACAGGTGCGGAATCTCCCCCTCGCGTTGGTAGACGCCCAACTGCTCGATGCCCAGCGCCACCGCCTTTTCGCCGTGGTGCTCCTGGTCAGCGCGCTTGCACTCGACCACGGCCAGCGGGATGCCGTTGACGAAGAGCACGATATCGGCCCGCCGCGTGCTGTGGCTGCCCGTCTTCTCCACGGCGAACTCGTCGCTGACGTGGTAGACATTTCGCTCCGGCTGCCGCCAGTCGATATAGTGCAGGCTGAAGCTCTTGCGGTCGCCGTCGATGCTTTGCGTCAGGCTCGTGCCCAGCGTCAGCAGTTCGTAGATGCGGGCGTTGGAGACCATCAGGCTTTGCAGCGGGTCGTCCACCAGCCGCGCCACCGCCTCGGCCAGGTTGGCGGCGCTGAAGGCATGGCGCTGCCCCTTGAAGTCGATGGCGTTGTGCGCGGCCAGCCACGGGGCCAGCACGCCGGTCAGCACCACATGTTTCGCTTTGCCGCCGCGCAGCGCCAGCGCCTCATCCGGCGGCAGATAGTGCCAGCCCATGTTGACCAGAAGCTGGAGGGCGGGCAGTTGGGAGCTGATTTCTTCCAGGTACAGGTTGGTGGGGGACAACGCGATTCTCCTCCTGAATTCAGACCTTCAGCGCGCCCCGGAACGCCCTGCCGGCATAGTAAGAGGACGCGCCGTTGTGATAGACGAAGACATGGTCGTAGCGACGGTCGGCAAAGATGGCGCCGCCGAGTTTGCGGATGGCGGCCGGCGTGTCCACCCAGCTCGACGTTTTCGTATCGAACTCTCCCAGCGTCTGCAGCGTGCGATACTCTTCTTCCGTCAAGAGTGCAACACCCATGGCCGCGGCCATATCCACCGCACTGGTTTCCGGTTTATTTTCTTTCCGTTCCGCCAGCGCGGCCCCGTCATAGCAGAGACTGCGGCGGCCTTGGGGGCTTTCCGCCGCACAGTCATAGAAAAGGTATTCGCCGGTTTTGGCATCGTGGCCGACCACATCCGGTTCGCCGCCGGTAGTTTCCATTTCCTGCAGCGACCACAGCTTTTCCGGCTGTGCTTCCAGCTTTGCCTGCACGTCCGCCCAGGCCAGCGTTGGGTGGCGCTGCTTGTTTTTCTCAAAACGGGCTTGCAGCGTCTTGAGCAGTTCCTCCCGCTGTTCCGGCGACAACTCTTTCTTTGTGTCCATCATTCTCCTTTGTGGTGATTGATGTAGTGATCGATAACGTCTGCAAAGTATAGCCCGTTTCGGATCAGCCATCAACCGGCACGCGCACCGCGCCGGTCAGCAGCCGCTGCATGAGGCCCTGCTTCTGCCGACGCAGGGCGGTAAGCTTTTGCTGGTGGAGGGTGATTTCGTTGTCGCAGAGACGCAACACTCTAACGATCCTGGCCTGCTCATCCTCCCACGGCAACGTAAAACACTTTTGAGACAGGTGTGCCCAATCGGCGCGTGGCATCTTTGTTCCGGTTGTAGCATTGGCTGCAGCAATAAAGTCATGCGTCTGCACAAGATAGTACAAGTAATCGTTTGTGCAGATGTCCTTCTTTCCTGCCAACACCCAAATTTCTGATGAGCAAACACCGTCGAATTGGGGTTGTACATATTTACGCAAATATGGACGCAGTTTGCCAAATAACACCTGTCCTTTACTGAATCGATTTTTGATGCTTTGCTGACCCTGCACCGAAATCGTGTCGAGGATTTGGCCGGTTTCCTGGGAAATATGCTCTAGTTCGATACATGGAAGTTCATCATTTTGTTTTTGCGGGTCAAACTTGGCTGAATTTCTGGTAACAAACTCAACTACAGGTAAATAATTCCACTCTTGCCCCACAAATTCCGGAAACCGCACCTCTCCCGTCAGCAGCCGCTGCATCAGCCCTTGCTTGCGCCGCTGCAGCGCGGCGATAAGCTGCTCCATCTGGGCAATCGCCGCATCCCATGTGCCGAGGATTTGGGCGATCTTACGCTGCTCAGGGAGGGGTGGAACTGGAATATCAAAAGCACCTATTTGCTCAAAATTAAGACCCTGCCTATTGCCACCAGCCTGAAAGGAAACAATTTGCTTTTGTCCTATGTCAGAGTTCAAGACTGAGCAAAGAAAGTACGGGTACAGTTGCGGTTTGGTTCGTATGATACATACATGCTGGTTGACGTTGGCTTCGCCAATTCCCTCTGGAAACACACAACTGCGCCCGATGGATGCTCCTGTAATGTTCAGAAGAACATCGTGAGCTTGCAATTTAGTCTTGGACATAACGTCGTGTTGCCCCTGCGAAATGAAGGCCACGTTTGTTAGGTTCAGAACACCTTCTAAAACATTTTGACTTCTAATTAATGGCACTCCGGTATCCAAATAGGATTCGCGGCCACCGCTAGGAGTAACACCACTGCCGATCTTGGTCGTCAGTTGCTTGAGCTTACATATATGCCATTCAATCGGGAATTGATTCATCTAGCCTCAACTCCGTTAGGTAGAGGTCGATCTTGGCTTCGGTATCGACCAACTCCGACCGCAACCGCCGAATTTCCCGGTTTGTAGTAGTCAAGTCAATAGCATCATCTGCCTGAAACGTATCCACATATCGTGGAATGTTTAGGTTGAAGTCGTTAGCTACAAGTTCTGCACCTGTCGCTATATAGCAGTACATCTCCACCGACTGGCGCTCTTTGTACGTCGCCACTATCTTCGCCCGATCCTGCGCCCGCAGCCAATTCTGATTCGTCCCCGCCTCAAACTCCCGACTGGCGTCAATAAAAACCACGTTATCATCGGGCCGGTTGCGTTTAAAAATCAAGATCGCCGCCGAAATACTTGTGCCGTAAAACAGGTTGGGCGGCAAACCGATCACGGCGTCCAGCAGATTCTCCTCGATCAGCCGCTGGCGGATACGCCCCTCGCCGCCGCTGCGAAAGAGGACGCCGTGCGGCACGATTACGCCCACCCGCCCGTTATGCGACGGGTCCACATAGGTGGTCTCGATCATGTGGCTGATAAAGGCGTAGTCCCCCTTGCTGGCCGGGGGCACGCCGCGCTGGAAACGGCCAAACGGATCAGCCGCCGCACCCTCCGCCCCCCACTTGTCAAGCGAAAAAGGCGGGTTCGCCATCACCACGTTGAAGCGCATCAGCGTCTGGCTGTCGGTCAGCAGCCGCGGGTCGCGCAGCGTGTCCGCCCACTTGACGTTGTCCACGGTGATGTTGATGTTGTGCAGAAACATGTTCATCATGCACAGCGCCCATGTCGCCCCGTTGGCTTCCTGCAGGTAGAGGGCGTAGTCGGGGGAGCCGATGCGCTTGACGCACTTGATCGCCAGCGAGCCGGAGCCGGCCGCCGGGTCGCAAAGCCGCTCGCCCGCCTGCGGCGCCAGCAGTTCGGCCAGCAATTGCGAAACCCCGGCCGGCGTGTAGAATTCGCCCGCCTTCTTGCCCGCATCGCTGGCAAAGTGCTCGATTAGATACTCGTAGGCGTCGCCGATGATGTCGAGGTCGCCCACGCGCGCGGGGCGCAGGTCGAGCCGGGGGTCGGAAAAGTCCTGCAGCAGCAGCTTGAGCCGCTCATTGCGCTGCTTGGTGCGCCCCAGCGCCGCCTCGCTGTTGAAGTCGATGTTGCGAAAGACGCCTTCCAGCTTCTCCTTGTTGGCCTCTTCGATCGCTTCCAGCGCCACGTTGATCAACTCGCCCAGGTTGCCGGCGTTGCGCTGGCTATACAGCGCATAGAAGTCCGCCCCCAGCGGCAGCACAAAGCGTTCGTACTGCAGCTGCCGCCGGATGCGCCGCTCGTCGTCGCCATGTTCTGCGCGCAGCGTCTCAAAACGCTCCCGCCACACATCGCTGATGTATTTGAGAAACAGCATCACCAGGATGTAGTTCTTGTATTCGGAGGGGTCGATTGTGCCGCGAAAGGTGTCGCAGGCCTTCCAGAGGATGGCGTTGATTTCCGCCGGGTCAATTTTGTCGGTCACGGGTCCGTCTTTCCAGTAAGGGGCGTCGCTTGCCGTTTCATTGCGCAGTTTGGTCGGCGCCGCTTGCTGCCTGCGCACCCGGCGCGCTCGCCTGTTATTTTAGCATACGCAGCGACCGTTGCAGCTTATAGGGAAGGATAGTCGGGCGAAATCGTGTCACGCTGCAAGCGTGACCTACGGCGCCGGCAGATCAGGGGGTGAATTGGCCGCCTTGCAGGAAGGTGGCGACGAGCAGGTCTTCATTGATGGGGCCGTCGTCGGGGTCCCAGTAAAGGAGCAGGCCGTCCCAACCGATGCGCACGGCGGCCAGGTCGGCAGGGGCAGCAGCGGCCAGGCTGGGTATCCAGGCGAGGGGCACGGCGAGGGTGCGGCCATCCTGCAGGTGGATGTGCATTTGATTGGCATCGAAGGTGACGGCGGCGGCACGCGCTTCGGTAGGGGTGGTGTAGGCGCTCTGCGGGTAGCGGACTGGATAGGTTTTGGGTTCACTGAGCATGGCGTTGCCACTCCTCTAGAAATAGATCGCTGTGTGCTGCAACGATGCGCACGATACGGCTGATCTCGTGGGCTGCAAAGCGGCCGGGCCGGGCGACGCGCAGGGGCTGGAGCCACAGTTTGGCATCATCACTGCACCGGCTTTTGCCCTCGCCGACATGGACATGGGGCGGTTCATGCAGGTCGGCGAGGACGAAGTAGAAGGTGTAGCCTTGTTCACGATGGATGACGGGACTCACGTGTGTTCTCCTGGGGCTATTATAGCGAGATGTGGAGATGGCGCAACAGCCTACCGCCACCGATTCATGGATGTTCACAATTGAATCCGCCCATTGGCGCTGTCCGTGTACGGCGACCGCCACCGATTCAAATCGGTGGCTATCCCAAACGAAACCCACCGAGGTGGGTTGCTGCTCGGCGAAACGTCTCCTGTGGCAACCGGTTTTAACCGGTTGCGCACCCGATAGCCGGTGAATTGATTCACCGGCGGTCGCGCGTGCCGCACGCCCCCATCGCGCCGCTCATCGCTCGTCTGCGCCGCACGTGGGCGTGCGGACTGGACAGGCAACCGGTGCGCAATCCGTGCAATCGGCGCCCGAATCGGTGGACAGGCATCGGTGGCATCCTCACGAATTGAGTGTGGCTTTTCGCCCAAAAATTTGTTGTGGAAGCTCGTTGCGCGGTATAATACTCTTTATGCCTTTTACCTTGCACGCGGCATGGCATCGCACAGACGAGCCATTTGCAGACGGAAAGTTCGTGTTTTGGGCGGAAACGCTCGATTTTCAGCCGATTGTCCGGCCTGATGCTTTCTTTGCCGCCGGCAGTGCCCGCCAGCGCCAACCCAAGCCGCCCTCCCATCCCGGCCAACTGCCCATCCACCAATTGCGCAGCCTGATCAGCGAAGAGGTCACGCGCCTGGCGGTGCAGGAGATGCAGCCCGCCACCACGACCGTCTGGCTGCCCAGCCGCGACGGCAACCCCGTCGCCCGCCGCAGCATGGTGCAGAGCGCCGGCCGCCCCGCCGACGCCCCCCCCGTTGCGCCGCTCGCGTTGATCTGCTGGCAGGTGACGGGGCTGACGCTGGAGCCGCTGGCCGCCCTGCTCTTTCTCAGCCGGCTGCGCCGCCAGAGCAGCCGCAGCGCCGCTGCCGTGCGCACGGAACGGCTGCGCATGGGCAACGACCTCCTGTACTGGAGCAACGCCGCCAAGTTTGCGCTGGAAATTCTCATCGGCCAGCACTATGTGCCTGCGCTGCGTATCAACGGCGCCTCGACCCTTTACGCGCTCTGGCAGCCTGCCCTGCTGGATGACCGCATAAAGCGCCGCTTTGGCGACCTCGTGGAGACCATGCCCGCCGTCTGCCGCGCCTATGCCATCGACAAAACCAGCGACGCCCCGACGCCGGCGGCGCTCACCGAACACTTTGTCGCCACCGTGGTGGATACGGCTGTGCGCGCCTGGAGCGGCATCGAAACCGGCAGTGCCAACGGGGCGAATGGGGTCAACGGCGTCAACGGGAGCAGCGGCCTGCATGGCGTAAATGGCCGCAGCGAGGCCCGCCAGGATGCGCGCCGTCCTGCGGCGGCGGGCGAGGCGACGCCTGCCCTGCAGTGGGTGCGCCAACTGCGCGCGGACGCGCGCACGCTGGTGCTGCCGCCACAGCCTGCCCACAAGCTGGCGCAGGAGTGGCAGGCCTGGATCGAGCAGCTTTATGTCACCAGCGACGCCAATTTCCGCATCGCCTTTGAACTGGTGGAGCCGGAGGCGGCGGCGCAGTCGGCAGGCTATCTGGGCGCAGGCGCTGCGTCCGCCGATGAGCTTGCCTCCGAACGCAGCGCCTGGAGCCTGCGCTTTGCGCTGCAGGCGCGCGACGACCCGCGCCTGCTGATCCCCGCCGCCCAGATCTGGGACGCCTACAACGATGTGCTGCGCTATGGCGGGCGGCGCGTGGATCGCCCGCAGGAGCGGCTGCTGGCCGGACTGGGTGCAGCCAGCCGTCTCTTCCCGCCGGTGGAGCGCAGCCTGCGCAGCCCGCGCCCGGAAATGGCGCTGCTGACGGCGGCGGAAGCGCACCACTTTTTGTGCGAGATCGCCCCGCTGCTGGAGAGCAACGGCTTTGGTGTGCTGCTGCCCGAATGGTGGAACGCGCGCCAGCGCACAGCGCTCGGCATGCGGCTGCGGCTGTTTGCCGAGCAGGATGCGCTGTGGGACGCCGATGATGACGGCTACGCCGATCTTCCCGCCGGCCCTCGCCGCGGCAGGCGCAGCCAGGTGCGCTATGCTTGGGAGCTGACCCTCGGCGCACAGCGCATCAGCCAGGAGGAATTTGAACAACTGGCGGCGCGCAATACGCCGCTGCTCAAGCTGCGCGGTCAGTGGATCCAGCTTGACCCCGAACAGGTGGCGGCGGCCAAGCGCTTCCTGGCGGAGCGCAAAGCCACCGGCGACATGTCCTTTTTGCAGTCGATCCGCATGGCACAGGCCTATCTGGAACAGACGGGCGACGCCCACAGTTCAGCCGTAGTGCTGGACAACTGGGACGCACCGGGCAAGAATGGGCAAACCAGCGCCGCGCCGGCCCAGATCGGCCAACCGAGCGGCGAGCAGGGCGCGGATGCGCTGCGGCTGGAGGCGGTGGATGTGGACGGCTGGCTGCGCAGTGTGCTCGAGCAGCTGCGCACGCAGAAGCTGCTGGCGGAATTGCCGGAGCCGGCAGGCTTTGTCGGCGAACTGCGCCCCTACCAGCGCCGCGGGCTGGGCTGGCTTGTCTATCTGCGCCGCCTGGGATTGGGCGCCTGCCTGGCCGATGACATGGGGCTGGGCAAGACCGTGCAGGCCATCGCCATGCTGCTGCACGAGCGCGCCGAAAGTGAGCAGGAACGGCGTCCGACGCTGCTGATCTGCCCCACCAGCGTGGTAGCCAACTGGCGGCGCGAAGTGGAGCGCTTTGGCCCCCGTCTGCGCACCCTCGTACATCACGGGGGCAGCCGGCTGGAAGGCGATGCCTTTTTGCAGGCGCTGCCCGGCCACGATATCGTCATCACCAGCTACGGCACTGCGCGGCGCGATGCCGAAGTGCTGCAGCGTGTGGAGTGGAGCAACCTGATTCTGGATGAGGCGCAGAATATCAAGAACCCCAGCGCCAAGCAGTCGCAGGCGGTACGCCGCTTCCGCGCCCGCAACCGCGTGGCGCTGACCGGTACACCGGTGGAAAACCATCTGACGGAGCTGTGGAGCGTGATGGAGTTTTTGAACCCGAGCTATCTGGGCGGCCACGAACAGTTCCGCCAGCAGTTTACGGTGCCCATCGAGCGCTACAACGATGACGAGCAGGCAGCGGAGCTGCGCCGGCTGGTGCAGCCCTTTTTGCTGCGCCGGCTCAAGTCCGACCCCACGATTATTTCCGACCTGCCGGAAAAGAACGAGATGGTGGTCTACTGTTCGCTGACCCAGGAACAGGCGCAGTTGTACGAGACCACCGTGCAGGAGGCGCTGGCCAGGCTCGACCGCGCCGACGGCATCCAGCGCCGCGGGCTGGTGCTGAGCCTGCTGACCAAGCTCAAGCAGATCTGCAACCACCCGGCCCACTTTCTCAAGGAGCCGGGGCCGCTCCCGCACCGCAGCGGCAAGCTGGAGCGGCTGACGGAGATGCTGGAGGAGGCGCTTTCGGTAGGCGACCACGCGCTTATCTTTACGCAGTTTGTCGAGATGGGCCATCTGCTCCAGCGCCATCTGCGCGATTGTCTGAACACCGAAGTGCTGTTTCTGCACGGCGGCACCTCGGCCGCGCAGCGCGACCAGATGGTGCAGGCCTTCCAGAGCGATGACGGGCCGCCGATCTTTGTGCTCAGCCTGCGCGCAGGCGGCTCCGGCCTCAACCTGACGCGCGCCAACCATGTCTTTCATTTTGACCGTTGGTGGAATCCGGCGGTGGAAAATCAGGCCACGGACCGCGCCTTTCGCATCGGCCAGCGGCGCAATGTGCAGGTGCACAAGTTTGTCGTCGCCGGCAGCCTGGAAGAGCGCATCAACGCCATCATCGAAAGCAAGCAGGCGCTGGCCGAGTCGATTGTGGGCAGCGGCGAGAATTGGCTGACCGAACTGGGCACGGAAGAGCTGCGCGACCTGCTGACGCTGCGCAGGGAGATGCTGGATGAGTAATCCACAGACGAACAACGCCTGGTGGCAGCGCCGCTGGCAGACGCTGCTGCAGCAGCTTGGCCTCGACGCCGGCGGCCCGGACGGGCTGCGCGGCTGCCGCGTCAAGCGCATGGAAGTAATGCCCGGCTCGATCCAGGCCCAGGTGCAGGATCGCGAACTCGGCGCGTCCACGGTCGAAATCCGCCTGCCGGTGCTGGATGACGCCCAGTGGGAGCGGGTGATCGATGCGCTGGGCAGCCAGGCCATCTACGCCGCCCAACTGCTGGCCGGCAACATGCCGCCGGAGATCGAACAACTGTTTGCGCAGGCAGGCGCGCATCTGCTGCCTTCCGCACGCGACGAGATCGAACAGCAGTGCAGCAGCTGCCCGCCCGGCGCCGTGCTGTGCCGGCCGCTGGCCGCCGTGTACGCCCAGTTGGGGGAGATGCTGGCGGAAGACCCCTGGCTGCTGCTGCGGCTGCGCGGGCGCGACCGCCACCAGGTGCTGGCCAGCATCCATGAACGGCGCAATCTGGGTGCGGAAACCGCTGCCCGCCCGGCCGCGCCCGCGACGCAAGCGGGGGCGGATGTGACGCCTGGCTTCTACACCCCAGCCGCCGGCGGCGTTCGGGCTGCGGACGACAGCGCGCCGCCATTGGAAGAACAACTGGGCGATTTTTGGGGCCGGCGCAAGGTGCTGGAAGAAGTACATCACCGCCTGGCGCGGCCCGTGGTCGAGCTGGCGCTGCTGCGCCGGCTGGGCGCGCCCACCCCCACCCCCGATGGCCAGGACGCCTACAGCCAACTGCAGGCGGTCTACCGCCGCGTCACCGAGCGCGCCTGGGGCGTAGCCTTTGCCAGTGAAGCCGAGCCGCCTGCCGCATCCCCTGACGATGCCCAGGAAGCCTCCGCAGACGACACGGACGACACAGACGAAATGGACAGCCTCACCCTGGCCGAGTAGACGCCCCCGCCGCCGATGCGCCTTACCCTTACCCTTGCCGCTCGATCTGTGCGCCCAGGCGGCGCAGCTTGACTTCGATGTCCTGGTAGCCGCGGTCGATCTGCTCGACATTGCCGATGCGCGTCACGCCGTCCGCCGCCAGCGCAGCCAGCACCAGCGCCATGCCGGCGCGGATGTCGGGGCTGCTCACCTGCTGGCCGCTGAGCCGGCTCGGCCCCACCACCACCGCCCGATGCGGGTCACACAGAATGATCTGGGCTCCCATTGCAATCAGCTTGTCCACAAAGAAGAGCCGGCTCTCATACATCTTCTCATGCACGATCACCGTGCCCTGCGCCTGGGTGGCCGTCACCAGCGCGATGCTCATCAAGTCGGGCGGGAAGGCCGGCCAGGGCGCATCGTCGATCTTGGGCACAGCGCCGCCGAAATCCGGGCGCACCCGCAGCTCCTGCTCGGCTTCGATGACCAATGTGTGCCGTTCCATCGCCGGCGCCGTCGCATCTTCTTCCAGATGCATACGCACGCCCAGCCGGTCGACAAACACCATCTCCATCATGCGCAGATGTTCGGGCACAATGCCGGTGATGCGCAGTTCGCCCTGCGTGATGGCGCCCATGCCGATATAGCTGCCGACCTCGACAAAATCGGGGCTGATGTAGCTCTCCGCCCCGCGCAGCTGCTGCTGGCCGTCGATCAGCAGGGTGTTGCTGCCGATGCCCTGGATGGGACAGCCCATCGCCACCAGCAGGTGACAGAGATCCTGCACATGCGGCTCGCTGGCCGCGTTGCGCAGGATCGTCGTGCCCTGCGCCAGCGCCGCGGCCAGAATGCCGTTCTCGGTGGCGGTGACGGATGCCTCATCCAGCAGGATGTCGCGGCCCTGCAGCCGCCCGCCGGCGTGCAGTTCAAATTTGCCGTTGTGGCGCAGTTGCGCACCCAGCGCATCAAAGACCTGGAGATGGGTGTCGATGCGCCGCCGCCCGATGTCGTCGCCGCCGGCGGCTGTGTCCACCGCAAAATGGCCGTGGCGGCTCAAAAGCGGCCCCATCAGGGTGAGCGAACCGCGAATCTGGCTAAACAAATGCGGGTCGGGGGCTGTGCTGCTGATGGTTCGGGCGCACAGCGTGACGCTGCCGGCATGGCGCTCGATGCTGACCCCCATTCCGGCAAGGATCTGCAGCAGCGTTTGCACATCGCCGATCTCAGGCAGGTTGTGCAGCGTAATTGGCTCGTCGGTCAGCAGACAGGCGGCCAGCATAGGCAGGGCGGCATTTTTGTTGCCGATGGGACGAATGCTGCCGTGCAGCGGTCGCCCCCCTTCAATGATAAACGATGGCATAAGCCCGATTTTCCTTTAGTGGTGACGCGCTGGGGCGCTCAGGCATGGAGCGGCTACTGGTCAAACGCACGATCTCCTGCTGCAAGTTCCGGCAGATCACAACGCAAAGCATAGCGCAGAGCACCGGCCCCGCCGGCGAACACCTGTTCGCTTTCAGGGCTGCACAAACTTCGGTCTGCACCTGTACTGTGGTATAATTACACGGTGAATGGCTTGCGGCGGCAGCCTTTCTGTAGGTCTGAAATACGCCTATCATCCAGTAAAATCAGCGCCACAAGGCGGCAGGTGAGGCTTGGGTGTTATTGACTGTTTGTCGGCCGGCTATCGCTATTTGGGATGGCGGCTGGAACTGATTTTGATTCCGGTGGCGCTCGACCTGCTGCTGTGGCTGGGGCCACGCTTCAACGTTGCGCCGCTGTTTGACCAATTTGCGCAGGCATATGGGGAACTGGCCAAGGCGGAAGGGGTGACGCCCGAACTCGGCCAGATGGTGGAGCAGTTATCCACCAGCATTCGCCAGATGGGCGAAGGGTCAAACCTGCTCGGCGGGCTGGTCAGCGGCGCACTGCTGCATATGCCCAGCCTGCCCTTTGGCGGCGCCGGCCTGCTGCCGAATATGACGGTGGCGGTTGCCACCGCCGCGGGGGCGCTGGGCTGGTGGTTGCTCTTCAGCCTGCTGGGTCTGCTGATTGGCGTCGTGTACTTGACGCTGCTGGCGCGCCGGCTGCCGATTGGTGTGATGGGCAGTGTGCGCCCGCCCCAGGTGGCGCTGTCGGTTCTGCGCCACTGGCTGCAGGTCATCGGCTTTGTGCTGATCGTGGCGATTGCGCTGCTGATCATCTATCTGCCCATCAGCTTTGCCGTGGGGCTGATCATGCTGGCCAACCCGGCCTTTGGGTCGGCGGTGGCGGCGCTGGCGGGGGCGGTGACGCTGATTGTCTTTTTCTATTTGTACTTTGTGATCGCCGCCTTGATCATGGACAACATCCCATTGAATGTGGCCATTATGCGCAGCCTGCGCCTGGTGCAGGAGAATTTTTGGCCCACACTGGGCTTTATCCTGCTCAGCAACGTGATCGGGCTGGGCATGGCGCTGCTGCTGCTGCCGCTGGCCGATCTGGCCGCGTGGGGCACGCTGGCGGCCATTGTCATCAATGCCTACATCGGCACAGGGTTGACCATGGCGCTGCTGGTTTTTTACCGTTCACGCTTTATTCGCGGGCCTGATTTTGCGCCCGAACTGGCGCCCTGACCTGTTTCGCCAGATTTACACTTTTTTCGCTGTTGTGGATTTCGCAGGTGACCCGTCAACGGGTGATTTTAGCAGGAGGATTGATTTGTGATTGACCCCACTAACCGGCAGGCTGCCCAAGCCGATTATAACGCCGACCAGATTCAGGTTCTTGAAGGCTTGGAAGCTGTCCGCCGCCGCCCCGGTATGTATATCGGCGGCACCGACGCCAAGGCCCTGCACCATATGGTGTATGAAGTGGTCGACAACTCGATTGACGAAGCGATGCAGGGGCGCTGCGACCGCATCTGCATCACCATTCATAAAGATGACAGCGTCAGCGTCGATGACAACGGCGCCGGCATCCCGGTGGATATTCAGAAGCAGACCGGTCTGCCCGCCATCACGGTAGTCATGACCAAGCTGCACGCCGGCGGCAAGTTCGGCGGCGGCGGCTACAAGGTCTCCGGCGGTCTGCATGGCGTCGGCGTCAGCGCGGTCAACGCCCTCAGCATGTGGATGGAGACCAAGGTGCGGCGCAACGGCAAAGTCTACCGCCAACGCTTTGAGCGCGGCGTGCCGGTGTCGGGGGTGGATATCATCGGCGAGTGCGACCCCGACGACACCGGGACGACGCAGACCTTTATGCGCGATGACACCATTTTTCAGGTGCTCGAATACAACTGGCATACGCTGGTGACCCGTTTCCGCGAGATGGCGTTTCTCACGCGTGGGATCGACCTCTACTTTGTGGACGAACGGCCCGAACAGCAGCGCGAGATGAACTTCCACTTTGAAGGCGGCGTCAAGTCGTTTGTGCGCTATCTCAACAAAAACCGGCAGGTGATTCACGAACCGATCTATATCGAAATGGAGGTGGAGACGACGCAGGTCGAGGCCGCCATCCAGTACACCGATGCCTTTACCGAGTCGGTTTTTGCCTTTGCCAACACCATCAACACCCCCGACGGCGGCACGCATCTGACCGGTCTGCGCACGGCCGTTACGCGCATGATCAACGACTATGCGCGCAAGCAGGGGCTGATCAAGGAGAAGGAAGAAAACTTCTCCGGCGACGACACGCGCCAGGGGATGACGGCCATCATCAGCGTTAAGGTGGTGGAGCCGCAGTTTGAAGGGCAGAACAAGCTCAAGCTGCTCAACAACGAAGTTCGCTACCATGTCGAGCAGGCGGTGGCGGAAGCGATGGGGCGCTGGACGGAAGAAAACCCACGCGATGGGCGCTTAATTGTGGAGAAATGCCGCACCGCCTTCCGCGCGCGCGAGGCTGCCAAAAAGGCGCGCGACCTGGTGATCCGCAAGAGCGCCCTGGAAAGCCTGACCTTGCCTGGCAAGCTGGCCGACTGCTCCAACCGCAATCCTGCCGACTGTGAGATTTACATTGTCGAGGGTGACAGCGCCGGCGGCACCGCCAAGCAGGGCCGCGACCGCCGCTTCCAGGCGATCCTGCCCCTGCGCGGCAAGATTCTCAACATCGAAAAGACCAGCCTCGACAAAGCCCTCGCCAACAAAGAGATTCAGGCACTGATCACCGCCCTGGGCACCAACATCGGCGAAAGTTTTGACCTAAAGGGTCTTCGTTATCATAAGATCGTGTTGATGAGTGTAGATGCGGAGGAAACCTGTTTTGTGCGCGACCCTGCCGGCAGCGTGCGCCAGGTTAAGATTGGTGACTTTATCGATGCGCGGCTGGAAGCAGGTCAGGATGTGGCGCAGTACCAGGTGCTCTGCTTTGACCAGGAAAGCCATACGACTGAATTCAAGCCGATAGACAGTGTCATACGCCATGGCGTCTGCGAGCCGCTGTACGAGATTCGCACAGCCTATGGCCGCAGCGTGCGCGTCACGGCCTCGCACAGCGTCTTCACCTATGAAGATGGCCAGGTCATCCTCAAACGCGGCGACGCCATACGTGAGGGAGACTTGGTTGTGGCCCCTGCGCACCTGCCGCTGGCCCAGCGCGAGACGCAGACTGAGATGCAGGGGAGTAGTGGGAGGCGTATCGATCTGCTGGCGGAATTGCTGGCGCATCGCGCGCAATTGAGCAGCGATGTAATCT
The DNA here is from genome assembly GCA_038205395.1 of Caldilineales bacterium. Lineage (GTDB taxonomy): Bacteria > Chloroflexota > Anaerolineae > Caldilineales > Caldilineaceae > Fredericiella. The sequence goes on from JBBRBX010000006.1 coordinate 46,217, forward strand.
TGTGGGGCGCAGACATCGAGCGGCTGCTGCAGGCGCGTGTGCTTGACGAACATGCCGCTGACGAGACCCTAATTGCAGCGCGCGTGACGATTCCCGCCGCAGTGGGCGAGGCACTGGCGGCACGACGACGCAGCTTGCAGTTGAGCCAGGATACCGTCTGCGCGGGCGTCGGCGTCAAGCAGCCAGTGACTTTCTACGGTTGGGAAAAAGGCGAAAACCGCCCCACCGTCGAGCATTTCACCCGCTACCTCGATCTACTGCAGTTGGATCGCCAAGAATGGCTGGCACAGGTGGAGGTTGGCGGTTCACGCTTGGAGCAGACATGGCAGCGCCAGTACAACGGTTCCGGCCATAACCGGGTCAAGCCGTGGCTGCGGCTCAAGGAACTGCGACAGCAGGAAATTGGCCGGCTTAACGGCGTCAAGCTGGCGCCGGAGCACTATGCCGACCGCGCCGTCTACCGTTATCTGCCAGTGAACGACCAGTTGATGACACTGCTGGGCTTCTTCTTGGCCGAAGGGTCGCTCAGCCAGCGCGGCGGTATCCGTCTGGCCTTTGGCCGTCGCAACCAGGGTTGGCTGCCGGAAATACGTCAGGCGTTTGTAGACGTGTTTGGCGTCGAGCCAGTCCTCTACCGCGGCGCAAATGGTCGAGCCGATGAACTGCGAGTAGTGCACAGTGTGGTGGCGGCAGCCTTCCGCTTTGCCTTTGGTTTTGACGGGGCACGCGCCCACAGCAAACGCATCCCTGATCTAATCTATAATGTCACACCAGATCTGCAAAAGGCGTTTCTGCGTGGTTACCTGCTGGGCGACGGCACGGTGAACAAGAACAACTTATCATGGACGACAGTTTCGCCGCAGCTTGCCAGCGGGCTGATGTACCTGCTGCTGGCGCACGGTGTGACTGCTTCGCTGCATATGCGCGAGCCGTCTGCACCCAGCCAACAGCTTGTGCGCGGCCAGCCGATTATTGGGCGCTACTCGGTTCATACGGTTACAGTCAGCAGCGGCGACGATCTGCGCCGGTTGGAAATGGTCTGGCGCGACCATCCCAACGCGTCCAAGCTGGCGGCTTCCTTGCAAAGCGGGCGGCGCGGCGGCTACAATCAGAAATATGTGCCGATTGACGGCGATCTGGTCGGTTTGCCGGTGCGTTCGGTGCGCCAGGTGGAGGCCAGCAACGGGATGGTTTATGACTTCTCGGTGCGTGACCACGAGAATTTTATCTGCGGCAGCGGCGGCTTGTGTGCGCACAATACAGATGCTGACGTGGACGGCAGCCACATCCGCACCCTGCTGTTAACTTTCTTCTACCGCTACATGGAATCTCTCGTCGCCAACGGCCATCTCTACATTGCCCAGCCGCCGCTCTACCGCGTCTCGTCCACGCGCCAGGAAAACGGCAAGAACAAAAAGGCGGTAGAGTATGTCTATGACGACAAAGCGCTGGAAGCCATGCGCAAAGAGTTGGGCGAAGTCAACGTCAAGATCGAGCAGCGCTACAAAGGTTTGGGCGAGATGAACGAAGTGCAGTTGTGGGACACGACCATGAATCCCGCCAACCGCACCGTGCTGCGCGTCAACATCGACGACGCCGCCGAAGCCGACCGCACCTTTGACATGCTCATGGGCAGCAACGTCCCTCCCCGCCGTCGCTTTATTCAGACCCACGCCAACCAGGCGCGGTTGGATATTTAACCGGCAACCTCCAGCAAACATTCTTCACTGTCCACCTGCACACAGATGTGCAAGTGGACAGTGAAGATGAACAAACATCGACTTGGCCGCTGACGTGTGGTATATTCCTCGGCGGAGGAGCGTCGCTTCTACCGCACGACAGCCCTCCGCACAATCAAGTTGATCCAAGATGTATCGATCGTTTGACGCTTTACATCCATCCATAACCCATAGGTAACTTTATCCATCTGCAAGAAAAGGAGAATATCGATGCGGAAACAATTGTGGTACGTGCTGGCGCTGGCCTTGGTGCTGGTGCTGGCCGCAGGCTGTACGGCGGCCCCGGCGGCGGCGCCCCAAGCCGGCGCAGACGCGGGCAGCGATACGGCAGCCGCCGCGCCGGCCGGCACGCCCATCACCGTGCGCGTCTCGACCGTCTCGGAGCCGACGACGCTCGACCCCAACCTGGCTGAAGACTTCTATTCGATCACACCGATCGAGCAGTTGTTCCTGGGGCTGACCAACCTCAACAACGAGACCGGCGACGTCGAGCCGGAGCTGGCTGAAAGCTGGACGGTTTCGGATGACGGGCTGGTCTGGACATTCAACATGCGCCAGGATGCAGTGTGGAGCGACGGCACACCAGTGACCGCCAATGATGTGGAATACAGCGTCAAGCGCGCCATCAAGCCCGAAACCGCCTCGCCCTACGCCTATGTGCTCTATCTGATCAAGAACGCCCAGACCATCAACCAGACGGCCATGCCCACCGACACCTACGACATCGACACCCTCGGCGTCAAGGCGCTGGATGACTACACGGTCGAGTTTACGCTGGAAGCGCCGGCTGCTTACTTTGAGTCGATCTCCAGCATGTGGACGCTGCGCCCGCTGCCCAGCGCCATCATTGAGAAATATGGCGACGCCTGGACTGACCCGGCCAATATCGTCGTCAACGGCCCCTACCTGCTCAAGGAATGGAAGCCGAACGAGCAGCTTGTCTTTGAGAAGAACCCCACTTACTACAACGCCGACCAGGTGCAGATTGACCGCTTCGAGCTGAACATCATCACCGACCAGAACACCGAGTTGGCGCTGTACGAGTCGGGTGATCTGGATGTGGCCGGCGAAAACGCTGCGTCGCTGCCCATCGAGGCGCTGACCCGCATCCGTGACGACGCCAGGCTGAGCGCCGAACTGCACGAAGGGCCGCGCGCCTCCACGACCTATGTCGGCTTCACGATGACCAAGCCGCCCTTTGACAACGTGCTCGTGCGCCAGGCTTTCTCCGCCGCCATCGACCGCGAGACGATGGTGCGGGATGTGGTCGGTTCCGGCGTGCCGGCGACGCAGTTTGCGCCCCAGGGCATCTTTGGCGCCCCCGACCCTGAAATCGGCATCGGCTATGACCCTGAGCAGGCCAAGGCCTGGCTGGCCGAAGCGGGCTACCCTGACGGCGAAGGCTTCCCCACCGTGACCTATCGCTACTTCTCCAACACGTTGGAAGAGGCCTTGGCCCAGGCTCTGCAGGCGATGTGGGCGGAAACCCTCAACGTCAACGTGGAACTGGAGTCGATGGAGTTCCCGGCCTTCTTGGCCAGCACCGCCTCCACCGTGCCGGTCGAGGAAATGCCGGAGATGTGGCGTCTCGGCTGGGGCGCCGACTACCCGGATGAAAACAACTGGGTGTACGAGGTCTTCCACTGCACCGACAGCCAGAATCGCCCGCGCGCAACCTGCACGCAGGCGGATGAGCTGGCCAAGGCGGCAGGGCGCGAGACTGACTCAGCCAAGCGCATCGAGATGTATCGCCAGGTCGAGCAGATGATGTTTGCCGACGAAGTGCGTGTGGCCCCCTACTACCACCGCGGCTTCACGATCCTGACCAGGCCGAACATCGAGCGTGCCTACCCCACCTTTGCCCCGGTCAACTGGGATACGTGGAAGGTTACTGAGCAGTAATAAGAGGATGGAGACTTTAACGCAGAGGCGCTGAGAATACGCAGAGTTCGCAGAGAAAAGAGGAGAAGATTTTCTCTTTCTCTGTGAACTCTGCGAAACCTCTGCGCCTCTGCGTTAAATCTTTTCCCTTTTCAGGACAAAATTTATGCTGCGTTTGATCATTCGTCGTTTTTTCTGGTTTATCCCCGTTTTTTTTGTCGTCACCGGCATTACGTTCCTCACCATGCACTCGCTGCCGGGCGGGCCGTTTGATACGGACAAGACTCCGCCGGCGCTGGTCAAGCAGATGGAAAATGCGTTCGGCCTCAACCGCCCGGTCTACGAGCAGTATTTCATCTGGCTCAAAAATGCGGTGCAGTTGGATTTTGGCCCTTCGCTCAAACAGCGCGGCAAGCCTGTGGCCAGCTTTCTGCTGCCGGGGCTGGCGGTGTCGGCGCAGTTGGGAACCTTCGCCATGCTCTTTGCGCTCTTGATCGGGCTGCCGGCGGGCATTATTGCTGCGCTCTATCGCGGGCGCTGGCAAGACCGCTCGGCGACGCTGGTGGCCATCTTGGGCGTATCGGTGCCGCCGATCGTGATGGGGCCGCTGCTCGTCTGGCTCTTTGCGCTGCAGTTGGATTGGCTGCCGGTGGCCCAATGGTCGTCACTGGACGACGGTCTCCTCCCTTATCTCAGCCATATCATTCTGCCTGCCGTGACGCTGGGGGCGGGGCTGTCGGCTATTATCGCCCGCCTGACGCGCGCCAGCCTGCTGCAGGTGCTGGGCGAGGATTATATCCGCACGGCGCACGCCAAAGGGCTGGCGCGGCACACCGTCACCATCCGCCACGCCTTGCGCAACGCATTGATTCCGGTAGTCACCTATCTGGGGCCGCTGGCCGCCGCCGTGCTGACCGGCTCGCTGGTGGTGGAGCAGATTTTTGCCCTGCCCGGTATGGGGCGCTATTTTGTCAGCAGCATCACCAGCCGCGACTATCCGATGGTGATGGCGGTCGTGGTGATTTACGCCTTTATTATTGTCTTCGTCAACCTTGTGGTGGACGTGCTGTATCTCTTTATTGATCCGAGGATTGACCATGCTCACTAGCTCCGCGCAGACGGCTGCCGCCGCGGCGGCGCCGCAGCGCCGCTCCCGCACACTTTGGCAGGACACGCTGCAGCGTCTCTTCCGCGACCCGGTTGTGGTGATCTGCATCGCGTTTTTGACGCTGCTGATCGTCATCGCCCTCTTTCCCAGCGTTTTTGCGACGGCCCCTTATGAACAGACCAATTTTCCGGATAAATTTGCCGCACCGGGGGCGATTGCAGCCGGCGGCAAGCTGGAAGGCCATACTTACTGGATGGGCGCCGACAAGCTGGGCCGCGACATCTACAGCCGCCTCATTTACGGCACGCGCGTGTCGATGGCCGTCGCCTTTTTGGGCGCCGGCATCAGCTTTCTAATCGGGTTGAGCTATGGGCTGGTGGCCGGGTACAGCCGCCCGCGCGTCGACAACGTGATGATGCGCATCGTCGACATCATTTACGCCTACCCCACCCTGATCCTGATCATCCTGCTGCAGGTCTTTTTGACCGCACTGGCGCAGAAGGACCCGGCGCAGATGGGCGCCGTCGAGCGGCTGCTGGTCGATTTGGACCGCAGCTCCGGCGGGCTGTTTTTTGTCTTCTTGGCCATTGGCGCCGTCAGTTGGCTCAACATGGCGCGCCTCACGCGCGGCCAGGTGATGCATTACAAGCAGCAGGAATTTGTGCAGGCCGCCCAGATTGTGGGGGCCAGCAACCGGCGCATCATGGGGCGCCATCTGCTGCCCAACGTCATCGGCCCTTGCATTGTGGCCGAAACGCTGGCGATCCCCTCCTACATCTACACCGAAGCCTTTCTCAGTTTTATCGGTCTCGGCGTGCAGCCGCCCATGCCTAGTTGGGGCAGCATGATCTCCGACGGCTACGGCGCCCTGCGCACCGCCCCCTGGCTGATCCTCTTCCCTGCCCTGGCCCTCTCGCTGACCATGTTCGCCTTCAACTTCCTCGGCGACGCCGTGCGCGACGCGCTGGACCCGAAGCTGCGGGATCGGTAGGTGGGTAGGTGGCTTTTAGTGTTGCTAGGAACAGCCGCAAGAGCGGCGCAGCAGCAGTCGCGAAGCAATTACTTCTACCTGCGCCGGCGCCGGCTGCGCAGAAAGAGCAGCAAAAAGAATTTCGCAGGCGCGCCGGGCAATATGCTCAATTGGCTGCTGCGTAGTAGAAAGCGGGGGTGCTGTCAGTTCCATCCAGGGTAGATCATCATAGCCAAAGATCGCCACTTCTTCCGGTATACACACGTCCAGCGTTTGGCAAGCCCGTAGGATGCCCATTGTAATCGATTGGCTGGTTGCCATCAGAGCATCCACCCCCTGCTCACGGATCAGTGCGCAAGCCAGGTCGTAAGCCGATGAGCCGACATAGTCCGTCTCACAGAACAAAGCTGGGTCAAAGCAGTCGTGAGCGGCAAGAGCATCGCGTATTCCTTCCCAGCGCCGGCGGGTGTTCGTACCCTGCAAAGGCATATGGATCAGCCCGATACGCCGGCGACCGTGGGCAAGGAGATGTGCTGCTGCTGTGCGGCCAATCTCGTAGTTGTCAGTTACTACGCTGGCGATGTCCGTCACTGCGCGCTCGATGGCAACAACCGGGATGAGCGATGCGGCATAGTGGAGATGAGCAACGACATTGGAATTGGCCGGGCACATGATCAGCCCATCGACGCGTTTGGACAGCATGTTCTCGACGATGGTCATTTCAAGGTTGACATCTTCCTCCGTCACCGCCAACAGTGTGGCAAAATCTTGTTCCCGCGCATACTTTTGCACTAGCCGCACGGAGAGTGGTGTGACAGGGCTGGTGATATTCGTCAGGATCAGCCCAATCGTTCTCGTCTCCTTTACCTTGAGGCTGCGCGCCACCAGGTTAGGCTGGTAGTTCAACTGTGCTACAGCCTCCAGCACCTGTCGCTTTAGCCGCGGCGCAACAAACTTGTTTTTGTTGTTAATAACCACAGATGCCGTAGCCACGGAAACACCAGCAAGTTTGGCAACATCAGTGATAGTTACCCGTTTTTGAGCCATACGCCGCTCCCTATCCGTGCGCCACAGCGGAGCCGGTTGATCTTTCTGTTCCTTGGTTCATCGATAGTTTGGTGTACGCAGTTGCTTTCACCAGTTTAACAGAATTAACGCCGGCGCGTGAGCGAGACCCGCTGTAAAAAACTTTTTTGTCGCTATTGACTTGGCTGGGTATGTTTGCTATACTCAAAATACCACACAGCGAAACGTTTTTCTAGATCAACATAAAAAACAGCATAAAGAGAATCTGATGGCACATAGATCCTTTCCAGGTCATCCCCTCCCTGTTTCAAAAATTTGTCTGGGCACAATGATGTTTGGCGATAAGTGTGACGCTGCTCTCTCGGCGGCTATTGTCGAAAAAGCACTGGCGGCAGGCATCAACGCATTTGACACGGCAGCCATGTACTCCGCCGGCGCCAGCGAGGAATACCTGGGGCGAGCGCTGCGCAATACAACCCGCGACCAGATTTTTGTCACGACCAAGGTGGTAAAGGGCATTGATCGGCATAGTATTTTGCAAAGTCTCGACGAATCGCTGGTCAGGCTGCAAATGGAGTATGTGGATCTCTATCTGATTCACTGGCCGGTGTTGGGGATGAACTTGACGGAGATGATGGAGGCGCTGAACGAAGTGGTGACAGCAGGCAAAACGCGCCTGGTCGGCTGCTGCAACTTTCCCGCCTATCTTCTCGCCTCTGCCAATGCCGTCGCCGCCACCCACGGTTGGGCGCAGTTGACCTGCAACCAGATAGCCTACAACTTGTTTGAGCGCGGCGTTGAAGTTGAAATCCTGCCGCAAGCATGTCTGGAGAACATCGCCATCACCGCCTACCGGCCCCTGGCAATCGGGCTGCTGACTGGCCGTCTCATGCCTGGTGTGCCCATGGATGCGTCCACGCGCGGTGCGGCTGATTCGCGCGTGATCACCTGGCTGGCGCAGTATGGCCGCGCCCTCGAACGCTTTGTCGCCTATGCACACGACAAAGGGGTGGAACCGGCGCAGTTAGCGGCAGCGTGGGTGATGCACCATCCGGCAGTAACACAGCCGATTTTGGGCGTCAGTTCGTTGGCCCAGATGGAATCTGCGATCTGCGTGCCGGACGTGAAGCTCACGGAAGGTGAACGCCAAGAAATCAGCGACCTGTTCCACACGGAAGTAAGTGAAGAGGGGCTGCAGCGATTTCCAGGAACCAAGTACAACTTCCCTCGTTTGCGCCGCCATCTGGCGGTGGCGGTCAAGCAGTGAATGAGGGTGCTGCGGGTTTGCGCGGAACGAAGAGGTAGAAACAATGCAGGATACTCCCTTGCTGGAGATGCGCAGCGTTTCCAAAGTCTTCCCTGGAGTGCGCGCCTTGAACCAGGTGAGCATTGCGCTGCAGCCGGGCGAGGTGCGTGCGCTGGTGGGCGAAAACGGGGCAGGAAAATCTACCCTGATCAAAATCTTGTCGGGTGTCTACCAGCCAAGCGAGGGCGAAATATTCCTGGACGGCAGGCTGACAGAGATGCGTGACCCAGCTCATGCACTCAAGCTGGGCATTATCCCCGTACATCAGGAAGTCAATCTGGAACCTTACCTGTCCATTGCCGAAAATATTTATATTGGACGGCAGCCGCGCAACCGTTTCCACTTGATCGACTACCCGCGTATGAACACGGATGCGGCGCGCTGGCTGGCCGAACTCGGCGTGGTCACGGAACCTTCCCTTCCGCTGGGTATGGTTTCGATTGCAGAACGGCAGATGGTGGCCATTGCGCGAGCGGTGTCGCTGGATGCCCGCGTCGTGATTTTTGACGAACCTACCTCTTCCTTGACTCAGCGCGAGACGGAACGGCTTTTTAGCGTCGTGCGGCGGCTAAAAGAGAAGAACATTGCCGTTATCTACATCTCGCACCGGTTGGAGGAAATCTTTCGCATCTGTGACACGCTGACCGTCATGCGCGACGGCGCCCTTGTGACGACCAAAGCCATCACTGGCGTAAACACTGACGACGTGATTCGGCTTATGATCGGTCGCGACCTCAAGGACTTGTACCAGAAAACAGCAACGCCGATTGGCCGTCCTGTGCTTGCTGTGAAAAAACTTTCGGTGCAGGGTATCCTGAAAGACATCTCCTTTATCCTCCACAGCGGCGAAATTGTCGGGATTTCCGGTTTGGTTGGCGCAGGCCGCACCGAGCTGGCGCGCGCCATCTTCGGCGACCTCCCCTATCAGGTCGGTGAAATCTGGGTAGATGGTAAACTGCTGCGCGCCACTTGTCCAGATGACTGCATCGACGCCGGCATCGGCCTGATACCTGAGGACCGCAAGGACGAAGGTCTGGTGCTGGGGCTACCGGTGGCAAATAACATTTCGATGACAATTCTCGGCAAGTTGACGCGTTGGGGAGTCATCCGTGGGCGCAAGGAGATGGCAGTGGCCGAGGAGTTCGTCCACCGTCTAGCGATTAAGACCCCGTCGGTCAAGCAGCAGGTGCAGTATCTGAGCGGCGGCAATCAGCAGCGCGTGGTCATTGCCAAGTGGCTGGTCACCAATCCGAAGGTGCTTTTGGTGGACGAACCCACACGCGGCATCGATGTGGGGGCCAAATCCGAGATATACGCCTTGCTCAACCAGTTAGCCGGACAGGGTGTCGCCATCCTGATGATCTCCTCGGAACTCCCCGAAATTTTAGCCATGAGCGACCGCATCCTAGTGATGTACCAAGGGCGTATTCAAGCAGAACTGCCCGGCAAGACGGCGAGCGAAGAAACCATCATGCGTTTCGCCACCGGCCAAGCAGCCTAGCTGCGGGCAAAAAGCAAGCGACAGCGGAGAAGTACCTATGCGCGATACGGCAAGCGCCATACCCCAAGGAGAATTAGGCAAGCCCGAATTTGAAAAACAAGGCTTCTCCGCCGCGCTCCTCCATTTTTTGGCGGCCAATCCCGCTCTCATTATTCTTGCTGTCTTAATGGTGGCGGGTACAGTCTTGTCCCCCGTCTTCTTGACGACGCAAAACCTGCTCAACATTTTGTGGACCGTATCTGTACTGGGCATTGTGGCACTGGGGCAGACAATCCTGCTTATCACCGGCAATTTTGATATGTCCGTCGCCTACGTAGTCGGCTTGGCGGGCATTACGGCTGTGATTGCCCAACTGTGGGGCGCCGGCCTCGTCGCCTCTATCCTGCTGGGCCTGCTCGCCGGCGCGCTGGTAGGCTTGTTGAACGGCGTTATCATTGTCTTGACGAAGGCCAACGCCTTCCTGATTACTTTGGGCACCAGTATTCTGGTCTATTCCCTAAACCTGATCCTGACCCAGTCTAAGACTTGGTATGCGTCTGTGGACAGTTTTCTGCTGCTGGGACGCGGCAAGCTGTTCGACACCATCCACTACTCGGTGATCATTTTTCTGGTGCTGGGGCTGCTTCTCCAGTTCATTTTGCGCCAGACGATTTTTGGCCGTTCACTGTATATCATCGGCTCCAACCAGCGCGCGGGCGAACTGTCCGGCATCCGTATCAACCGCATCAAGCTGGCCACCTATGTTTTCTGCGGGACGACCGCCGCTCTGGCCGGTCTGATTATGACCGCGCGCACCGGCAGCACCGTGGCCAATGCCGGCGTCGGCATGGACTTTGATTCACTGATTGCGGCTGTCCTGGGCGGCACGAGCCTCTTTGGCGGGCGCGGCGGCACGCTGCGCACGATTGTGGGGGTGCTGATCTTGGGCGTGCTCAACAATCTACTGGTGCTGCTCAATGTCCCCTATGAAGCACAACAGATAGCCAAAGGGTTGGTTTTTCTTTCGGTTGTATGGATGGATGGTCTGCTCCAGAAACGCTAGGGACAAGCCGGCAGAAGAGGAGTGAGAAAAAGGAAATGTGGGCAAAAACTCGTCACTTTGTCTTGCGCCAGAACGTCGTCATTCTCTTACTGCTGCTCGTCGTCTTTTTCAGCTTGACGATAGGCAGCCTGTTTCTGAATGGCCAGAATATCCACAATGTTGCGCGTCAGATCTCGTTTGACATTCCGCTGGCCCTGGCCCTGACGATTGTCTTGATTGCCGGCGGCATCGACCTCTCCGTCGGCTCCGTGCTCAGCATGGCGGCTGCGCTAACCATGGGCTTGCAGCCGTATGGGAGCTGGTTTTCAGTGACAGTCGCTCTCTTATTCGGCGCAGGCGTGGGGTTAGTAAATGGGCTGCTGGTCACCAAAGGCCGGATTGTACCGTTTATCGCCACGCTGGGAACCATGACCGTCGTGCGCGGCATTATGTTGACGTATACGCGCCAGCAGCCGATTGCCGGCAGCGATGCAGCATTCACTTTCTGGGGGGCCGGTTCACTTGGCCCCATTCCCGTTCCCATTCTCATCGTGCTGGCCCTCGCCCTCCTGGTGCATCTCCTCCTCACCTATACCTCGCTGGGACGCAATTTTTACGCGATCGGGGGCAACAATGAGGCCGCTTTTCTCGCCGGCATCGACGTCTTGCGCAACAAAGTGCTGGCATTTGTGCTCAGCGGTCTCCTGGCAGCGGTCTCCGGCGTTCTCATCGCCTCGCGGCTGAACTCCTCGACCGTTCACATCGGTCTGGATTCGGGGTTGTGGGCAATTGCCGCCGCCATCATCGGCGGCGCCAGCCTGACGGGAGGCAAAGGCAGTGCGCTTGGCGCAGTTTTCGGCGTCATTACGCTAGGCGTGCTTGTCAACGGTATGAACCTGCTCGGCGTCCACACCTATTATCAGATTGGCATCCGGGCCATCATCCTCATTACCGTGGTCGCCATCGACGCCTTGTCAGCCATGAACCTGCGCAAAAAGCAGATGATGCAGGCCTATGGTGCTCGCGAGTAAAGGTGTGACAAGACCACCAACCAAGAGGAGGTGATAGCCAGAAACAGCCGCAGACAGTATTTTGCCAGCCAATCTATCTCTGACCTAGTGGGTGAAGCACTGCTTTCACCAAGTTTGCACGGAGGATTTGAACATGCAGAAAACACTCATGCTGCTCACTGTCGTACTTGCCCTGCTGTTGTCAAGCTGCACGGCAAGCGGTCTGCCCTCAGTTGCACCCGCCGCATCAGACGCCGGCGCGGCAGGCAGCGAAGCGGCTGCGCCGGCAGCGACTGGGAAGAAACTCGAAATCTGCGTCGTGCACAACAATGCCGACCACCCCTCCATCACTGCCATCGTGCAGGGTATGGATGACGAAGCCAAGATCTATAACGCCAATGTCACCTATTTTGATCCCGCCTTCGATCCGCAGAAGCAGGCTGCCATGATCGAAGACTGCATCGCTCGCCAGTCGGATGTCATTGTCGTCAACGCCGTGGATCCCACTGCGGTTATTGCTCCGATCCAAAAGGCGAATGAGGCCGGCATTCCCGTCATTACACAAAATGCCGACGTTGCACCCGAAGGCAAGCAGTATACGGCCACCTTTGTCGGCTCCCAGTCCTATGACCAGGGGCTGGCTGTAGGCAAGATGATGGCCGCCAAGCTTGGCGACAAGCCGGCCAATGTGATCTTTTTAGGTGGCAAGCCGGGCCAGACCGACTATGTCAACCGAGTGCAGGGTGCCAAGGATGCGTGGGCAGCCGCTGGCGTGAGCTATACCATATTGGCCGACCAGCCGGCGGAATGGAGCAAAGACAAAGCCCTGTCTGTGATGCAGGATCTGCTGACCCGCAATCCGACAGGCATCGATGCCGTCTATGCCGTGGATGATCCGATGGCTATGGGTGCGCTTGAAGCCATCAAAGCCGCAGGCCGCGAAAAGGAAATTGCCGTCTATGGTACAAACGGCAACACTGATGCCTGTCAGGCCATCAAAAATGGCGATATGGCCGGCACTGCGCTGCAGATGAGCTATCTCGTAGGCGTTTACACTGTGCGAGCAGCCTACGACGTACACCAGGGACGACTGGTTCCCGAATCCATCCTAGCACCGACTGCGCCGGTGACGCCGGAAAACATCGACCAGTGGATGTCCATGTGCTGGTAGTCAGCTCGGGAAGATAATCTTTCCTTGTGTCCTTGCTGTGTTATTGCCAGTGCGGGACGGATAATATAGGCGACGAAGGGGAGGTGAAAGTTAAGGCCTACCCTTCGTCGCCCACAGACCCTCCAGCGCTGGACAAGATTTGTGAATGAAAAGGAACCTATGGCAAAGATCATTCGGGTTGTCACCTCCTCATTTGCGACGCTGGAGGACACGCAACCGCCCTACAACCTGCGCCACCCTGAACTTGCGACAAATTTGCGCACAGCGCAATCGATCTTAGAAACGGCCGCAGCTTATAAGCCGGATCTAGTTCTACTGCCTGAAACGTTTGCGTTGGCGGGTATGCCGCTGACCAACGTAGCAATGGTGGCGGAGCCAATGCATGGGCCAATTTACGAAATGCTGGCTGCACACTGCCGCGCCGGTAATTTCAACTTGGTTGCCGGTCACCTTACCAGTGAGGGCGACAATTACTACAACCAGGCGCTGGTACTCGACCGCAGCGGGCAGTTGGTGGGGAGCTATCGCAAAAACTATCCGGTGGAGGCGGAAATTCGCTGCGGTATTGCGCCAGGCGATGAGGCCGCAGCATTTGATCTCGATTGCGGCCGCGTCGGCGTTGCCATCTGCTTTGATCTAAACTGGCCCAGTTTGTGGGCGGAACTGGCAAAGAAAGACATTGATTTGGCTTGCTGGATCTCGGCCTACGAAGGTGGCTTTCCACTCAAGAGCTATGCCTGGACGCACCGCTACCCGATCGCTACTTCCGTCTGGCCCTACCATGCGCGGCTGATCGACATCACCGGAGAGGTGGTAGCCTCCACCTCACGCTGGTCACGCATCGTCGCCTATGACCTCAATCTGGATCGCGAGCTTTTCCACACCGACCACCAAATGGGCAAAATCGCTGCGATCCAGGCGCGTTACGGCAGTGGCGTCCTCGTCAAGAGCTATACGGAAGAACACCTTATCCTGATTGAGTGCGTAGCTGAGGGACTCAATATACAGGATATCATCGACGAATTTGGGCTGGTCAGCTTCCAAGACTATATTGCCCGCTGCACCGACGTGCGCCGCACCGCGCTGGGTGAGACGGCTTTGGCGGTAGCGGGATAATGCGGAGATGAACACCCACACAAACAATAAAATGCGATCCGCGTGAGAACAAAGCCATACGACAATCTCGGCGCAAAGGCAGTCTGTTGTGGAAAGCAGCGATCAATATTGGTAATGGAAACAGCAATCTGTATCCAATCCGGATTTTTCAAGGAGAGAACACGTTTGGCGAATCACTTCCCTCTGCTCCCACACGTTATCCTGCAGATGGCACAGCGCGGCTTTACCAAAAAAGAAATTGATTCTGTTCTCATGCAGGGGAAACGGATAGGTGGTATTATACAGAAAGCGAGGGTGCACAGTATGCCGCTGTGCATACCCATGTTCCTGTAAGGAAAAGCCATGACTGTCCAGACCGTCACCGTGGAACTGCCAACCACATTGTATAACCGCCTCAAGCGCCGTGCCGAGCAGACGCAACGCCCCATTGAAGCTGAAATAATCGACGCCGTGGCCGTAGCACTGCCTGCCGATGAAGAACTGCCGATTGAACTGCTCCGCCAGGTCACTGCGCTTGCTTCCGCGGATGCGGAAACATTATGGCAGATGATTAAAGGAACATTCCCGAGTAAAAAGTCTGCACGGCTGGAGTCACTGCATTTACAGCGCCAGGCGGGTGAATGGAACGATGAGCTTGCCCACGAGGCGGATAAGTTAACAACTGAGATGGAACAGTACATGTTCCTGCGCGCACAAGCTATGTCGTTGCTGATGCAGCGGGGTTACGACTTGTCAACGTTTAGCAGGCAATGAGTTCGCCTTTTGTCTCGAAAGCTTTGCGCCGGCTTGTGGCAGAGCAGGCTCGGCATCGTTGCGGCTACTGCCTGACACCGGAACTCTTGACCGGTGCTCCTATGGAAATTGAGCATCTCATTCCGTATTCAAGCTGCGCATCTTCGGTTTGATCCCAGTAGTCAGCCAGACTATGTGAATCCCAAAATTCGCCTAACTCGACATAGCTGTCGAAGTCCGGGATGAGTTCTTTGGGTTTGTGATCATCTGTGTTCATAGGCTTCTTACCGCATTTTAGCACAGATTACACCACCCGTATCCCCTCACCCCTCACCACCTCGCCAATTCGCCAATACATTTGCTTGCGCTCAGCGCAGGCGGCGGTAAAAACGTCTACCTTGTCTGCCGGCACGGCGAGCAGCAGGCCGCCGCTGGTCTCGGCTTCCCACAGCAACGTGCGCTGGGCGGGGGTGACTTCGGGCGCAAAGGTGACGTGGATGCCGTAATGCTGCGGGTTGCGCACGGCCCCGCGCGTGAGATAGCCGGCGGCGATGTACTCCCACGCGCCGTCCAGCACCGGCACGGCACCCGCGTGCAGCAGAAAGCCGGCCCCCTGTTTGCGCCCGGCGGCAGCCATCTCGCTGCCATGCCCCAAGAGGCCAAAGCCGGTGATGTCGGTGGCGGCGCGCACACCGGCCAGCAGCCCAGCCTGCGCCGCCGCCCGGTTGAGACGCAGCATCGAATCGATGGCCGCATCCAGATGGGCGAGGTTGAGCGCCGGCTTGCGCTGCGCTTGGCGGGCGAGACGGTGGAGGCGGCCTTCGCCGGCGCCCGCCAGCTTGGCCGCCGTCGTGATCACCCCCGTGCCCAGCGGCTTGGTGAGAAAGAGCACATCGCCCGGCTGCGCGCCACCCTTGCGCATGACTGCATCCGGATGGATGATGCCGGTGACGCTCAACCCGTAGAAGGGTTCGGGATTGGTCACGGTGTGGCCGCCGGCAATCGCCGCGCCCGCCTCCTTCACCTTGACCGCACCGCCGGCAAATATCTGCGCCACCGTCTCGGCGGCCATGCCTTGCGGAAAGCCGGCAATATTGAGGCAGAACAGCACCTCCCCGCCCATGGCGTAGACATCGCTCATGGCGTTGGCGGCCGCGATGGCGCCATAGGTCCACGGGTCGTCCACCACGGGGGTAAAGAAGTCGGTCGTCTTGATCAGGGCGCGCGTCTCGTCCAGACGGAAGACGGCGGCGTCGTCCGGCTCGCCCAGCCCCACCAGCACAGCAGGATATTCGTTTGCCGGGAAAAGCCCGGCCAATTGGCGCACGACCTGCGCTAATGTCCCCGGCGGGAGCTTAGAGGCTCAACCGGCGCATTCCACAAGCGCAGTCAGCGGCTGTGACTGTGGCTGTTGCTGTTGCGGCATAGATTCCTCACGTAAGCAGAATAAAGTTCCAAAGCAGCCAGGAGGTTACGACAATCGCAACCACCAAAAAAAAGACGCGCAGACTGGCCCGCCACAAAGCGCCGCGCGACTTTTGCGCATCCACCCGCGCCTTGAGCGATTTTTCCTGCATCTCCTTGCGGGCTTTGGCGGATGCGGAGCGCAAGTCTTTGCTCTTTTGCCAGGACGTGCGCATGGACACCCACAAGGCCGTAAACACGACCCCGATGAGCATACCGGCTACGAGCATCAGTAAGCTGTCCATACGCCAATTCTATATCTGCTTGCGCCCCTGCCCGCAATGCACAGTCATCCGGTTATGTCATCCGGTTATGTCATCCGGTTATGGCTAGGCTAGAAAACGCGCCCAGCGCTGCTCGGCCCGCTGCGGCTTGGGATTGTACGCCATCTCGATAGCAAGATCCGCCATCGCCTTGACCGCCCAATCAAAGTAGTGCGGCGTAATGCTGTTGATGTCCATGTCGGGGGCGGGGTTCATAAAATCAATCGCATAGGGCACGCCATCCTTGACGGCAAATTCTATGCTGTTCATGTCGTAGCCCATCACGTTGTTGATGAGGCGCGCATCATGCACGATCTGCTCCCCCAGTTCGGGAGACAGATGGTCGTGCTCCACAATATAGCGCCGGTTTTTGGGGTCATACTTGATGGGCAGGATGTTGTCCTGACCCACGCAGATGCAGCGCACAAACTGGTCGAACTCGATAAATTCCTGCAGGATCATGCACAGTGTTCCCGTGTCGTCATAGGCACGGATCAGTTCATCCAGCGTATTGACTTTGTAGACGTTTTTCCAGCCGCCGCCCCAAGTATCCTTGAGAATTGCCGGCAGCCCTACATAGCCGACAATGGCGTCCCAATCCAGCGGGTACACCAGGTTGCGCAAACTCTCGCTGACCACACCCTCCGGATAGGCTTTCATCGGCAGCGCCATGGTTTTGGGCGAAGCCAGCCCCAGCTTGGTGATCAGCCCGGCCCCAAAGAACTTGTCGTCGGCACTCCACCAAAACGGGTTGTTGATGCAGTAGGCGCCTTGCAGCATCGCATTTTTCAGATAGGTGCGGTAGTAGGGAATCTCGTGGCTGATGCGATCCACCAGCACGGCATACGCGCACGGCTCGTTCATCTGCGTGCCGCCCAGCTTGACGTATTCCGCCACAACACCGGCATTGCGGCTGTTGACCTCTTCAATAAAGGCCGGTGGAAAGCTCCATTCGCGGCCGACAACCAGCCCGACTTTCTTGTCACTCATGCGATCCCCCCCAGGCAAAGTGCGGTTGAAAAATAGCAGGTGTGTTAATCATGTCCAAATACATACTGGCGCACCATCTGCTGCCAATACGGCCAATCGTGGCTCCAGCCTGACCACTCACGAAAGGCATGCGGTACACCCTTGGCCCATAAGGCGCGGCTGAGGGCGCGGTTGTTTTCAATATTGGGGTCGTGTTCGCCGTCGACAATGATGATGTCCATGCGGCGCAGCGCCTCCAATAGATTGTGGTCACTCAAATTGGGCACATAATGGCTGGGCGTGTTGAAGTAGAGATTGTCATCGTAGAAACCGCCGAAAAAGCCGGATATATCGTACTTGCCGCTCAGGGCCAGCACCCGGCCAAACAGATGGGGGTTGCGAAAGGCGATGTTGACGGCGTGATAGGCGCCAAAGCTGCAGCCGTGGCTGATCAGAAAAGGGTTGCCGTTCTTGCTTTGCATCAGCGGCAGCACTTCATTGAGCACATAATCTTCGTACTGCACATGGCGATAGATGCGCCCGCCGGGATGCGCCCAGTTGTTGTAAAAACTCTCACTGTCCACGCTGTCCACACAGCAGATCTGCAGCCCGCCATTCTCCAGTTCGTGGGCCAGATTGGCGATCATGCCGCGATCTTCGTACTCGTAAAAACGACCCATGCTGGTGGGAAATACCAGCATACGCGCACCCGCATGGCCGTAGAGCAGCAGTTCCATGTCACGGTTGAGGCGTGGACTATACCACTTATGATATTCGCGGTGCATGAGGTTCCTTTGGCCAGACTCTTGGGTGGATTGGTTTTTGAAAACTGCTTGAATTGCTCTGCTTGGCCGGCTCAGACCACAACGACACTGTGCCCGTCCCAGTAGCCGCTTTCGCTGCAAAACGGATTCTCGTAGTCACGACGCCACTGTCCCACCGCTGCCGCGGCTTCTTCCTGGGCGGACGCAACCCAGAAGCGATAGGTGTGGGCGCCCGCCGGCAGGGATATGGCGACATGCCACCAACCGCCGCCGGCCGCCCGCAGCGGCAAGCGATCGGGCAGCCACTGGTTGAAGGAGCCGGTCAGACTCACAAAAGCGGCGTCTGGTGCATAGCAGCCAAAATAAACGGTGTTGGCGGGATGGGAGGGTTCTTCCAGCGCAAGCACCGCCAATGTACCCTGAGCCGTCCATTTTTGCAATTCATGTTCGCACAGCCGGCTGCCGCTGCGCGGGAAGCCGCTGAGAACCCCACCGGACGCCCGCAGCGCCGCCGCCACCGCCATGGCCGGCTGCAGCAGACCGGCCCCCGCCCGCCGCGCGGCGAAATGCGCCAGCGGCTGCGCCGTCTCCAGCAGCAGCCGCCGCACATCGCCGCCGCTCAGCGCCGGATTGGCCGCAAACATCTGTGCAGCCACAGCCGACACCTGCGCCACCGCGACGCTGGTGCCGTCCACATGCTGATAATAGGGGTGCACCCATTTGTGGGCGTTCATGCTGCGGCGCAAAGCGTGCCAGACTTCGGGCATCATCTCGTGATCTTGCGGATGCGACGCTGCGCCTGCCCTGCCGTGTACGGCATGCTGCCAGTGGCCGTGCAGACGCTGGACGCTCTGTTCGTCTTCGCCTTGCAGCACCTGGCGCAGACGCCCAATGGTAAAAGCCTCGTGAAAAATGGGGCTGGGCGGCAGAATTGGCGCCGGCAGCCAGCGCGCCGGCGCCAACAGTTCCGGCTTACGCTGCCAGCCGTGCGGCCCGACGCTCCCGCCATCCCTGGTCCCTTCAGCCGCTACACTTCCATAGTTGTGGTGGTATAACGCAAAATGGCGCAGGTCGCCCGCCGCCGGCGAACGCCAGCGCAAATTTTGGTCGTCCACACCGCCCACCGTCAGCACACTCGGCGTCTGCGCCGGGGCCAGCAGTTCTTCCACACCACGGTTGCCCGCCGCCGCCGCCACCAAGACGCCACGCTGCGTCAAGGCATCCGCCGCCCGGCAGACCGCATTGTCCGCCCACGGCTGCGGAAAGTCGCCGCCCACGCTGATGTTGACCACCCGCACACCAAACCGCTGCCAGTTGTCATTTTTGAGCAACCAGTTCAGCCCATGCAGGATATCTTCTTCGGGAATGCGCCCGCCGCCCCGCCCGATCTTGATCGGCAGGATGGACGCTTGCGGGGCATAGCCACGATAGCGTCCCCCACTGAGCAGCCCGTTGCCCGCGGCAATGGCCGTCGTCATCTGGCCATGCCAGCTATCGCCGGCGCCGTCCCACAGGCTGGACGTGTCCAGCCCCCGCTGCTCGCCGCCGTCAGTCAGATCGACATAGTGGACAAAACGCAGCTCGCCCGCGGCCAGCAGCCGCCGCCACTGCACTTCGGAGAGCAGCCGCCAATCCGGCTGCACACCGGGCCACTGCGCCGAGCGCAGAAAATCAGGATGCGGGTAATAGCCGCTGTCCAAAAACGCAATGGTCACGTTGCGCCCGCCAAAGGTCGCATAGCTGGGCAGCCGCTGCTCCTGGCTGAGCACGGTCTCTTCAGCCGGATGATAGAAGGGGAAGGTTGTAATCGGATCCGTCTGCGTGTGCAGACTGGTGAGGCTGCGTCCGACGGCATACTGGCCGCTGTAACGCTGCAGACAAGCAGGGCAGATGCCATGCGCCGGCGACCAGCTTGGCGTCTGGCGGCTGACAAAGGCGACCACGGTGGCATCCCACTCGTCTGTGCGCAACAGGAGGCGTGGATCGCCGGGGGTGCGGCAAATCGGGCAGGGGGTCAGGGTCACAGGCGGGTCGCCTTGCGCTTGACCTCGTCCCAATCCACGCCAAAGCCAAAGCCAGGCTCGCCCGTGTCGGGGTTGCGAAATTCCAGCAGCAAGGGGAACTCATGCCGGTCCAGCGTGCGCGCCTCTGTGCCCAGCCCCACTGTCATTTCGACCACAACCTGATAGGTTGCACCGGCGGCAGGATTGCGCAGATGCAAGGTTGTTTCAACGCGCGCTTCGGCGTGCTCCAGCAGAAAGACGCTGCAGTTTTCGCTGCCGTCGGCATTGTAGATTAGCACCTCCAGGTTGGGGCGCTCCTCATCCTGCACACTGCTGAGCCACAGCCGCATCCAAATACGCTTGAGATCGGGGTAGGGATACAGCACACAGCGCTCAATGCGCAGCGGCTGGTCGTTGTCAAACAAAGATATTTCCACAGCGCCTCACTTTTGGTTGACGGGAAGGCGTGGGAGTCGAACCCACCGCAGCCGGCTCAGCGCCACCTGCCACCGGTTTTGAAGACCGAGGCATCCACCGGGACACATGCCCCCCCACGTTGCATTATTCAGCAGTGAACGGATTCCGCCAAATCTTGCTGTCGTCTGCCTGCTTTGCGCGGCCCCGTCGCTTTCTGTACAATGGCAAGGTGAAAGTAACTTTAGCCAAAGGACCGATTTGATGCCCCGCCTGTTGATGCCACGCCTGCCTGTTTGTTTGCGCCCTTTTCTGCGCCCGACCACCTGGCGCGCCGCAGCACTCTTGGCCACCTGCCTGGCATTGTCGGCCTGCCAGGGCTATGCACCGCTGCGAGATCTGCCGGCCACACTGGCGGCGGCAAGTGGCGGGGCAGCGGAGGCGGCTGTGGCGCAGGCGGACTCCCCGCTCTCCGCAGCGCCGGCAGCTCTACCAGCCACCAGCTCCCCTGCGCCCGCAGGCGACAGCAGGTCGGCACCGCCGCCGGTTGCGCTCGCCATCCCTGCGATTGGCCTGCAGGCCCTTGTCACGCCGATGGGTTGGGAGCTAATCCTCGACGGCGAAGAAGTCACCACCCGTTGGGTTGTGCCGGAGGAGACGTTGGGCTGGGCGGTCAACAGCGCAGGCGCCGGCGGCGCCGGCAGTGTCGTGATTGCCGGCCATCAGGCGCTGGGCGCTGCACTTTTTCGCCCGCTGGCGCTGGGCGAGGTGGCGGTGGGCCAAGAGATTCAACTCCAGACGGCGGATGGCAGCAGCTATCTCTACCAAGTGACCCAACTCTCCGACCCGATCCCGGCCATCGGCGCCACGCCGGAAGAAGTTGCGCAGGCCGAAGCCTACTTGCAGCCCACCGCCACAGCACAGTTGATTTTGATCACCGGCTGGCCGGCAGATGTGACGACCCATCGCCTGTTTGTTGTAGCCGCATATAGGGGTCTGCAGCAGAACCAATAGTATGCCAGAAGATCATCGCGCCGCTGCTCTCACCCCTCTCTACTCGGTTGTTGTGCCCGCCCATAACAACGCAGCCACCATTGAGCGCTGTCTGGATGGCCTGGCGCGCCAGACGGTGCTGAAAAGCTGCGACACAGTATTTGAACTGCTGATCGTCGATGCCGCTTCATGCGACGCCACCCGCACAGCTATTGCCGCCTGGCAGCAGCAGACTGATCTGCCGGCGCGCCTGCTGACGCTGGATTCCCCTTCACTGGCCGCCGCACGCAATTTCGGCGTCCAGGCCGCGCGTGCGCCGATTGTGTTGTTTGCCGAAGCCGACTGCGTGCCCGCGCCCAACTGGGTGGAGGCGATGAGCGCCGCCTTTGCCGATGAACGAGTCGTGGGGGTGCGCGGCTCATTTCGCACGCAGCAGCGGGGTCTTGTCCCGCGCTTTGTGCAGGCGGAGTACGAAGACCGCTACGACCGCGCACGCCGGCGCGACCAGATCGATTTTATCGACAACTACTCAGCCGCCTACCGCCGGCAGCTCTTTCTGGCCAACGGCGGCTTTGACAGCGAATTTGGCGCCTGCGAAGACCAAGAATTCAGCTTCCGGCTGGCGGAGAAGGGCTATCGCCTGGTTTTTGCCCCCCATGCAGTCGTGACGCATCTGCATGACACCACGCTGGGTGAATATATGCAGCGCAAGTATGCGCAGGGCTTTTGGAAGGCGCCGCTGACCCGTCTGCACCCCGACCGCATGGTGGAGGATACGCACACGCCGCAGGTGCTCAAGCTGCAGATTGTCCTGGTCTATATGCTGCTGGCGCTGCTTCCCCTGCTGCTGGTCGATTGGCTGCCTGAGCTGCGCCGGGCGCTTTCCGGGGCGCTGCTGTCTGAGTGGTTGTGGCCGCTGGCTCTGTTGCTGAGCGGACTGCTGCTCGTGTCAACGATGCCGTTACTGGCCAAGCTGGCGCGGCGCGCCTGGCCTTTGGCCGCAATCGGCCCCTTGATGCTGGCCGCCCGTGCGTTGGCCCTGGGCGGCGGCTATCTGGCCGGCACGGTGCACTTTGCCGGCGCGCTGCCGGGCGCACGCCAACCCATCATCCCCGGCTGGAAGCGCTTGATCAAGCGCGGCATCGACATCGCCGGCGCCCTGATTGGCCTGGCGCTCGCCGTTCCTTTGGTCGCCATTGCAGTTGTCGCCATCAAACTGGATTCGCCCGGCCCTATCTTTTTTGGCCAGACACGCATCGGCGAAAATGGGCGGCGTTTTCGCATCTATAAACTGCGCAGCATGGTCAACGATGCCGAGCGCCAGCTTGACAGCCTGCTTGATCTGCAGCAACTGGCCGCAGAGCCGGCCTTTAAGCTGGCCGACGACCCGCGCGTGACGCGTGTGGGCCGCATCCTGCGCCGCACCAGTGTGGACGAACTGCCGCAGTTCTACAACGTGCTGCGCGGCGAGATGAGCCTGGTGGGGCCGCGCCCCGAAGAAGAGCGCATCGTGAAGCTCTACAGTGACCTGCAGCGCCGGCGTCTGGCCGTCAAACCGGGGCTGACCGGCCCCATGCAGGTCAGCGGGCGCGGCAGCCTGACTTTTTCCGAACGGCTTCAGCTCGAACTGGAGTACATCGACCATTACAGCCTGCGCCGCGACCTGGCCATCCTGCTGCGCACACTGCCGGTAATCGTGCAGGGCAAAGGCGCGCACTAGACGTGACCGCCGCCGCTGTGTGGGCTTGGCTGTTTTGGGCCGGCGTCTTGATTCTCTTCTACACCTATATTGGCTATGGGCTGTTGATCTATCTGTGGGTGAACTGGCGCCGCCCGCAGTGGCGGCAACCGCCTCCTTCCCTGCCGCTCACCGAGCTGCCGCCGCTGACCCTGGTCGTACCGGCGTACAATGAAGCCGACCTGATTCTTGACAAGCTGCGCAACTGCCTGGCATTGGACTATCCGCACGCGCGTCTTGAGTTGCTCTTTGTCACTGACGGGTCGAGCGACGGCAGCGAACAACTGCTGCGCGACTTTCCCCTGCCGCCGGGCTGCCGCCTGCAGGTGCTGCACCAGCCCGAACGGCGCGGCAAACTGGCAGCCGTCGAGCGCGCAATGCTCACCGTCAACACGCCGCTGACCGTCTTCAGCGATGTCAACGCCCTGCTGAACCCGGAAGCGCTGCGCAATCTCGTCAAACACTATGCCGACAGCCGCACGGGCGCAGTGGCAGGTGAGAAGCGGGTGCATTTCGAGCCGCTGGCGGGCGCAGAAGGGGTGGGCGAAGGCGTATACTGGCGCTACGAATCGACGCTTAAGCGTCTGGATGCCGCCCTTTATTCCGTTGTCGGCGCCGCAGGTGAACTTTTTTCGATCCGCACGACGTTATATGAGTCAGCGCCGCCGGATACGCTGATCGAGGATTTCTATCTGTCGCTGCGCATCTCTATGCGCGGACGGCGCGTGGCGTATGCGCCGGACGCCTATGCTGTGGAAGGCCATTCCGTTTCGCTGCGCGAGGAGCTGAAACGCAAGGTCAGGATTGCCGCCGGCGGGCTGCAGGCGGTGGCCCGGCTGCCGGCGCTGCTGAATCCGTGGCGCTATGGGGTGCTGAGCCTGCAGTATGTCTCACACCGGCTGCTGCGTTGGACGCTCGCCCCGCTGCTGCTGCCGGTGGTGCTGGCAGCCAATGTACTTTTGGCGGCGACAGGGGCATGGCTGTATGTGGCGATCTTGGTCTGCCAACTGCTGTTCTATGGCGCTGCGTTGTGTGGTTGGCTGCTCGATCAACTTGGCTGCAAGATCAAATTGTTTTATATTCCTTTGTACTTCTGCGTGATGAATTATGCTGTCTATGCCGGCGCAGTAAGGTTGCTGCGCCGCCGGCAAAGTGCGGTGTGGGATAAGGCGCAGCGAATATAAGGGATGAAAGTCCCGTATTCCATTCATGTCAGTTAAGGAGATTTTTTATGCACAACCGTTTGTCTGGGTTGCAGGTTGTGGAGCGTTGGTTGCGCCGTCACTGGCTGCTGCTGACGGTAGCCGGGCTGTTTTGCGGACTGCTGCTGGTGGGCCAGCCGCTCTTGGCCGCCGATGTGCAACCGGAAATCAACCAGACCGTGCCGCCGCCGACGCCGCGGCCTACCGTGCCGTCCAACTCCGGCAACAACAACAACAATTCCAGTAGTAACACGGAGACCCAAACGCCGGTCGGCAGCAGCTTGACACAAACGGAAACGGCGACCAGTACATTAACGGCTGTCGTGCAGGTTGTGACGCTCAATGTGCGCCAGGGACCGGTTACAACATTTCCCGTCATCGGCAAATTAACCCAAGGATCCACGGTCACTGTTAACGGTCGCAATGAGGCAGGCGATTGGTGGTTGATCTGCTGTACTGCTGATGGTGTTACCACTGGATGGGTGAGCGCTGCTTTGGTTGCCCCCAATTTTACTCCCGAACAAGCGGCCTCACTGCCTGTAGCGGATGGCTCCGCCGCAAGCGGACAGAGCATATCGACCCCAACCGGCCAGCAAGGCACGGTTGACGGCGTCAACCTCAATGTGCGCAGCTTGCCCAGCACCAGCGGTGGCGTCATCGGCAAACTGCCCGGCGGCAGCACCGTTTCCGTGCTGGGCCGCAACGCCGCCGCCGATTGGCTCTATATTTGTTGTGTTGGTGCGCCACCTGCCAACGGCTGGGTCAGCGCCCAGTTCATTACGCCGACCTTTGCCGCGGCGGATCTGGCGGAACGGAACGACGACGGCACGCCTCTGGCTTCCGCAAGCGATGCAGGCAGTGCAGCAGCATTGAGCGTGTCGGTTGCCCAGCAGCCGCCGTTTGCGGTGCAGGGCAAGGAAATCGCCCTCGTCTACACAGTCAGCAATGCCGGTGCGGAGCCATTAACGGATGTCGTACTGCGCAGTGAACTGCCGGGGCCGCTGACGTTGGTGGCTGTCGCGGCTGCGGATGGCGGCGCCACCCAGGAAGAAGGCAGTGCGACGGTGGTCGTCACATGGCCGTCTGTCCCCGCAGGTGAATCCGTCTCGGCCACGTTGCGTGTGCGGGTGGCGGAAGATGTCCCCAATGGGACAACCTTTGCCAATCTGGCCTCGGTGACTGCGGGCAGCGGCGCCACAGCCGACAGCGGCATTACCATCGGCATGCCGCCGAAGTTGCTGGTTGAGTTCTGGTAAATTGATGCGCTAGGCGCGCAATAGGGCGTGGCTGAGCCGCGCCCTATTGTTGCCCTGCTGCCATTCCGGCTGCCATGCCCGACGCGAGCGCTTTGCTGCATCCGCCCCTCATTGTCTCCAGGCGGCAGCGCTGGTACACAGCCGCTGCTGCGCTCGGCGTCAGCATATCTGCTTTTTTCCTCTACTTTTTCTCACTCGCGCCTGGCCTCACCTGGTCTCATCAAGGAGCCGATGGCGGCGAATTGATCACGGCGGCGCTGGTCAACGGCGTCCCCCACCCCCCCGGCTACCCACTCTACATGCTGCTGCTGCAGGGATGGCTGGGGCTGACGCAGTTGCTTGCACCAGGCGCGGATCTCAACTGGCGCGGGGCCATCTTCAGCGCTTTATGTGCGGCGCTCAGTGCCGGCATCACCTTGCAAACGGCCCGCTACCTACTGCGCGACATTCACGCGCGGCTGCTCTGGTCCGTCCTGGCAGCCGCGGCATGGGCGGTGTCGCCGCTGCTGTGGGCGCAGGCCGTCATTACCGAGGTCTATGCACTGCACGCACTTTTGCTGGCGCTGTTGGGGTGGGCAGTGCTGGTGCACCCACGACAGAGCTGGTATCTTGTCCCTATCGTGGCGCTGGGGGCAGCCAACCACTTGACCTTTGTGCTGCTGCTGCCGGCGGCCTTCTATCTCTTGTGGATGCAGACGCGTGACCGGCCTCATGCCTTGCTGCATCTTCTGCCGGTTTTCGGCTTGGGCCTCGCCGCCGCCGCACTTTTTTATATCCGCACACCGCTTGCCGCCGCCGCCGCGCCGCCGGTCAATTGGGGCTACGCCGATAACTGGGAGGGATTCTGGTGGCTGGTCAGCGGTGCAGCCTATCGCGGCTATTTGTTCGCTTCGCCGGCAGACTCGATCCTGGCGCGTCTGGCTGCTTGGGCCTACACGATTACAGCCCAATATACGCCTGCAGGGCTGGCCGTCGCCCTAATTGGCTTAGCCCACTGGGATCGCACAGCGCCTCACCTGCGCAACTTCAGCCTGCTTTGGCTGACGCCGATCAGCCTCTATGCGCTGGCTTACTATACGCGCGACAGCGACATCTATCTGCTGCCTGCCGGCTGGCTTATGGCGATCTGGCTGGCCGTGGGTCTTGGCCAAATGAGCAATTGGGTGATGCGGCAGCTTGCGACGCGCCGGTGGGGACGTATGGCGGCGGGAACTGCGTTGGCGGGGTCGCTGGCGGCGGCCGTTTTGCTGGGCATAACGGCCTGGCGCTGGAGCGAGATGTCGCTGGCGGAAGATCGTACAGCGCTGGCCTATGTGGAAGAGGTGAAAGCCGTCCTGACGCCGGACAGCATCGTGATCACACTCAACGACAACGAAACCTTCGCTTTGTGGTATGGTATATGGGGCAGCGGCGAACTGGCGGCTGTCGCGCCGGGCGTGACGACAGTAAACGAATCGCTCTACCAATTTGAGTGGTATCGTCGCCTGCAAGCAGAACTGCACCCCGATATCGCCGGCGCCGGCCAATCGGTTGATGCAATTATTTCTGCGAACCACGGAAAAAGACCAATTTACTTTGCGCAACTGCCGGCCTACGTAGCACAGACGGATGTAACAGTTGCCGGCCCTTTGTGGAGATTAAATGAGTAGCCTGTTGCTGGAAATGATTCGTGGTATGCGCTGGTTTTTTGCCCTGTTGCTCTTGGCGATGATTGCATTGGGCTGGTCATCTGTCCATGCAGCCCAACTGCCGGTTGATGATGTGCAGGGGGAAATGTCGATTGGGGAGGTGGGCGCACGCTTGGGACCTTCCCTGCCCTGGCTGCTGGGGATGGAAGCCCCGCGCACCTATCTGTTGCTGGTGCAAAACAACCAAGAATTGCGCGCGACCGGCGGCTTTATTGCTGCTGTGGGCCGGATTTCGGTGGCGGGCGGGCGCTTGACCGGCTTTGATTTTGCCGACAGCTACACCGTCTACAGCGACCAGAGCACCTATCCGCCCGCACCCAGACCCATGCAGGAGCATATGGGCATTCCGCTGCTCGTGATGCGCGACGCCAACTGGTCGCCCGATTTTCCGACTACGGCGCAGGTGGCGCGCGTTCTTTATGCGCAGGATGCCGGCGTCGCTGTAGACGGCGTATTTACCATCGATCTCAACGCCGTAAAGCACTTGATCAGTGCCCTGGGGTCGCTGGAGGTGCCGGGCGCAGACGCACCGATCACCAGCGACAACATTGAGCAGCAGGTGATCCGCTTTTGGGAACAGCCGGTAGGCTCGGATAACACTATCGCTGCCGGCATGAACATGGAATGGTTTGGCCAGCGCAAAGACTTTATTCCCGCCATTGCCAAAGTGGCGCTAAACCGCATCCAGAGCGGCGATGTGGACTATGGCGCCCTGTTGACAGCGGTTCAGGCCGCCATGGATGACCGCTCCATCCAAGGCTGGGTCAACAACCCGCAGGTGCAGAGTGTGCTGACGGCAGCGCGTTGGGATGGCGGTCTGCATCCGGCGGCAGGCGCTGACTATGTAGCCGTCGTTGACACCAACATGGGCTACAACAAGGTGGATGCCGCCATCCAGCGCGCGCTGACCTACAGTGTCACCTGGCCCAACGGTGCTGACCAGGTGGCGCAAGCGACGCTTTCCATCCGCTATACGCATCCGATCACCACGCCCGACCCAGGCTGTGATCCTTCGCCGCGCTATGGCAGCAGCTATGCGGAGATGATTTCCCGCTGTTATTTTGACTATGTGCGCCTGTTTGCGCCCGCCGGCAGCCGGCTGATGACGGCCAAGGGGCTGGATAGCTCCAGCATCAGCAGCCGTCGTGGCGAGCGAGGAACTGAGGAATTCGCTGGCTTCTTTATTTTGCCGCCGGACGGTCAACAGCAAGTGACCTTTTCCTACTGGCTGCCGGAAGGAATCACACCTGACAGCTACCGGCTGCTGCTGCAGCGTCAGGCCGGCACACAGCCGCTGCCGCTGACGGTGAGCGTTGCCGGCGTCACGCAAACGCTGACGGTCAGCGAAGGCTGGCTCGATTGGTCAGCCCCCTAAGCCGCTCATCAACTGCAGCAGACGGGACAAAACAAAGCCGCCGCGGCCCGGAAGCCGAATGTCGGCGCGTTCGGCAATGGGCGTCACCTCCGGGTTGATGTCGATCAAGTGCGCCCCATGCTGCTGTGCAACCAGGGGCAGTTGCGCCGCTGGGTTGACAACGCCGCTGGTCCCCACAACCAAAAACAGATCACAGCGCTCGCTGGCCTGCCAGGCTTTGTCAAGAACCCGTGCGGGCAGCGTTTCGCCAAACCAGACGACCGCAGGCCGGATCGCACCCCCACAGCTTGGGCAGTGCGGCGGCAGTGAAGCATGCCTCTCCGCCGGCTGCAGTTCATGCGCAACCGAGCAGACGTTGCAATAGAAGTGCGTGATACGCCCATGCAGATGCAGCACATGGCGGCTGCCGGCGCGCTCGTGCAGATTGTCCACATTTTGCGTCACCAGCGTAAAGGCTGGTTTTTGCTTTTCCAACTGGGCGAGGGCGAGATGGCCGGCGTTGGGATGAGCAGCTTCGACGGCCGCCAGACGATGCATATACCACTGCCACACCATGCCGGGGTTGGCGGCAAAACCCTCCTGGCTCGCCAGTTGCTGCGAATTGAAGTGCGACCACAGCCCGGTATTGGCTGTGCGAAAGGTGGCGATGCCTGATTCGGCGCTGGCGCCGGCGCCGGTCAAACAGACGATGCGTTTTGCCTGGTGCAGCAGCCGGGCAGCGGCCTCAAGCGACAGATCGAGCTTGGTATACATAGCAGTCACTTGTGCAAAGCCCTTCAGAAACACAGAGGGGCCGGCATCAACTGATGCCGGCCCCTCTGTTCAGGTGTGCTCAATGCGCCCCAGAGATGGCCACGCCGCCGAGGACCGGCAGACAGCATTTGCTGCCTCCCTACTACCGGCGGTGGGCAGAGGCAAGTTTAGCCGGCCAGACTTACCTCGGTCTTCGGGTCGAAGATGTGTGCGTTTCCCATGTTGACCGCCAACTGGATGTCGTCGCCGGTCTGCGCACGCACGCGCGGGTCAACGCGAGCGATGAACTGCTTGTTGTCGGTCGTAAACAGATAGAGGAAGATCTCGTTACCCATCATCTCAATCACATCGACCTTAGCCGACATGTCGGCTTCCAGGATGCCGGGCGCAACATAGGGCTTGGCATGCATGTCTTCGGGGCGAATGCCGAAGATCACCTGCTTGCCCTTGTGCGGGCGCCACTCTTCCGCCTTGGCCGGCGGCACTTCCATGCGGAAACCACCGGTGTTGATCTCCAATTTGCCGTCACTCTCGACCAGCGTAGCGTCAAAGAAGTTCATGCTGGGGCTGCCGATAAAGCCGGCGACAAAGACGTTGGAGGGGTGATCGTACAGCGCCTGCGGCGAGTCGATCTGCTGGAGCAAGCCATCCTTCATCACGGCAATGCGCGAGGCCATGGTCATGGCTTCAACCTGGTCGTGCGTCACATAGATAAAGGTCGTGGCCAGCCGCTGATGGAGACGCGTAAGCTGGGAGCGCGTCTGCACACGCAGCTTGGCATCCAAGTTGGAGAGCGGCTCGTCAAACAAGAACACAGCCGGTTCACGCACGATAGCGCGACCTACAGCCACACGCTGGCGCTGGCCGCCGGAGAGTTGCTTGGGCTTGCGATCCAGCAGGTGGCCAATATCCAGAATATCGGCGGCTTCCTTCACGCGGCGATCAATGTCGGCCTTGGGCGTCTTGCGCAGCTTCAGGCCGAATGCCATGTTGTCATACACACTCATGTGGGGATACAGAGCATAGCTCTGGAACACCATTGCGATATCACGATCCTTCGGCGGAACATCATTGACGACACGGTCGCCAATCATAATGTTGCCCTCCGTAATCTCTTCCAGACCTGCCAACAGGCGCAGACTTGTCGTCTTGCCGCAGCCGGACGGGCCGACGAAGACAAGAAATTCTTTGTCCTCGACATGAATCGTCAGGTCGTTGACCGCTGTGACATCGCCATACCGCTTAAAGACATGTTCATACGTCACACTTGCCATTCAGTTTTTTCTCCTTGTTGTCAAACAGATACAGTTTGAGCCTAAGAATGGAGGAACGCTAGGGAGCATCCTGATGTGCTCAGTATAGCATACCTGCAACAAGCGTTGCAACTGGTAAAATCAGCAAAATTGCACACTCCAAAGCTTACGGGATGCGGACATTTGTTGCGCATATAAGCCAAAAAACTAGACCAATCGCCGCTTGAAAACGGTATCATTTTATGCTAAGCTGAAATAACTTAACATCTAACTTACGGATACCTTTCTCGTAAGTGATAGGGGTGGAGAGACCGTTTCAGATTAGTACGTTCATCAGGTAGAGGCAATGAACAGCAGTTTCGCAGATTCCAAACAGATTTCGGCGCCACAGGCAGCAGCAAAAAACGGCTACGCGCCGGCAGCGGGCAGGCTGGCCGGCGATATCCGCGTTTTAGTCGTCGACGATGAGCGGCTGATGCGCGACCTGATGGTTCTATCGCTGCGGCGGCTCGGGTATGACGTAGTTGCCACCAGTGACGGCCCTACGGCGTTGGCGCTGCTGGAAACCGAGTACTTTGACCTCGTCATGCTGGATGTCTTGATGCCGGTCATGGACGGCTTCACCTTGCTGAACAATCTGCGCTGCTTTTCCGATGTCCCTGTCATCATGCTGACAGCCCTCAACCGGCAGGAAGATGTGGTGCGCGGCTTTGAACTGGGCGCCGATAACTATATCGCCAAGCCCTTTCACTTCAAGGAAGTGGAGGCGCGTATCCAGGCCGTCCTGCGCCGTGCTATCCATCTGCTGGAAGGAGAGGCATTTGACGTCAAAACCTATGGCGATTTATACATCTACAACGCGCAGCAGCGGGTTGAGGTGCAAGGAAAAGTGATCGAGTTGACGCCGACGGACTTTGCCCTGCTGCACTATCTAGCCAAGCGCGGCGAGCGCCCCACCAGCAAAGCGGAATTGCTCAACGAAGTATGGGGCTACAGCGGCAGCGACAACCTCAATCTGGTGGAGCTGGCTGTACGGCGGCTGCGCACCAAAATTGAAGTGGACCCCAGCCATCCGGAACGGATTGTAACAGTGCGCGGCGTCGGCTATAAGTTCGTCACCTATCCCGACACCACATCGACCTGACTCTATTTGTCTTAATTTGTCTTGATTTGTCTTAGCGGCGCATCCGCTGCACGATGGCCGCCAGCCGGCTGACAATACAGTCTACATCCTCAGCGCTGCTGCTGCGGCCCAAGCTGAAGCGCAGCGCGCCGGCGGCCTCAGTGGCGCTGATCCCCATCGCCTCCAGCACATGGCTGTGACGCTGTGCCCCGCTGGAGCAGGCGCTGCCGCTGCCGGCGGCGATGCCCGCCATGTCCAACGCAATCAACATTCCTTCGGCCTCGGCATCGCGGATAAGAAAGCTGGCATGATTGGCCAGCCGCTCTGCGCGTGCGCCGCTAAGCCGCACATCCTCGATTGCACCCAACACACCGTCAATCAGTTGCTCGCGCAAGCGAGTCAGCCGCGCCATCTCCGGTTCGCGCTCCGCTTCCGCCAACGCCAGCGCCTTGGCCATCCCCACAATCAGCGCGACATTTTCCGTGCCGGCGCGGCGCCCTCCTTCGTGGCTGCCGCCTGTCTGCTGCGGCCAAAACGGCGTCCCGCTGCGCAGATATAGAAAGCCGACCCCCTTGGGCCCATAAAACTTGTGCGCCCCGCCGCTCAGTGCATCCACCTGCAGTTGCTGCACATTCAGCGGCAGCTTGCCCACCGCTTGCACGGCGTCGCTGTGCAGCGGCACGCCGGCAGCGCGGCAAAGCCGCCCCAACTCCGCCACCGGCTGCACCGTCCCCACTTCATTGTTGGCCAGCATGACACTGGCCAGCGCCACATTGCCGCCGTCACCCAGCGCAGCGGCAAAGGCATCTACATCGATACGGGCGTCGCCGTCCACCGGGATGCAGGTCACAGCAAAGCCATAGTGGTCGCGCAACTCAAGCGCAGTGGCCAGCACGGCCTGATGCTCGATGGGTGTGGTGAGGATGCGCCCAGCGCCTGTGGCGGCGCGGCGCGCCAGGGCAATCCCGCGCAGCGCGGCATTGTCGCTCTCACTGCCGCAGCCGGTGAAGATAATTTCGCCAGACTTGGCCCCGATCAAGCTGGCGATGGTGCGGCGCGCACTTTCGAGGGCGACGCCTGCCTGCCGGCCGCTGCGGTGAATGCTGGATGCATTCCCGTAAACTTCACTAAAGTAGGGCAGCATCGCCTGCACAACTTGCGGGTCCACCGGGGTCGTGGCGGCATGGTCGGCATAGATGCTGTGCTGTTGATTTTGCCGGCTGCTGGCCATCATTTCTCCTTGCTCTTTTCAACCACTGCAAGCTGGCGCCAGTATACCATGCCGGTCTACCACCCAGGCTAATGCACCCGCAGGATGGCACTTGTTTGGCAATCAGCACTGCCGCCGCTA